>JBAUOE010000066.1:0-10984 GCA_049579585.1 Solirubrobacterales bacterium | reverse complement strand
GTCTCGGCACCACCGAACTCGGACGTGATTTCCCGATGGTGATCGTTGGTACACCCGAGAACATCGCCAACCTGGATGCCGGTCGCGACGACGCGGCATTCTGGCGCGGTGTGAGAAACGGTGACATCAGCTCGACTGATGCCCTCGGCCAGATCAACAAACGTCCGGCATTCGGGTTCGTCACCGGTACACCTCACGGAACTGAGGCAGCTGGTGGCGACGCGATCATGCGGGTGCTTTACGAACTCGCGGCTCGTACCGATTGCGCCAACATGCGCCGGCTCGAGGCGCTTGATCATTTCCTGATGCCGACCCGTAATCCGGACGGCCGTGACAACAATGTGCGGACCAGCGCCTGGACCTTCGATCACAACCGTGACGTTGGCACCAGGACCCAGAGTGAGAGCAAGATCGCTTTTGAAGGATCGAACCCTTACCCGAGCGTCTACTACATCGATGCGCATCAGCAGAGCAGCGGGTATTTCTTCCCGCCGAACGAGGACCCGGTCCATGCTGAAATCTCGAGCGCATCGCTCGACCTGATCAACGACACGATCGGCGTTGCCCTGCAGGACAAGTTCAACGACCAGAGTCACGCCTATCGCAACTACTACTCATATGACCTTTTCGCCCCGATCTATGGCGATTCGGTTCCCTCACTGATGTGGGGCGGTGCCGGCATGACCTTCGAGAAGGGCACCAACGAGCTGTACAGCAAGCAGGTCTATGACCACTATCTCGCCATGGACGAGACGATCAACGTCGTCACCCGTGACAAGCAGCGGATCATGACTGAATGGGTCCTGCAGTGGGAAGAAGCCGAAGCGCAGGGTGAACGCTGCGAACTCGAGCAGAACACCCTGGTCAGCCCGCTCCACATCGATGACCCGATCGTTTCGCAGCCGGACGTCGATGTCTGCGGCTACTACTACCTGCCCGACAACCACCCCGGTGACACCGCGAAGTTCCTGCGGGAACTCCAGGAAGTAGACGTCGAGGTTTACTCGCTCGATGAGCCCACCGTCGTTGACGGAGCTCATGAGATCGGACCCGATGGTGAAGCTGACGGCGTAACGCTGCCAGCCGGAACCCTCTGGATCCCGTTGGCACAGACCCAGAAGCACTGGATCCAGGCAGTCCTCGGTGAGGACCCCTTCGTCCCGTTCTACTTCTTCTATGACTCCGGCCAGTGGTCTTACTCACACACCTGGGGCATGAGTGGTGGCAACGGTCTGTTGCGCAAGCCGATGCCGAATTCGGCTCCGATGACCCTGGTTGACGAAGTCCACTTCGGTGGAGTCACAAACCCGACCAAGCCGGTGCTTGCCTTCAAGACAGACAGCTCCGAGGGCCTGGCCCTCGCGGTCGACCTGCTCTCCGAAGGAGTCACGGTTCACCGCGGCAAAGACGCATTCACCGCAGGCGGACGGTCGTTCCCGACCGGTACCGCTCTGGTGGACGCATCAACCCTCGGTGGCACTGACATCGCAGCACTCGCGGCCGACCGGGACAGCCCGGTCACCGGCCTCGACAACTACCCGGTCGCGCATTACGACCTGGGTGGAGTGCCGAAGATCGGTGTCTACACCAACAACGCAGCGGTGCCAGCCACACCGATCAGTGACATCCAGGGGCAATGCACCAACAGCGCCTACTGCCTGCCACTGTTCGGACTGACCCAGAAGCTCGGTTTCGCGCCGTCGAACAACAGCGACCCGCGTACGCCGATCATCATCCCGGTCACTTCGACTGACATCAACAGCAGCGCGACATGGCTCAAGGACCAGGGCTTCACTGCCTTCTACTCGAGCAGCAACATCACCAACGCGACCGCCCTGCTGAACCTGCAGGACTTCGTGAACGACGGCGGCAACTTCGTCGGCTACGGATCCAGCATGTTGACCTCGGCCCGTTCGGCCGGCATGACCAACGTCAACTCACAGGCAACGAACACCGCACCATTCAACGACCAATGCCCGATCAGCAGCAGTTCGCTGCAGACACCGGGAGCCAACTTCCCGGTTGAAATCAGCACCGAGACACCGGTTGGCTGGGGATTCGACAACGGTGGTTCGATGTTCAGGAACAATGCCGGGCTGGTAATCAACCCGGCGACGCTCCCGGGCAACGGAACGACCATCCCTGACGCCCAGGTCGTCTACCAGTACCCGGACCCGCTGGTCTCATACGGATACACCTGTAACGCGACCGGAACCGGCGAACTCGCCGGCCGGCCGTCGCTGGTCACCCAGGAGTTCGGGGCCGGTTCGGTCACCGTCCTCGAACAGGATCCGTACTACCGCTCCTGGCTGCCGCAGCAGGAAAGAGTCGCCCTCAACGCGATGATCGTCCCGAACGGACCGGAACTGGCAGCTACCCTGCCGGCCGCACCGTCTTCGGACAAGGTCGTTGAAGCCGCCGATACCCCGATCGCCGAGAAAAATCTCCGCGACGTGAAGGTGCGCAAGGCAATCGTCACGTACGACAAGACGAAAACCCTGCGGATCGGTGTCCAGAAGGGCAAGAACAATCGCAAGGCGAAGGTGCTGAGGAAGGCCATCGCGAAGAAGGTCCCGAAGAAGGTCAAGAAGAAGGCCAAGTGGGTGAAGACCAAGAAGCGCGTCAGCTTCACCCTCAAGAAAGGCAAGGCGCTCGATCACGAAGTCATGCCGGTCTGGGTCCACAAGGTCGAGGACTTCCTGGCTAACCGGAAGGTCCGGGCGTCCGTCTGGGAAGTGACCAAGGAATAGCCCATCCCGATAATCCTCAGGACGAGAACGGGGCCGGCAACGGCTCCGTTCTCGTTAAGGGACAGAACCGCTTCGGAGATTCAGGCAGGTACTGGCACTTCGATTATCGAGCTACCCGCAGCGAGCACCGGCTTGAGCCCCGAAAGGGTTTCGACGCGGTGGTAGGCGAGGTCGAAAAGGTTCGCTGCAGCTTCCAGATTGAGGTTGCCCGGGGTGGTCATGAGGGCATCGAACTCGGCCGGTTCCATCGCCTGCTTCTGTGGCAGACGGGAAAAGATCGCGCCGCCGCCGTTGTTCAGGACCACGATCCGGACCGGCACACCGGCATCCTTGACCAGGGCGAGGCTGCCAAGGTCATGCTGGAAGCCAAGGTCGCCGGTGATGATCGTCACCGGGCGACCGGTTGAGCGGCCAGCTCCGGCACCAGACGCAATCAATCCATCAATGCCGTTCGCTCCACGGTTTGCCAGGTAAAGGACATCCGTGGACAAGGGCGGCAGGCTGGATTCCTGATCACGGATCGCCATGCTCGAGGCGGTGTAAACGATATCCCCGTCGATTCCGGCCCGGGCGATCGCCCGGTGTACGTCAGCCGCAAGCATGCCACTGGAATCCCCGTTGCTCTCGAGGCCAGCGCATTCAACGCGGTCGGCTTTGAGCCAGGCGTTGGCGAAGTCAGAATCGACGCGCGGCTCGACCTTCGTTTCGATCAGGTGAAGCAGTGCTTCCGGCTCCGCGCGGACGATCAGGTCAGCTGTGCGGGTCGGTTCGTTCCAGGCAGAAACCGGATCGATCACGATCTGGGTCAGTTCATCGAGCGAAGCCAGCCAGGTCCGCAACGCCTTCGACGTCGGCATCTCCCCGAAACGCAGGACAAGATCGGGGGCGAGTTCGGGCGGGGTCCCGCGGCTGATCTGGTCGTATGTGCTGACCACCCGGCTGAGGTCATGCGGACCCGACCTCAACTGTGAAGTAGGTTCGGCAAGAATCGGTGCCGCGCAGCGGTCGGCGAACCGGCTGAGCGGCAGGCGCACGCCAGTTGAAGTCTGTCGGCCGGCCACGATCAGGATGCGTTCACTGCCGTCAATCAAAGAAACGATCCGCTCGAGCGAGGCGGCAGCCACCCCGGCCGGTGCGGCCAGAACTTCAGTGAGCGGCCGTGAATCACGTCCGTTGAGAGCCAGTTCAGTAGTGGCCTTGACCGAAGCCGGTTCGGCAACGGGGGCCAGCGGTTCACGAAGAGGGAAGTTAAGGTGGACCGGCCCGGGTCGCGGGTCACCGTTGGCAGTTGCAAAAGCACGACAGGCCACCGACCGCAGATGGAGCAAGCCGGTGTCGTCGGCATCGTGACTGCCCACTTCGCAGAACCAGCGCACCGCGCTGCCGAAAAGCTTTATCTGGTCGATCGTCTGCCCGGCACCGATGTCACGGAGTTCCGGCGGTCGATCGGCGGTAAGGACAACCAGGGGCACAGCCGAAAGGTCGGCTTCGGCAACCGCCGGGTGGTAGTTCGCGGCAGCCGTGCCTGATGTGCAGAGAAGCGCGACCGGCAATCCACTGGCCTGTGCCGCGCCGAGGGCGAAAAATCCGGCGGAACGTTCATCGAGGGCGATCGTCACGTCGATCTCCGGCTGTCGCCAGAGCGCGATTGCCATCGGGGTTGAACGCGAACCGGGGGAGACCACGGCCTGTTTCATCCCGCAACGGGCAAGCTCCTCGGTGAAGGCGGAGCAAAGGGCAGTATTGGCGTTGGTCGTGTCCACGGAAACGAAGCCTAGAGCCGGTAGGCCTCCAGGGCGGCTTCGTCGATCGTGATGCCAAGTCCGTTGCCGTCAGGGACCGGCAGGTCCGGCCCGTCAAGGAGTGGTCCTTCGTTGGCAATGGTGCCCTCGAACAGGCGTTCCGTCGCAAGACCATGCGCTACGTTCGACCATCGTCCTTCCCGCGGCAAAGTCTGGGCGACATGGGCGGCAGCAGCGATTCCGACCGGGCCGTCAAGGGCACTCGAAAGGTAGGTGGGGAGGTGGCCGCCAAGCGAAGCATCAAGACTGCCGATCTTGCTCAGCTTCACCGTGACCGCATCGCAGGCCTGGGCCGCGGCTGCCACCTCGGCTTCTTCCCTCGATGACACGGATTCGTCGGCAACGATCGGTATCGAGGTCTTCTGTCTCAACCGGGCGAGGGCAGCAATGCCATCCACCGGCTGTTCGGCCAGTTCAACATCGAACGGTTCGATGCTGGCAAGGACATCCTCCGCCTGCTTTTCATCCCAGGCGGCGTTGGCATCGACCCGGATCGAAACCTTTTCGCCGAGACCTTTCCGCACCGCTTCGACCTGACCGGCGTCATCGCCGGATCCGACCTTCAGCTTGAAGGTGGTGAAACCGTCGGCAGCCCATGATTCCGCCTGGGCCAGCACCCGGCCCGGAGTATCGGTAGTGAGCGTTGCGTTACAGGGAACGGGCCGGGCAGCCGAACCGGGAGAGAGGTATTCGTGGAGCGGAACACCGAGATCCCGTGAAGCGACGTCCGCCAATGCCGTTTCCACGGCCACCCGGGCCGGAGGGCTCATCCGGGTGATGTCCGGCATTCCCGGCCCCGAGACTGCCAGAGTGCCCCAGCCCTCGAGCTGGTCAACTATCTGCTCGAGGGAATGACCACCCCGAAGCGACATCGGGACCGCTTCGCCGACCCCGGAAGTGCCGGATTCGGCCAGAACCCTGAGCAGCACCATGCGTCTGGATTCGAGGGTTCCCCTTGCGGTCACATACGGCTGACCAAACGGCAGCGCGTAAGGAATTACCTCGAATGAAACGAGCGGGGTCAGGCGCCAATCACCAGGCCGATTGCGGTCAGCAGCGAAAAGATCCCGAGCGCAGCACCAGTCTGGGCAAGGGCGGCATTCAGTGACGGGCCGTCGGTGCGGGTACGCATCGCTTTGACTGGCTTGATTGTCATCGGCAAGGCCAGCAGGCCAAGGAGAGCCAGCCAGGGCCCCCCGTTCAGGGCAATGGTCACGACAAGCACCACGAAGGCGCCATAGACCAGGGCTGCGTAGAGCAGGCGCGAACGATCGCGACCAATTCGCACGGCGAGCGTGTTCTTCTTCGCGCGACGGTCAGTGTCCATGTCACGGGTGTTGTTGACCACAAGGATTGCGGTCGAAAGGAAACCGATCGCGATTGAAAGCCCCACCGAAACCCAGGTGATTTCTTCCAGCTGTACGTAATAGGAACCGTTGACCGACACCAGGCCGAAAAACAGGAAAACGAAGAACTCACCCAGGCCCGCGTAACCGTAAGGACGGGGGCCACCGGTGTAAAGCACCCCCGCGGTGATTGAGAGCGCACCAACCAGCAGGATTACCCAGCCAGCCACAAACGCAAGGTAGATGCCGAGCAGGGCCGCAATGCCGAAAGCAATCCAGGTGGCCATCAGGACACGGCGAGGGGTCACCAGGCCGGCCGACGTCACCCGCACAGGACCCAGCCGGTCGGCCGAATCAGCACCTCTCCTCGCGTCGGAATAATCGTTGGCGAGGTTCGTTCCGATCTGGATCAGGACACTGGCAACCAGGGCGGCAAGGAAAGCGCCCCAGCGCGGCATTTCGTTTACCGCCGCATACGCGGCGGCGGTACCAACGAATACCGGGGCGATGGCGGCCGGCAAAGTGCGCGGCCGGGCTGCGTTGAGCCAGATCCTCATGGGCGTTTCGGGAACTTGGAGAAGTCCGGTGCGCGACCCTCCTGGTAGGAGTTCCGTCCTTCCTGACCTTCTTCCGACATGTAGAAAAGCAGGGTGGCGTCATGCGAAAGCTGCTGCAGGCCGGTCAGGCCGTCCTCTTCCGCGTTGAAGCTGGATTTGAGCAGGCGCAGGGACAGAGGGGAGAGGTGCGACATCTCACGACACCAGGCCACCGTTTCTTTCTCAAGATCTTCAAGCGGGACGACCGCATTCACGAGACCCATGTCGAGCGCCTCTTCAGCGGTGTAATGCCGGCAGAGAAACCAGATCTCCTTGGCCTTCTTCACCCCGATGTTGCGGGCAAGCAGGCTCGCCCCGAAACCACCATCGAAGCTGCCGACCCGCGGGCCGGTCTGTCCGAAACGGGCGTTGTCGCCAGCAATCGTCATGTCGCAGACGAGGTGGAGGATATGACCGCCCCCGACCGCATAACCGGCAACCATCGCAACCACCGGTTTCGGTGTGCGACGGATCTGGACGTGGAGATCACCGACGTCAAGCCGGCCTACGTTCTGGGCAGCAACATCATCGTCGCCGATGTAACCGTCGTCACCACGGATCCGTTGATCGCCACCGGAACAGAAAGCTTCGGTGCCGGCACCGGTAAAGATGATCGAACCAACCTCAAGATCGTCCCGCGCACGGTTGAAAGCATCCCGGAGTTCAGCGAGACACTGCGGCCGGAACGCATTGCGGACCTCCGGTCGATTGATCGTGATCTTCGCTATGCCTTCGGCCTTTTCGTAAAGGATGTCGGTGTATTCATGGGCCGACTCCCACGTAATCGGTTCGTAGAGCGAATCTTCGGGTGGCGCATTGCGATGACGTTCAGGCAAGACTGGTGCTCCGTTTCAGGATGGCGACCCCAACCGACCCTCATCGGCCCAGATCGCGAGAATGTCGGGCAACGATAACCGGGGACGCAAAACGGGGAAGTGTTGGGGAAGTGTTTTGAAACTCGATAACTGGCTTGCACAGAGATCACAGACCTGTCCGGATCGCGTGGCGCTGGTCACCGCGGGCGAACAGATCACCTTCGCCGAGCTCGAAGCTGACGCGGAACGGACCGCGAGAAGGCTGGCTGCCCACGGGGTACGTCGCGGCGCAAACGTAGCCGTGACCATGAACGGCGGCCGTGAACAGGTGGTGCTCATTCACGCCCTGATGAAGATCGGCGCGGTAATCCTGCCACTCAGTCCGAAACTCTCCGGAGACGAAAGAGCGCATGCGCTCAAAACCGGGAAAGTGAACGTTGACCTCGACGATCCGACCCGCCTGACCCAGACCGAAGCCGACATGCCGCTACTCGGCGAGCACGACATGGAAGACGTCCACTGCCAGATCCTCACCAGCGGATCGACCGGCCCACCTCACACGGTGGAACTCACTTACGGCAATCATCTCTTCAGCGCCATGGGATCAGCATTCAGGATCGGGATTGACCCGCAGGACCGCTGGCTGTGCGCGGTGCCCCTCAGCCACATTTCCGGACTGTCGATCGTGATGCGGTCAGTCATCTCGGGCACCGGCGTTGTCCTCCACGACCGGTTCGACGTTGATCAGGTCGCCCGGGCCATCGAAGAGGACGGGGTCACCATGATCTCGCTGGTGTCAACCACACTGCTGCGGCTGCTCGAAGCCCAGGTCGACCTGGCAAAGCTCCGGGTGGTGCTGGTCGGCGGCGGACCGATCCCGCAAAGCGCAATCGAAACCGCGCTCGATCGCGGGGCAACGGTCATATCGACCTATGGCCTTACCGAAACCTGCTCGCAGGTCACAACCCTTGAAGTTCAGGAAGCCCGCCGAAAAGCAGGATCGGTCGGCCGGCCCCTGTTCACATCCCACCTTCGCATCCAGGGCGGCGAGATCCTTGTCCAGGGCCCAACCGTGTCGGCGAAAGAACTCGATGCTGACGGCTGGCTCCACACCGGGGACCTCGGTCGTATCGACGAAGACGGCTTCCTTTACGTCGAAGGACGGACCGACGACCTGATAATCACCGGAGGAGAGAACGTCTTCCCGGGCGAAATCGAAGACGTGCTCGTGCGGCACCCCGAGATCATCGAGGCGGCAGTAATCGGACGTCCCCACCCGGAATGGCACCACGCGATCACCGCCGTCGTTGTCCTTCGGGAAGACGCAGAAATTGATGCTGACGGCATTCGCGAACACTGCAGGGGTTCGCTCGCGGGATACAAAGTTCCGAAGGCAGTCGAGATCGCCACCGAGCTGCCACGCACACCATCCGGAAAGCTCAAGCGATCCGCGTTGCGCTGACCCCGAACCCATCACAGAACACGAACTCGTGACTACGCGTAGCATCCGTGATCATGAGTGAACAAGACATCTTTTACGACAAGGACGGAGACCTTTCCAATCTGGAAGGCAAGACCGTCGCCATCCTCGGATTCGGTTCACAGGGCCACGCGCACGCCTTGAACCTGAAGGACTCCGGAGTCAACGTGGTAGTCGGCCTCCGTGAAGGATCTTCCAGCCGGGAACAGGCCAGCGCCGCCGGCCTCGAAGTGCTCAGCGTCGCCGATGCCGCCAGCGCTGGCGACGTCGTGATGGTGCTCCTGCCGGACGAACTCCAGGCAGACATCTGGAACGACGAGATCAAGGACGGCATCGCCGAAGGCAACCTCCTGATGTTCGCCCACGGTTTCGCGATCCGTTTCGACCAGATCACCCCGCCGCCCGGAGTTGACGTCGGCATGGTTGCCCCCAAGGGACCCGGCCACATGGTTCGTCGCCAGTACGAAGAAGGCAGCGGAGTTCCCTGCCTGATGGCAATCGAACAGGATGCTTCCGGAAACGCCCATGACCTGGTGCTCGCCTACGCGATCGGCGTTGGCGGAGGACGCGCCGGAATCATCGAAACCACCTTCAAGGACGAATGCGAAACCGACCTCTTCGGTGAACAGGCCGTTCTCTGCGGTGGTGCGACCGAACTGGTTCGCGCTGGTTTCGACACCCTGGTCGAAGCTGGATACGACCCGCGCCTCGCTTACTTCGAATGCCTCCACGAGCTCAAGCTCATCGTTGACCTCATGTATGAAAAGGGCATTCAGGGCATGCGTTACTCAATTTCCAACACCGCCGAATACGGCGACCTGACCCGCGGACCGCGGGTCATCGGAGATGAGTCCCGTGCCGCCATGAAGCAGATCCTCTCCGAGATCCAGTCCGGTGAGTTCGCGACCGAATTCATCGCGGAAAGCAAAGCCGGCAACGAGAACTTTGATCGCATGCGCCAGGAAGGCAAAGACCACAAGGTCGAGACTGTCGGCAAGGACCTGCGCGACATGATGCCCTGGATCAACCAGGAGTTCTAGGTCTGCCGCCTTCGGGCTGAAACAGGAATTACCGAAAGGGTCGCCCACAGGGCGGCCCTTTCCAGTGCAGGACAAAAATGCTGCATTTATCCATTCGCACACAGGAATCTGTACTTGCGGGACGTAAGTTTCCCATGGTGCTCCCGGGATTGGCCTGGGATTCCGTTCCTATTGGAGGAGATTCCGATGACAGACGTTCCCAGCCCACCACCCGAAGAAGGAACCGTGGAAGTGACTGAAACGGTCGGCGTGCCGGCCCCAGCCACCGCCAGTGGTTACCCGGTCGCTGTGTCAGCCGACCACGCGCCTGAATACGCGCGGTTCATGCCTCTGATCAAGTGGTTCCTGCTGATCCCGCACTACATCGCCCTGTTCTTCCTCGGAATCGGAGCGTTCTTCGTCTGGATCGCTTCGTTCTTCGTGGTCCTGTTCACCGCGAAATACCCCGAAGGCATGTGGAACTACATGCTCGGCGTGCAGCGCTGGGCGCTACGGGTAATCAGCTACAGCCTGCTGATCAGCGACACCTATCCGCCATTCACGCTCGAAGCAACCCCGGAAGATCCGGTCCAGCTACACGCCGTTCGACCCGAAACCGTTTCGCGCTGGCGTCCCTTCTTCGCCTGGCTGATCGTAATCCCGTACGCCATCGTCGCATCACTGATCGTTTACGTCGCGTACATCTGCTCATTCCTCGCGTTCTTCACGATCATCTTCACCAAGAAGATTCCGGAAGGACTCTTCAACGTGATCCGTGTTGGACTGAACTGGCAGTACCGCGCCAACTTCTACAGCTACTACATGAGCACTGAATATCCGCCGTTTGAATGGGACGACGAGAGTTAGGGCTGTTGCCTCTTCTTTGAGGCTGTGAGCTTCGCAAAGGCCGCCCTTTCGGGCGGCCTTTGCTCTTGCAGGGCTGGTTGGCGAGCGGCGCCCGGGGGCGTTGTATGCACGCCTGGCTTCGTCAGTCGCTTGCGGGTTCAGGAACGCACAAATGTGCGCCCCTTTCTCCCGCTTCGCTCGTTCCTTGCCAGGCGCACCTACAACGGGCCCCGTGCACCACTCTTAGGCGGGGGTACGGCCGAGTCGCGGGGGCCTGTGGTTGATGGGAAAGCCGAAGTTGACCGGCGTTTAAGGCAGAGACTCGAAGGC
>JBAUOE010000065.1:0-9525 GCA_049579585.1 Solirubrobacterales bacterium | reverse complement strand
AGTGCCGGTGTTCGAGGCAGCCCCCGCGATGGTATGAAGGCCCGGAAGAACGGTAGCGCCAGCCAGCGCGCCAGCCAGCGTCGATCCACCCGGGCGGGCTGCGATTTCGGCGTAGGCGGTGACGACGTCGGCATGAGCCTGGTCGGCTGTGCTGCCGACGCGTGTTGCTCCGGTGACTACGCCCGGCGGGAACCCGGTGGGGGCGGTGTCGGCCTTCACCCCGAGGTCGCCGCGGAGCGTGGTGTGTGGAGCCCCGGCAGCACTCACGGTATTGGCAACCGATGCGCCGCTCAGCACCGCATACGTTGATGCCTGTCCGAGATCAACCGTCGTCGTCGGTGCCGCGTGGACGGATGAAACCCCGGATCCGGCAAGCACGATTGCGATACCGGCCGCAACCAATGCCAAAGATCTACGTGAAACGTTGAGACTCTTGTTCATGTGGCCCTTCGGGGGGCGTAGGCCCCGGTTGAAGAGGAACCTCGTCAACAAGCTCCCGAAGCACAACATGCTACCAGATTCATGATATGTATGTCGTGAATTAGTTTTCGTGATTCAAGTTCTACCGTGCACCCACTGGCAGTCGCGGCAGTATCGCGTCCGGAGATGCGGAGCCTGAACCGTTTGGCCGCAGACATGACATGCTCGCTCCACAATGACTTCTGCTGCCGCATCCGGTTTCAACGACCTCGGCCTGTCCGCATCGACGATCGAGACCCTCACCGGACTCAATTACCACGAACCGACCCCTCTCCAGCGGGCCTCGATCCCCCCACAGCTCGCCCGGAAGGACGTTCTCGCCCGGATCGCCGCCGGGGATGGCCATCAAGCAGCACTGGCGCTTCCCTTGATCGCGCGAGTCCTGGCCGATGGACCCGCCTACAACCCGACGGCCCTCATCCTCGTGCCGTCCCGTGAGGCTGCGATTCGTGTTCACGAGACGGTGTTCCAGCTCTCAGCGCGGGGCACCGTCGCCAGCGTCCTCGGGGTCTACGAAGGCAAACCCCTCACCAGCCAGATCGGGCCGCTGAAACATGGCGTTGACATCGTGGTCGGAACACCCGGGCGGGTGATGGAGCACGTCAAGCGGCGCACCCTGCGCATCGAACAGCTGAAAGTCCTTGTCCTGGCCCATGCGGACGAAATGCTGAGACTCGGCCTTACGCGGGAAATCAGCGAGATCGTCGAAGTAACGCCAAAGACCCGCCAGACAATCCTCTTTTCCCCGACGATGCCGTCCCGGGTCATGTCGATGGCCCATAAGGCTCTTCGGGAGCCGGAACTGATCGGGCTCGAGCCCCAGGAGCTGGCATCAGTTGCGGCCTCAGAAAAACCGGATACAAAGACGGTCAACATCTACTTCGGTGTCGGCCGGAGCGCCGGGGTCACACCACGAGATTTGTCCGGCGCGATCGTCAACGACGGCCGCCTTGAAGCCGACCGGATAGGGCTGATCAAGATCAAGCAGAATTTCTCTCTGGTGGCGGTCCCGGAAGGATCAGCCGAAGACCTGGTCAGAAGCCTTCAGTCAAGCCTGATCAGGGGCCGCAAGACAAAGATCCGGCTGGAACGCTTCAGGGTGAAAAAGAAGAGCTGACGATCTCCGGAGACTGCCGGTGCCTTCAGGCGGTATTCAGCGCAATTGCCGCATGAATCAGTGCTTCGAACGCCACTTCGTCGATCTGGTCACCTTCGTGGAAGTCGATCGCCCGCCGGGTGTTGCCTTCGAGGCTTGAGTTGAACAGCTTCGACGGATCCTGAAGCGAAGCCCCTTTCGCAAAGGTGACTTTCACAGCTTTCTTATAGGTCTCGCCGGTGCAGATCATCCCGTCGTGGTACCAGACCGGAACCCCACGCCATTTCCATTCCTCGACCACGTCGGGATCGGCCTGTTTCACGAGAGCGCGAATCCGGGCAAGGGTTTCTCCCCTCCAGTCACCGAGTTCTACGATGCGTTGATCGATCAGTTCAGAAGGATTCTTGTCCACGGTGCTCATCTCCTTGGCTAAACGAAAAGGGTCAGGTCAGGTTCGCGCTCTCCGCGCAGGACCGCAAGGTCAACCTCCACACAGACGATTCCCCGGCCTTCAGCCAGGGTGATCGCCTGGGGTTTGAGGGACTGGGCCGCGAGGACTCCCCGGCAGCCTTCCATTGATGGCTGAAGGTGGATCCGCTCGAGGTATCTGGTGATCTGCTCAACCGCGTCGATGGTTCCGACCCGTTTGATTTCGACCGCCACCCAGCGGCCTTCTTCGTCTTTACACATCAGGTCGACCGGCCCGATGTCGGTGGGCCATTCCCGACGAATCAGCTGCAGCCCGTCGCCACACCAGTGTGGCTGTTCGGCGAGCAGTTCCTGAAGGTGGGCTTCGACCCCGTCACGTTCGAGCGCGGCAGCCTCTCCCATGTCGTGGTCAACGTCGGAGAGGATTTCGGACAACTTGATTTCCAGCCGGTCTTCGGTTGATCCGTTCCGCTTGCGGACTGTGATCAGGCCTTCCTCTTCTTCGATCACCGTCGGCGGGGTCATCCAGTTCTGCGGCTTGTAGCCCCCGGTGTCAGCCTGGATCATCACTGATCCATCCGATTTGATCATCAGAAGTCGCAGGGCTTCGGGGAGAAAGGTGTCGAGACGGCCGGTGTAACGGGCCTCGCATCGGGCAACGATTAGGCGCACAAACGCAACGGTATAAGAACCGAAGGATCACAAAAGTGCAACCAACCTTTGCCAGGCCACCACATTGACCTGCTTAGCTAGACCGATGAAAACCGTCAACGCTTACGCCGCGCCCTCCGCCACCGATCCGCTGAACGCGACCACAATCGAACGGCGGGACCTCGGACCCCAGGACATCCTGATCGAGATCAAGTTCGCTGGCATCTGCCATTCGGACATCCATCTCTGCCGTGGCGACTGGGGACCGACCACATACCCGCTGGTTCCCGGACACGAAATCGCCGGCATCGTCGCTGAAGTCGGAAACGAAGTCAGCCGACACAAAGTCGGGGACCGCGTCGGCGTCGGCTGCATGGTCAACTCATGCCGCGAATGCGAGTACTGCCTCAAGGGCGAAGAGCAGTACTGCGAAAAAGGGAACACTCAGACCTATGGCGGCAAAGACCGCGACGGAACCATCACCCAGGGCGGCTACTCAACCCATGTTGTTGTCACTGAAGACTTCGTGGTCCGCATTCCAGACGGGATCGGACTCGACCAGGCAGCCCCCCTGCTCTGCGCCGGCATCACTACCTACTCACCTCTGCGCCACTGGAACGCCGGGCCAGGCAAATCCGTGGCCGTGGTCGGCTTCGGCGGGCTAGGACACATGGCCGTGAAGATCGCCCACGCGATGGGCGCCGAAGTGACCGTTCTTTCCCGAACCCTCGCCAAGCAGGAAGACGGACTGAAGCTCGGAGCCGACCACTACCACGCGACTTCTGACCGCGAAACCTTCAAATGCCTGCGTAGTTCTTTTGACCTGATCATCAACACGGTCAGCGCCGGAATCGACCCCAATGAGTTTCTCAACCTCCTGGCAGTTGACGGCACCATGGTCAATGTGGGTGCGCCACCAGAACCGCTTCCCGTCGGCGTTTTCTCACTCCTGCTCAAGCGCCGCTCCTTTGCCGGATCGGCTATCGGTGGAATCAGGGAAACCCAGGAAATGCTCGACTTCTGTGCTGAACATGGAATCGGGGCGGAGATCGAAACGATCTCGGCTGATCAGATCAACGACGCCTGGGAAAGAGTTCTGGCGTCGGACGTGCGGTACCGCTTCGTGATCGACACCGCCACGCTCTAAGGGATGCGGCAGAAACCGCCCGGACACCGTCCGGGCGGGTAACGCTCAAAACCAGGCGTCCTGCATATCCAGGGTCGTACGATCAAGGCTCGCCAGCAAATCGAGCTGCGGGGCTGTCTTCGGCAGTTCGAACCGGAAAAAATAGCGGGCTGCCTGGCGCTTGCCTTGATAGAAATCGTCGTCAGAATCACCCGCAGCCAGATACTGCTCCAGCCAGGACCAGGCGATCACGATATGGCCGGCCGCTTCGAGATACACACTGGCGTTGGCAAGGGCAACTTCCGGATCACGACCCTCCCAGAGCTTCGCGGTGACTTCACCGAGACGATTCAGTGACGCCAGCAGCAACTCCCCGAGCTCAGCGGCCTCCGCGCCTTCGCCACTTGCCCGCCCGGCGGTGCCGCTGATCAACTCGTAGAGGGCACCGAAAGCGGCACCGCCCTTCATCGTCACCTTGCGTCCGAGCAGGTCAAGGGCCTGGATGCCATGGGTTCCTTCGTGAATCGCATTAAGTCGATTGTCCCGATAGAGCTGCTCAACGCCATATTCACGGGCGTAGCCGTATCCACCATGAACCTGGATCGCAAGCGAGTTCGCTTCAAGGCACCACTGTGCGGGCCAGCTCTTGGCAATTGGCGTGAGAATCTCGAGCAACAGGGCGGCCCGTTGCCGGTCGGCATCGCTTTCAGCGGTTTCCTGCTCGTCAACCAGGGAAGCGCAGAACAGGTTGAGTCCGAGCGATCCCTCGACATAACTCTTTTGCGCAAGCAGCATGCGCTTGACGTCAGTGTGCTCGACAATCGGGACTTGGGAATCAACCGGGTTCTTCGAAGCCAGCGGCCGCCCCTGCGGACGTTCCCGGGCGTAGGCCACCGACTTCAGGTAGCCGGTGTAGCCAAGGCCGGTCGCCCCCAGCCCGACACTGATCCGGGCCTCATTCATCATGTGGAACATGTAGCTCAAGCCCTTGTTTGGTTCGCCGATCAGGTAGCCGACCGCCCCCGCTTCACCACCCGGTTCGAACTCGCCTTCACCGAAACCAAGAACGGTGTTCACAGTTCCGCGAAAACCCATTTTGTGGTTGAGCCCGGCCAGGACGACATCGTTTCGTTCACCGATTGAACCGTCCTCATTCAGGAGGAACTTCGGCACGATGAAGAGGCTGATCCCTTTGACCCCGGGAGGGGCGTCGGGCAGCTTCGCGAGGACGAGATGAACGATGTTCTCGCTGAGTTCATGCTCACCGCCGCTGATCCACATCTTGTTTCCGGTGATCCGCCAGGTGCCGTCGTCCTGGGGTCGCGCTTTGGTTGACACGTCGGCAAGTGAACTGCCTGCCTGCGTCTCCGACAGGCACATGGTTCCGAAAAAACGTCCTTCGATCATCGGTGCGACCCAGGAATCAATCTGCTCCTGCGAGCCGTTGGCGATGAGCAGGTTGGTCGCACCTGCAGTCAGCATCGGATACGCGGCAGTGCCGACGTTCGATGCATGGAGCCATGAAAAGATCGCACTGGTGATCGTGTACGGCAGGTTCATCCCGCCGACTTCCTCCGGCATGCTTGCCGCCAGCAATCCGGACTCACCGAAGACGCCGAGCGCCTCGGCGACCTCGGGAATCAATACGACTTTGCCGTCTTCATCCAGGTGTGGCTCGTTCGCGTCAGCTTTGCTGTTGTGAGGAGCGAAACGGTCGGTAGCAACCCTTTCAGCCAGTTCCAGAATGTCGTCGTAATCGTCTCGGGACTGGTCCGCGAAGCGGGGACGATCGGTAAGGCGCTCGGTCTCGAGCCATTCGTAGAGCAGGAACTGAAGGTCGCGCCGCGACAGAATGTCGGTCATTGGTCTCCTTGGGGGTTCCGGGCAGTCTGACTGATGGTGCGAGAACAGGCGCGTTGGAACGCACGAAAGCCGCATAACTGGGATGCTGGTGAACGGAATTACTGTCCACAAGCACCTCTAACTGGAGAACCCATGGGTCATTACAAGAGCAATGTCAGGGATATCGAATTCAACCTTTTCGAGGTTCTCGGCACCGATGAAGTCCTGAAGACCGGAGTTTTCGGCGATCTTGACTCGGAAACCGTCCGGATCATGCTGGATGAAGCATCCCGCCTGGCCGAAGGTCCTGTCGCCGACGCTTTCGTCGACACCGACCGCAACCCCCCCACTTTCGATCCCGACACTCATGTCGTGACGCTGCCTCAGGCACTCAAGGACTCGGTCAATGCCTGGACCGACGCCGAATGGACCAAGCTCGGCCTCGGTGAAGAAGTCGGCGGCATCCCCGCACCTTCAAGCGTTTCCTGGGCCATCAACGAGTTCATGGTCGGCGCCCTGCCGGCTGGCTTCTTCTACCTCGCCGGACCCGCTTTCGCTCACCTGCTGTACGAAAACGGCAACGACCTCCAGAAGCAATGGGCCAAGATGGCAGTCGATCGCAACTGGGGCGCCACCATGGTCCTGACCGAACCCGAAGCGGGTTCCGACGTCGGTGCCGGTCGCACCAAGGCAACCGAGCAGCCCGACGGCACCTGGCACATCGAAGGCGAGAAACGTTTCATCACCTCCGGTGATTCGGATGATCTCTTCGAGAACATCTTCCACTACACGCTGGCCCGCCCCGAAGGTGCCGGACCAGGCACCAAGGGCCTCAGCCTGTTCCTGATCCCGAAGTTCCACTTCGACCCCCAGACCGGCGAGATCGGCGAGCGCAACGGTGCTTACGTAACCAGCATCGAGCACAAGATGGGAATCAAGGCATCAGCTACCTGTGACATGGCTTTCGGTGGCGGCGACACCCCGGCCGTCGGTTACCTGGTCGGCGACGTTCACCAGGGAATCCGCCAGATGTTCGACGTGATCGAGTTTGCCCGCATGATGGTGGGAACCAAAGCGATCGCGACGCTCTCCACCGGTTACCTGAACGCACTCGAGTACGCCAAGGAACGGGTTCAGGGCGCTGACCTGACCCAGATCATGGACAAGACAGCTCCCCGGGTCACGGTAATCCACCATCCGGATGTCCGTCGCTCACTGATGACCCAGAAGGCATACGCCGAAGGTCTTCGGGCGCTCTACCTGTACACAGCGGTGCATCAGGACAAGACCGCGGCTGAACTGGTTGACGGTGCTGACCCGCAGCTCGCGATCCGGATCAACGACTTCCTGCTTCCCCTGGTCAAGGGGGTCGGTTCGGAACGGGCCTACGAGATCCTGACCGAGTCCCTCCAGACTTACGGTGGCTCCGGGTTCCTGCAGGACTACCCGATCGAGCAGTACATCCGTGACGCGAAGATCGACAGCCTCTACGAAGGTACTACCGCGATTCAGGCCCAGGACTTCTTCTTCCGGAAAATCGTCCGCGATGAAGCCAAGGCAATGAACCACCTCTTCGAACAGATGAAGGTGCAGATCGAAGGCAGCGGCCACGATCTGGACAAGGAACGGGCCGAGCTGGCAGAAGCACTCGCGAATGTGCAGTCGATGAACGCCACGATGATGGGCTTCCTGATGAGTGGACAGGAAGATCCGAAGAACGTCTACAAGGTCGGACTCGGCTCCGTTTCATTCCTCAAGGCATTCGGTGACCTGATGATCGGCTGGCTGCTCATCCGTCACGCCGAGATCGCTGCGGCTGCGCTCGAGAATGGCGCATCGGAGAAAGACAAGCCGTTCTACGAAGGCAAGGTTGCGGCTGCGAGGTTCTTTGCCCGGACCATGCTGCCGAACCTCAAGGCCTCGAAGGCCGTCATCGAAGGCATCGAGAACGACGTCATGGAACTGGACGAAGCTGCTTTCTAGATCATGAGCCTTCCCCCGGGACCTGGTGCCCCGCCTGCTGTTCAGACCATGCGTTGGGTCGTTCGTCCGATCCCGTTCATGCAGCAGGCGCGGCGCCAGTTCGGGGAGGCTTTCAGCGTCAGGTTCGTCGGTTTCAAAGATCCGATGGTGATGGTTTCGGATCCGGACCTGATCAAAACGGTTTACTCGAATCCGGCCAACCCCCTTCCCCCTGGCCGAATCGCCCTGCTCGAACCAATACTGGGCAAGAAATCAGTGATTCTGCTCGACGGGAAAGAGCATCTCGCCCGGCGCAAGCTGATGTTGCCGGCCTTCCATGGCGAAAGAATGCGCTCCTACCAGCAAGTAATGGAAGAAGCGATCAACCACGACATCGATACCTGGCCGGTTGATACCCCTTTCGCGATTCACACCCATATGCAGTCGGTGACCCTCGAAGTGATCCTCCGCGCTGTTTTCGGAGCTACCGAAGGTGACCGGCTTGACCGTCTGCGATATCTGCTGGCGCGAACCCTCGACGACACAGCATCAAACGGCTGGCAGTTT
Organism: Solirubrobacterales bacterium; assembly: GCA_049579585.1. Taxonomy (GTDB): domain Bacteria; phylum Actinomycetota; class Thermoleophilia; order Solirubrobacterales; family 70-9; genus 67-14. The sequence continues at coordinate 1,372 of JBAUOE010000065.1, read as the reverse complement.
CTCTCCCTTGTGGCCAGACGCTTCGGGCAGGACGTTTCCAAGCCCGGCTTCGAAGACCTGCTCTCACAGGTGAACGAGGAGCTCGCCGGCCTGATCGCCGAAGTGCGCATCGATCCCGAACTTGAGCAGCGGGAAGACATCCTTTCGATGATGGCCGCAGCCGAGTTTGCCGACGGCGGCCGCATGGATGAAAGCGAACTGCGTGACCAGCTGATGAGCCTTCTGGTGGCCGGCCACGAAACGACTGCCACCGCTCTGGCCTGGACCTTTGACCTGCTGCTGCGAAGCCCGGATGTGATGGCCAGGCTCAAAGCAGAGCTGGCAGCCGGCGATGATGAATACCTGCGGGCCACAATCACCGAGTCTCTGCGCCTGCGTCCCGTGATTCCGATCGCTGGTCGCATCCTCGACGAGCCGGTCGAAATCGACGGATTTCACCTTGAGGCCGGCACCAACGTCGCCCCGTCGATGTGGCTGGCCCACACCAGGGCCGATTCATTCCCGGATCCCCTTGCTTTCAAGCCGGAACGTTTCCTTGACGACCCGCCGGAGACCTACTCCTGGATCCCGTTTGGCGGCGGCGTGCGCCGCTGCCTTGGTGCTGCTTTCGCCGAGTTCGAAATGCGGGTGGTCCTGAGTGAGGTCCTGACCCGGTGTGATCTGAGACTTGCCGATAAGGCACCGCAGCACGTCGGCCGACGCAACATCACCCTCTCACCAAAAGAAGGCACCCCGGTAGTCATGACCGGCCGCCGGGACCCGTAAGTCAGGCTGGGGGCAGATCGCGGGCACGGATCCGTTTCCGCGTCTTCAGAACCCGGACGGTCCGCGTGGATTTCTTCAGTTTGCGGCCGGCGACGATGGCAACCAGTTTGAACTTGAGCTTGCTGCCTGGTTTCGCCCGCTTTTTCACCTTGACAACGATCGTTCGTTTCACTCTCGCCCCAGGGGCAATCCGCCTCACCGTGGCCTTTCGTGGCTTCGAGGCGATCTTCGTGCTGACCGTCGGCCTGAGGATCAAATCGGGGATCACGGCGGTACCAGTGTTACGAATCGTTGCTTTTGCTTTCAGCTTCCGGCCAGCTTTCACTTTGCCGGAAAGAGCGAGCTTCAGATTGATCCGGGCGACCGGATCGGGCCTGGCTGGAGGTCTTGGATTCACCTGAATCAGGCCGACCGGACTGACGTTTCCTTTCAGGTCAGTTGCCCGGTACTCGTACTCGTAGACGCCTTCAACATTCACCGGAGCTTCGTATCGGATCCACGAACCGCCGTCGATCCGGAACTCGATGCTGCCTACACCCCAGCCCCAGCCGTCTTCAGCGACCGTGGTGACGATGCCGTCCTGAAGGCTTGCGTTGACGAGCGGCGC
>JBAUOE010000064.1:0-17139 GCA_049579585.1 Solirubrobacterales bacterium | reverse complement strand
GGCGTTTCTTCGCCTTGAGCGTGAGCCTGGGGGAGTCGGTGTCAGCCGGAGGCTGGGTTGGGGGCTCGGTCGGAGGTTCGACCGGGGGCAGGGTCGGCTCGACCACTTCGAAGGAGGCCTCGGCCGGCGTCGGGTCCGGGGTTCCGGTCACTTTGGTCGCGAAGACCGAAAAGGTGTGACCGCCGACCGGGAGAGTCCCGAGGGTGAGCGGTGAGGTGCAGGCGAAGGGTGTCCCGCCGTCGGTGGAGCAGGTGAAGGTCCCGCCGGCCAGGTCGGACTCGAAGGCGAAGGTTGGCGTCGTATCCTCGGTCGATCCGGTTGGCCCGGAAGTGATCGTGGTCTCGGGAACCAGATCGGGTTCGCGGCTGAACTTGACCGCCATGTCCGGGTTGTTACCGATGCCGTAGACGGCGGCACCGTCGGGGGCGATCGCGATATCGCCGAGCGAATCGAGCACATTCGTGTCAGTGCTGATGTCTTCGCTACACCCGGTAGTAGCGGCGTTGGAGGTCACGCAGTCAGTGAAGTTAAGTGAACCCGAGGGATTGCGACTGAACGAAGCGACTGAATCAGACAGCGGCGCCGCGACGAGAACGTACTCCCCGGTCTGGGAGAGCTGCACCGAGCGGGCAAAGTCCAGCGAGTTAGTTGATTCGGGGGCGTCGGATATGTCATCACAGAATGTGGTTGAAGGTTCGCTGGTAACGCAGTCGCTGATCTCCAGCTCACCGTTCCCATCGCGAGCGAGGTGAACTATCGAATCGGAGTAGATCGATGAAATGTAGATGTGGCCACCCTCGGCAGCAACGAGTCCGGCAGGGCCGTCAAGCGCATTGGTCTGGGCTGTCGTCGAGTCGCAGCCGAGTGCCGAGGAAGGGCCGCTCAGGCACAGGTCGAAGGCGAGGGTCCCGTTGGTGGCGCGGGTCAGCTGGGCCACCGTGTCAAGGGGGTTGACCCCGGTTATGTAGACGAAACTGCCTCCCGGGTCGACCGCGATCCTGCCCGGTGAGATTGACCGGTCGTCGTCCGAGATGTCGGTGCAGCCGGTTGTTGAGCCGGAGAACTGACCGCCAGTGAGGCAGTCGGTGAAGCTCAGGCTGCCATCCTCGGCCCGGCTCAGGTTGACCACTGACGACGTGTTGCTCGATCCGACGTAGATGTTCTCGCCGTCAGGCGAGGCGGCAATACTGCTGACTGCGTCGAGCGCATTGGTCGATCCCGAGACGTTGGTGCAGTCGGTTTTCGTTGCATCGACGGTCAGACAATCCTCAAGGCTGAGCTCGCCGTCTCCATCGGCCGCGAGGTGAACCACTGAGTCACTGCCATAGTCGGCAACGTAGATGTCGTCTCCGACAGTGGCGATCCCGGCGGGATTGGAAAGTATGTAGGCGGTCGTGCCGAGATCGTCGCATCCGGTAACCCCTCCGGTCGGGCTCCCCTCGACGCAACTCAGGGCTTCAAGCTCACCGGTGAGTTCGTCGGGGGCGAGCTGGGTGATTGCCTGGTTGGTGGTGCCGGTTACATAGACGCTGCCGTTGTCGGCTGTGGCAATCGCTACCGGCTGGTTGAGGCTGGTGAAGCTCGGGCTCTGGTCGGAGCAGACCGTTCCTGATGGCTTCTGGGCGGTTTCAGAGGTGGCCGTCACACATGAGTCGAAGGCGATATCTCCCTCCGCTGCCCAAGCCGGTGAGCCGAAAGCGAGTACCGGGAGGAGAAGAGCTACTGCGACCGCGAAGTTCGTCCGCCAGGTCGTCTGGGTGAGAGCCAAACCTGCCATGTGCCGACAGTAACACAGTGCTTTGGATTGTTCAACAACCTGTGTTTTGTCGGGGACGGTATGGCCCGGGAGTACCGCTGATCACCTTCCCCTGCGTCCGAAGTTCTGTCCGACCGGGGCCAGTGACTTGATCGAAGGATCGGCCGGCTCAATCTCTGCCAGGGCGTTGACGATCAGGTTCACCACTCCCTGATTCGTTTCGATCCGGCCACGGGCCCGGAGCAGGGTGGCAGTGCGGATCACCAGCCGGTACTTGAGCGCCACCCGGGACGGCGTGATCAGGTTGAGTGTGCCGAACTCATCTTCGATCAGCAGGAAGATCGTCCCGTGAGCGGTTTCCGGCTTCTGCTTGGCCACCAGCATCCCCGCGACTTCGGCCTGGGTCCGGTCAGCGGACTCCGCGGCCTGAACCGTGTTCTTTACGTGAGGCTGAAGGCCCGGCCGGACCAGTGCCATCGGATGCCCTTCGAGAGTCATGCCGATAGTTCCGTATTCGGCAGCGACCCTGCTCCACTGCTTGGGCTCCTGCAGCTCAGGGCTCTCACCGGCCTCAAAAGGCAACGACAGTTGCCTGCCACTGGAATTACTGGTGCCAGTGGTCGTAAGCCCAACGTTCCAGAGCCCTGACACCAGGTCACCTTTCGGCAGGGAACGAAGGGCGCCAGCCCACGCCAGTTGCTCAAGTTCCTGCCGGCGAAGCGGCATCCTTGAAGAGAGCTCACCCAGATCCCTGAAAGGGCCGCCGCGATCCCTTTCTTTGACCAGGGCCTCCATCTCTTTCTCCTTCGCGCCTTTGATGTAGGCCAGCCCGATGCGCACCGCGGGCTGGTTTTCCGTGGCTGGTAGATCTGTGTGGTTTTGTTCGGTCACACCGGCCGGCAGCCATTCGGTGGTGCAATCGACCCGGCTCGAGTTCAAATCGGGCGGCAGGATGGCCACCCCGGAGCGTTTCCCTTCCTGAACCAGTGAATCCGGCGGGTAGAAGCCCATCGGTTGTTCGTTCAGCAGGGAGGCAAGGTATTCCGGGGCGTAATGGACCTTGAGCCAGGCCGACTGGTAGGCCAGCAGGCCAAAAGCGGCCGAATGCGCCTTGGGGAAGCCGAAACCGGAAAAACCGATTATCTGGTTGAAGATTTCGTTGGCGACCCTGGCTTCAACACCATTTGCGCCGGCACCTTCGATAAATCGCTGATGGTGGGCTTCCAGCGCCCGGCGTGAACGTTTGCGGCTCATCGCCCGGCGCAGGCTCTCCGCTTCCGATGAACTGAAACCGGCCACGTCCATCGCTACCTCGAGCACCTGCTCCTGGAAGATGATCACGCCAAGCGTCTCTTCCAGGGCCGATCGGCACAGTTCGTGCTGGTAAGGCACCTGGTAGGAAGGGTCTTCCCGCAGCAGACGCCGCCGTTCGATGTAGGGATGGACCGCGCCGCCCTGGATCGGACCGGGGCGGACCAGTGCCACCTGGATGGTCAGGTCATCGATGTTCATTGGCTTCAGCCGCGGCAGCATCTGCATTTGCGCCCGGCTTTCGATCTGGAAAACACCGGTCGTATCGGCCCGGCGAATCGCCTTGAAAGTCACCTCGTCCTGCAGGTCGATGCGACTCAGGTCGACCGTCTCACCACGGATCCGGTTGATCTCGTCAACACAGCGTTCGACCGCGGAAAGCATGCCCAGGCCGAGCAGGTCGATTTTGAGGAAACCGGCGTCCTGGCACGAATCCTTGTCCCACATCACGATCTGTCGTTCTTCCATTGCGGCCGGCACGACCGGACAGATCTCGACCAGCGGTTTGGTCGAAATGATCATGCCGCCCGAATGTTGCGAGGCATTACGCGGGACTCCCCGGGATTCCTTGACCAGCCAGGAAAGGTTCTTCCAGCCGGTCGAATGTGCCCTTTCGGCTCCAACCGCACTGATCAGGTCCCGTTGGAGGTCATCGGAGCCGCCGTAGAAATCGACCGAACGGGCGGCCCTTTCGATCTCCGCTGCCGGGATGCCCAGAGCTTTGCCGAATTCGCGAATCGCGCCCCGGGAGCGGTAGGTGGGGAAAGCCGCGACCAGGGCCGAGCGGTCGGCCCCGTAACGCTGGTGGATCCTCGGGATCAGCTTCGCCCGGATGTCTCGGGGGAAATCGAGGTCGATGTCTGGGGCGGCGGTCACCTCTTCATTCAGGAAACGGCCAGGGAAGAGGTTGGCTTTGACCGGATCGACGTGGGAGAGGCCGGTCAGGTAACAGACGATCGAACTGACGCTGGAGCCACGTCCGCGTCCCGGTGGCAGCACCGAACGGGCTGAAACGGGTCCACGGACTTCGGCGGCGACATCCCGGGCCAGTTCAAGCAGGTCGTGGTGGAGCAGGAAGAATCCGGAGAGGCCGAGACCGCGGATGATCTTCAATTCGTTTTCCAGACGCTGCCCCGCTTCTTTCTCCTGTGGCGTTCCCCGGTAACGCTCGACCAGACGGGTGGCAGTGAGTTCAGCCAGGGAACCGTCGGCGGTCGGGTCATCGGACTGTGGGTAGCGGTAACCGAGTTCTTTCTCCAGGTCGAACTTGAGCCTTTCGGCGATGTTGACGCTTTCGGCCACCGCTTCCGGGTGCATCCTGAAACGGTTGGCCATCTGTTCCGGGGAGGCCAGCGAAGAAGTCGAATTGCCGCGCCGCCGGGGCTCCGAGCCTTCCATGCTGGTTCCCAGCCGGACCGCGACCAGAACGTCCTGCAGCCGGGCCCGTTGCGGGTTGTGGCTGTGCACGTTGCCGGTCGCGACGGCGGGCACCCCGATGCTTCTGGCAAGGCTGCTTAGCCAGCGGTTGCGAGCCCGGTCGTGGCGCCAGTAAGGACGCTGGATTTCGATTCGCAGGTTCTCCGGGCCGAACCAGCCGATCAGCCTGCGGGCGAGCTCTTCGCCCCGGGCCAGGTCACCGTCGGACCAGGCGGATGCAACCAGGCCCTGTCCGGCACAGCCGCTCAGGCAGATCAGCCCTTCGGCCCTTTCGGCCAGCGCTTCGAGTGGCACCGATGGCTGGGTGGCCCGACGGGTTGGTTCGTTACGGGTGTGGGCGTGGGCGGCGGTCAGCAGCCGGCAGAGGTTGCGATATCCGGTCGTGTCCTTGACCAGCAGGGTGAGGTGGAAGATCCGGCCATTCAGCGAGACGCTCAGTTCGGCTCCGGTAATCGGTTTGATGCCGGCCCCTTTGCAGGCGGCAGCAAATTCCATTGACCCCCAGACGCCATCGTGGTCGACCAGGCCAAGCGACGGGTAACCCAGCTCGGCTGCGCGTTCAGCCAGCTCGAGCGGGGAGGAGGCCCCGTCCAGGAAAGAAAAAGACGAGTGGCAATGAAGTTCGATGTACGGCGCTGGCACGGGCTTCCAAACTCAGGCGCGCTGCGCGAACCATTGGCCGGATGGGAAGGCCTGGAACACGGTCAGGTCACGTCCGTCGATCAGGACGAGTTCGAAGTACCAGCGTTTGATTGGCACTGCGGTCCACCAGCCGTCTTCGACTATCCATTCTTCGCGCACGGCAACCACGTCGACGTCGTTGACCTGGATCGGGGTGCGGTGACTGTCACTGGCAACCTCGATCGGCCGTGGTTCATAAAGGCGGGTTGCTTTAGACAAAAGAAACAACCCTCCCCACAAAACCAGGACTGGCAATGAATTTACGTCTATATGACGTAAATTCATTGCCAGTCTTTGGGGGGTTGGGGTTCTGTTTGCTTTCAGGGATCAATTTGTCACTCCGACAGGTAAGGGGTGAGCAGCATTCGCCGCTCCGGCAGATGGGAATCGATTTCGGCGTTGAGCACCCGCATCAGGCCGCTCTCGCCGACTGCAGCCCGGACCTGCTGCGCGGCTTCATCAAGGCGTTGCGATCGGGTCTGGTCGGGCTCGTGGGTGAGCTCGATCTGTTCCGGGGCGCCGGCCGCAAGGTCGGTCACCCGCAGTTTCAGTTTCTCGGCCGGGCGTGGCAGGTACTCCAGGCCGGGCAAAAGGATCAGGCGCAGCATGTCGGCCCGGGCGGTCGGGCGACGCGGGGTTACATCACGGGTCCAGCTGCCACCATCCACCAGTTTCGCTTCGATGATCACCTGACGTGCCGTCAGGCCGAGATCGTCCAGCCTTCCCGCCAGGCGGTCGCAAAGGATGCCCATCGCACCCGTGAGGTGAATGCCGGAAGCGACCTCCGGCAGATCCAGCTCTTCGAAGATTTCCTCTTTCGGCACTCGCGGCTGGATGTCCGTTTCCGCCCCAAGGGCAGTGTTGCGGGCTTCGGTGCCGAGATGCCCGAAACGGTCGGCGATGTCATTGCCGGAGAGGGCGGTCAACTCACGCAGCCGGGTGATACCGAGTTTGTTCAGGGAGCTCACCATGCGTCGTGTGTTCACTGTTGAACCGCTGAGCCGGCCGATCAGCACGGTCGTCGGCAGGCCGGCCAGGAACTCACGCAGTTCATTCGGTGGTACGACCCGGGGAATCGGATGACCAGCTTCATGGGCGGCGGCGAAAGCCGCAAGGCGGGTCGGGGCGGCACCGAGCCGCACACTTTTGCCAAGGCGTCTCGCGGTCGCGGTCAGTACGCCGTCGAGACCGCCATAGAGCCTCTGGATCTGGTCAGCCCGGAAGAAAGCCTCGCCGCTGCTGCCGGATTCGACTTCAGCCCCGATTGCTTCGAGCCGGGCAAGGATGGTCTGCCAGAGGCTCTCGGTGTAGCTCGGATCGGGAGTGACCAGGACCAGGGCAGGGCAGATGTCGATCGCTTCTCCGAGGCCCATCCCGGCACGAACACCGAGGCCGTGGGCGACCGGGGACACCTCGCCGACAACCTGTGGGGCGTCGTGCTGCGGGGCCAGCGCAATCGGCTCCAGTAAACGGTTCTGGGACTTTCCGAGGGCGGCACGCAGGGCCAGAAGGGGGAGGATTACGGAAACGACCATATACGAACGTATGTTCGCATATAAAGAAGGCAACTACAACCGGGTTACCGCTGTTTGCGAACTACGGTTGAACTTTTCTGGAGAAGCGTCTCTCCGCTGAAGGATTCCCAGACGATTCTCAGGTCGCTTTCGACAGATTCACGGGAATCACGGTCAGGGTTCATTCGAACTTCCCGCCGAAACGTCGGTCGGGCCTCAAGAACGAAACGGAGAATCTCGAAACAGTGAAGAAGTCCCTCAAACCGGGCCCGCTCGCAATAATTCTGTCTATCGCCATCTTTGGTCTGGCTGCCTGCGGAGGAAACTCTGATTCCAGCGGTGACGCTCGCGCGGCCGAAGCTGCAGGCCAGACAGGTGGCCGGGGCGGCGGCCCGCTGGTCGATCTCGACGAATCGCAGATCGCCTGTCTCGAGGATGAAGGCTTCGAACTGCCGGAAAGGACCACCGGTGGCGAAGCTCCCGGAGGCCAGCCTCCGATGCCGGGCGAAGTACCGGGTGAACGTCCCGCTGCGCCAGAAGGTACACCCGATATGGGTGACATGCAGTCGGCGATGGAAGCCTGCGGTATCGACCTGCCCGCTCCTCCAACCAACGGCGTCCCCGAGGGAAGCGCCGCACCAGGTCCGCTCGGGAGCCAGGACGAGAGCACCAGTGCCACGCAGGCAGAAGTCACTCAGGCATGAAGAAACCAGACCCCCGGAAGTTGATGCCCGCACAGCTAAACCGGACCTACCGCAAAGTACGGTCCGGGATCTCCAGCCGACAAAAAATCAATGCGGTTGAAGGGCAGCGCCCCCTGCAGTTGACCATGCGAGGCCGCACCATCGAGCTGGGGCAGGTGGACTCCGCGACTTACGTTCTCGCGGCAGCACTCACCATCTTTCTGCTCATCGTTCTGATCGGTGGCGGCAAAAATGCAAGCGGGGCGACTGAAGAGACAACGACCGAAGCCACCCGCGGGGTAGTCGAACAGACGACCACGGGAAGCGGATCGATCGAGTCCGCACGCGACACCGACCTGTCTTTCGAAACGGGCGGCACCGTCACCCGGGTACTCGTCGCGGAAGGCGACCGGGTCAAGAAAAGTGAAGCGATCGCCAGACTGGACCGACGAAGCGCAAAACTTGCGGTCGAGGTGGCGAAAGCGAACCTCGAAGCCGCCGAAGCAGGGACCAGCACCACGGCGGTATCTCTCCAGGGCAATTCCAGCGAAACCCAGATCGTGACCGCCGCATATACCGGTGGGGTGCAGACCAGCTTCGCTGCCTCGACGGCAGAATCGGTCGGCGCAACCACTGGTGAAAGCGACGTGGTTTGTGAAGACGACGAGGTCGAAACGATCAACGACTCGGGACTGACCACCTGTGTTGAGATCGACACCGGGACCACCGGCGCTACTGGCGCTACCGGTGCCACGGGACCCGCCGGTTCTGCGGACCAGCCGGATCCGGAGAATGACTCCGAGGCGGGGTCTGGCGGCGAATTGCCCTCATCGGGAGGATCTGCATCAGGAGACGAAAGCGCGGCAGGCGGTGGTTCCGTTTCCGGGGCAACCAGTGGCGGCGGCACATCCTCATCCGCTACCTCATCGGTATCAGAGACCGATGTCAAGGCTGCCGAACTCGCTCTGGAAAATGCTCGCCAGGACCTGCAGAACACCATTCTCCGCGCACCATTCGGCGGCACCATTGTTTCGCTTGAAGGCGCAGTCGGTGATTCGGTCAGTGCCGGAAGCTCAAGCAGCGCCGAGACAGATACCTCCGGAACCCAGGCCGATACTGACGGCACGGACACGGGCTCTACTGGCGCCAGTTCCGCTTTCGCCGTAATCCAGTCGCTCGACGCACTCGAGATGTCGGTTGACGTGGCCGAAGCGGAGGTCAATGCGATTGAAGAAGGACAGCGTGCGACCGTAACCATCAGCTCAGCCGATGACGAATCCCTCGCGGCCGAAGTGACCGGGGTTGGACTGCTCGCTAGCACCGACACTTCGGGCGTCGTGACCTACCCGGTCACCGTCAGCATCTCGCAGACGTCGGCTGAAGTGCGACCGGGAATGTCGGCGACGGTGGCGATAGTGACCGATCAGGTTTCTGGCGCCATCACCGTGCCAAATCAGGCTGTTTCAGGTGGTACGGTCGAGATACGTGATTCTGGAGGCGAAACTGAATCGGTAATCGTCGAAACCGGACTGGTCGGTGACAGCAGCACAGAAATCGTGAGCGGCCTCGAAGCCGGCGATACGGTCGTGATTCCGCAGGTCGAGATAACGACCGACTCCGGGGAAACGGGCGACGAAAGATCCGCAACCGGTCTCGGTGGGGGAGCAGCCGATGGTGGTGGACCACCGGGCGGAGCGGCAGCCGGTGGTGGACGCCCGGGTGCTGGTTGATGGACTCCATGGACCAGTTTGAGGATTTTCTTCAGCCGGTGATCGCAGTCGAAGCGCTGACCCGTGTCTACCATCTTGGTGGGCACGAGGTCAGGGCTCTCGATGGCATTGATCTGCGGATAGAACCCGGCGAATTCCTGGCGATAATGGGTCGATCAGGCAGCGGTAAGTCGACGCTCATGAATCTGCTTGGATGCCTCGACGCGCCGACGGACGGGCGTTACCTGCTCGATGGAACTGATGTGAGCGGCATCGATGAGGACGGCCTGTCGGACCTTCGTAACCAGAAGATCGGTTTTGTCTTCCAGGGTTTCAACCTCATACCGAGAACTTCGGCGATAGCCAACGTTGAGCTACCGCTTTCTTATGCTGGCTATGACCGGGCCGAGCGCCGTGAACGTGCTGGCGCTGCGCTGGCCAGTGTCGGTATGGCTGACCGCAGAGATCACGTGCCGTCCGAACTCTCCGGTGGTCAACAGCAACGGGTGGCAATCGCCAGGGCAATCGTCACCGAACCCGCCCTCATTCTGGCCGACGAACCAACCGGAAACCTTGATTCTTCCTCGACCGATGACGTCCTTCGCATCTTTGAAGGATTGAACGAAGAGGGGCGGACGGTTGTGCTGATTACGCACGAAGACGAAGTCGCCGAGCGGGCCCGGCGCGTTATCCGGATAGATGACGGACGAATCTCCGAGGACCGGATCAACCGGTTGATTGACCACAACCTGAGCACGGAAATGGTCTGATGGGATTCACGGAAACCATCAGGGTCGCAGTCACCGGTCTGATGGCCAACAAGCTGCGGGCAGTTTTGACAGTCCTGGGAATGACCATTGGCGTCGCTTCAGTGATCATTCTGGTCGCGGTCGGCAAAGGTTCGTCAAAAGCGGTCAGTTCAAGCATCGAAGGACTCGGTACCAATGTGCTGCTGATCACGGGGCAGGGCGGAGCGAACGGGCCGGGTGCCACCTCTTCGGCTGTTTCTCTCACAGTGGAAGACGCAGAAGCGCTCAACGACGACCTGTTCGCACCGGACGTGGCCGCCGCAGCACCCGTAATGACAGTTTCAAGCGCAACCCTGGTCAACGAATCGACCAGTTACACACCGTCGCAGGTGATTGGAACAACGCCGGATTACCTTGAAACCCGCGGTTTTGATGTGCAGAGTGGAGCAAGCTTCACTGACGCCCAGGTGGAAGAACGCGAACGGGTTGCGCTGATCGGGCCAACCGTCGCAACAAATCTGTTCCCTGGAGAGGATCCGGTCGGGTCGGTCGTGCAGATCAACGGCGTCAACTTCCAGGTGGTCGGCGTTACCGCAGCCAAAGGGTCGAGCGGAAACGACGATCAGGACGATGTGGTTATCGCACCGTACAAAGCGATCCAGGACACACTTTTCGGCTACGGATCGATCAGCCAGATCGTGGTCCAGGCATCTTCCCGGGAAGGGATTGACGCGGCCGAAGCGCAAGTCACCTCGATTCTCAGTGACCGAATGAACTCGACTGATCCGACCGATCCCGGATTCAGCGTGATCAATCAGGGATCGATAATCGAAGCCTCTGATGCCTCGAACTCCGTATTCACGACGCTGCTGGGTGCGGTTGCCGCCATATCCCTGCTGGTGGGCGGAATCGGGGTCATGAACATCATGCTTGTCAGCGTCACCGAGCGGACGCGGGAGATCGGTATTCGCAAGGCGATCGGGGCCAGACGAAGCGACATCATGGCCCAGTTCATCACCGAGGCTGTCCTGATTTCAATCGTTGGCGGAGTGGTCGGGATCGCGGTTGGGCTGATCGGCAGCCAATTCAGGATCGCCGGGGTCGAACCCTCCGTCGCCGGCTATTCGGTTTTGCTCGCATTCGCAGCCGCCGCCCTCTCGGGACTCTTCTTTGGAACTTATCCGGCGAGCCGGGCTGCCCGCCTGCGACCGATCGATGCTTTGCGGTTCGAATGATCGTTCCGCCGGCACCCATGACAAATACGACCGAAACCGAAGGAAGAAGCAAATGACATCCGAATCCTCAACTGAAGTTCGTGTCAGACCGAGGCGTAACCGCCGCAAGCTGAACTCCCCGATCAATCTCGCCCTTGCCGCAATACTGCTGGCGGGCCTGGCTTTCTGGCTCGGAAGCCGGACTGGTAGCGACGCTGCTGCCGAAGCTTCTTCGCCTTTCCCGGCGAGAGCTGGAGTCCCGGGCGGCACCGAAGTGGCAGGTTCGCCTGCCGGGGGACCGGAAGCTGTCGCGGAATCCGGAACGAGCGGGGAGGTCACGAGCCTTTCGGGCAATGTGCTCTATGTGGAAACCAGCGATGGAAATACAGTGAAAGTCAAGGTCAGCGACGGCGCAACGGTGACGCGAATGGGCGAGGTCGAAGCAAAGAACATCCATCCGGGTGACACTGTCTCGGTTGATGGCAGCACCAGTAAGTCCGGTGTGGTCAGCGCTGATTCCGTCACCGCAATCCAGTCGGGCGTGAGTGGAGGGGCGCGAGGACCGGGATAAGCGCAACCCGGTCCGGCAGTTCAACGATTGCTGGCAGGTCCGGTACTTCGTGACGGGTCTGGCGGCTGATGGTTCACACTGTTTGCATGGCCAAAACTTCGAAGTGCGACTGGTGTGGGACTGAAGTTCTCGACGGCGACGGCTACCGGCTGATTCAGCCGAAGCGCAGCCTCGGGGCGACCTTTGACCGACTCGAGCACGTAATTCCATGGCTGATGAAAAAGGACGACTGGCACATCTGGTCCGATGTCGAGGTGCCCGAGGACGCAGCCTCGACTTCATCGCAGACCGGGGAAGACCTGGGCGAAAACGCGATCTACCTGGTCCATCACCGCGACGGTGAACGGATCTCGGACGGTTTCAACGACAAGAGTGAAGTCGAAGCATGGGCCAAAGCCGGCGGCCGCTGGGCGAAATAGCGGCAACGCTCCCCGTTCAGGCGTCAATGCGCAGCAAAGGAGGAGCGATGCCCGCGGGTGCTGCTAACCCTGGTTCTGCTGCTGGTTCTTCTTGCTGGACTGCTTGTTGTTCTGCTTCTGGTTCGCCTGATTGTTCTGCTGCTTCTGCTTGCCCTGGTTGTTCTGCTTCTTTTGCGACTGCTCGTTCGGCTGCGGACCTGGGGCCGGTTCCGGCTCTGGTTCGGGCACCAGTGAATTCGCGAAAGCCTTGATTGCCACGGCGGTCTTGGCCGGAGCTTCGATCTGGGGTGAATGGCCCACGCCCGGGATCAACAGGGTCTGAACGTCGGGGATGGCGGCGTAAGCGCTGAGTGATTCACGGGCCGAAAAGATCTGGTCCTCTTCGCCGAAGATCACCAGCAGCGGCACCCCAATTGCCTCCAGTCGGTCATTCAGCGGTTCAGCGTCGGTGTACTCGACCGAAGCGTCATAGGAACCGGTGTAAGACGGATAGGTCATCTGCCTGACGTCGTCGATGTACTTGTCCGGCACGTCAAACCCCGGGGCGAAACCCTGGGCGACGTTCCTCCGGATCAGGAAGCTCGGTGCTACCCGCCACATGGCCTGACCCAGCAGCGGCCACTGAGCGGCCTTCGCACCTCCGGACAGACCCCCGAAACTTGAATCCGGACCGATGTTGATCAAAACCACCCCGGCAACGAGTTCCGGTGAGCTTTCGGCCAGCGCGGTCGCTACCTTGCCGCCGAAAGAATGGCCGACCACAGTGGCCAGCTCGACATCAAGTTCACTCAGGACCTGGGCAACCAGGCTGGCCTGCGACTCGACTGAATAACCATCTTTCGGTTTGCTCGACCCGCCATAACCGAGCAGGTCGATCGCGATTACTTCGTTGCCCGCGCTGAGCAACGGCAGCACATCATCCCACCAGTTGATCGCGCCACCCGAACCGTGAATCAACACGATCGGCATCGCTTCTCCGGTTGCGACACCGCCTTCCGAGAGGTCATTTCGCACCGGTTCGGTCGGCCCTGACTGGAGAACCTGAAGCGGTCCCGAGGTCGTTTCCACGAGCGTCGAACCGAAAGTGGTCTTCGATGCCGGCTGGGTCTCGTTATTCAGCGCGAAGGCGTTCAGTACGATCAACACGAGCAGCATCAGAAGCAAGCCGAAGATGATCTTCAGGCCGCGGCCTTTGCGGGAGGTCTTGCCCCGCCTCGAACGTGATGAAGTCTGTGCCATCTTCGCTGTTACCCTAGTCCGACTTTCGGTCGGTCACATCCGTCCCGGATCCGGTCAAAAGAAAACCGTCTACTTGCGGGGAAAATACATATGGAAAAGTTCGTAATACAGGGCGGAGTGCCGCTCTCGGGGGAAATCACCGCCGCCGGCAACAAAAATGCGGCCCTGCCGATCCTCGCCGCCTGCCTGCTCACCGAAGAAGAAGTAGTGATCGCGAACGTTCCGCGCATCCGGGATACGGAAGCACAGATCGAACTTCTGGCCAGCCTGGGCGTCGAAGTGAACTGGGTCGAAGACAACACGGTCAGCCTCTGCGCCAAAAACATCAGCGACACCTCACTGGATGAAGAACTGTCGTCGAAGATCCGCGCATCTTTCCTGCTGGCCGGCCCGCTGCTCGCCCGTTTCGGAAACGTTCACATGCCGCCGCCCGGCGGAGACTTCATTGGCCGTCGTCGCCTCGACGCTCACCTTGACGCCTTCCGTGAACTCGGGGCACGGGTTGGCGGTCAGCGTTCGATCGAACTTGCCGCACCTCCCGGAGGGCTGCGCGCCGCCGAGATCTTCATGGACGAACCGTCAGTGATGGGCACCGAAAACGCCTTGATGGCCGCGGCTCTCACCCCCGGTGAGACCACGATCCTCAACGCGGCATCGGAACCCCACGTTCAGGATCTCGCCCGCCTGCTGGTCAAGATGGGTGCCCCGATCTCCGGCATCGGTTCCAACGTGATGGTCGTTTCCGGCAAGGACAAACTTGGTGGGGCCGAACACAAGGTCACGCCTGACCACATCGAGATTGCCAGTTTCATGGCGCTTGCTGCGGCCACCGGTGGTGAGCTCCGGATCCACGAAGTCGAACCGATCGATCTCTACATGATCCGCCGCCAGTTCCGGCGTCTCGGATTCCAGTCGGTTATCGAAGGCACTGACGTGATCGTGCCGCCGTCGCAGAACCTGGTGATCCAGCCCGACGAAGGTGGGGCGATCCCGAAGATCGAGGACGGCCCCTGGCCAGCCTTCCCGGCGGACCTGACCTCGATCGCGCTCGCCCTGGCAACGCAGGCTGACGGCGAGATCCTGATTTTCGAGAAAATGTTCGAGAACCGTCTCTTCTTCGTCGACAAACTGGTCGCGATGGGCGCCCGCATCACGCTTTGTGACCCGCATCGCGCGATCGTGTCCGGCAAAAGTCCGCTTCATGGCGAAAGGGTCGACAGTCCGGACATCCGTGCCGGCATGGCGATGCTGATCGCCGCACTCGCCGCTGAAGGCACTTCCGAGATCGGCAACATCCGCCAGATCGACCGTGGCTACGAAAACATTGAAGCCCGCCTGAAGTCCCTCGGCGCGCACATCGAACGCGTAGAGGACTAGACAGGACACCTTGATCCACCCGATCCCCCCAGGTACCCGGGACGTACTTCCCGACGAAATGCGTGAACTCCGCCGTCTGGAGACGGCGTTGCTCGACGTGTTCGAAAGCTTCGATTACAGCGAAGTCCGCACGCCGACGATCGAATACGCCGAAGTGGTCGACCTCAGTGATGAAGTCGATGCCGGCGCCTATCGATTCTTCGACGACCGGGGTGAGCAACTGGCGTTACGTACCGACATGACGATCCCGATCGCACGTCTCGTCGCAACCCGTTTCGGTGAAGTCGAACCGCCCTACCGGCTCAGTTACATGGCGAACTCCTACAAGGCGGTCACTCCCCAAAGGGCACAGCTGCGCGAATTCGGACAGGCCGGGATCGAACTGATCGGTGTGGATGGTGCCGAAGGCATCGCTGAAGTGGTCGAAGTCATGACCCGTTCGCTGGATGCCGTGGGCCTGAACAAAGCGGTTATCGGCCTGGGCGACGCTGACCTCTGGGGATGTCTGCTCGCCGATTTTTCGGCAGATCAGGAACTGATCAGGAACACTGCCACCCGCCTTGCAAGCCACGACATCGTCGGATTGGAAATAGATCTTGAAGCAGCAGGCACGCTGAGTTCGGACCAGATCAAGTGTCTGATCAGGCTGATTCAGCTGCGCGGCGGTCCCGAAGTGATCGGGATGGCCAGGGGCATGGGCGGGACTTCGTTCGAAGCGAGTCTCGACAGCCTTCAGGAGACCTACGACGCAATTGCCGGGCGTGGCGGCGCCGACCGGGTTCAGGTGGACCTTGGCCTGCTGCGGGACCTCGGCTATTACAGCGGCTCGATCCTCGAAATCTATGACCCGTCAGTCGGTCAGGTAATCGGTGGAGGCGGACGCTACGACGGTCTGATGAGCAAGTTCGGTGTTGATGAGCCGGCGGCCGGATTCAGCCTTTACGTGGAACGCATTCACAAAGCCCAGCTCGAACAGGAGCGCAACGGTGTTTGAAGCCCTGAGAGCCCCCGGCGGTCCGCTCAAGCTGGCCGTTCCGCGCGGCGCATTGCTTGACGAGGTCCTTGACCTGCTCGACCGGATCGGGGTGAAGACCGAGGAAGTCCGCGGTGATTCCCGATCACTCGTATTCGATGGCGGCGAGATGACCCTGGTCACCATGCGTCCCTACGACGTGCCGACCTACGTGGAAGCCGGAGCAGCCGATGTCGGCATCACCGGCAAAGACGTGCTTCTCGAACAGGCCGACCGCAGCGTTTACGAACTGCTCGACCTGAAAGTCGGCCTTTGCCGCATGGTCCTGGCGACCCAGAAGGGCGATACCGGTCCATCTGAACACCAGCGTCGTCTGGGTCTGATGCGTATCGCAACCAAGTACCCGCGGATCGCCGAGGAGTACTTCGAGAAGAGCGGCCGTCAGGTCGAAGTGGTTGAAGTAAAAGGATCGATCGAACTGGCACCGCTGGTCGGTTTGGCCGACGGAATCGTTGATCTGGTCGCGACTGGACGTTCCCTGCGGGAAAACAACCTCGAGGCGCGCGAAGACATCGTCACCTGCACGGCCCGGCTGGTTGCCAATCAGGTTTCTTACAAATTGCGCTCAGCCGAAGTCGATTCGCTGGTTGCGCGCCTGCGGGAGGCGGCCGGGTGAGGTTTCGCCGTCTTCAGTGGGCGGCACCGGAGCAACTAGCGGTTGAACTCCGGGACTGGTTCGGGGCCAGTTCTGATCTTGCCGATGTGTCGGCGATCAGTAAAGCGGTGAAGGAAGAAGGGGACTCAGCCCTGCTGCGCCTCACCGCTCAATTCGATGCGACCGAAGTAACCCCGACTTCGCTCCGGGTGGGGCTTGACGAGGCTGATGAAGCGCTCGCGAACCTCGATACCGAAGTTGAAGCGGCCCTCCGCATCGCTGTGGAAAACGTGTCGCTGGTCGCAGCTGCCCAGCTGAACGATGAGCCTGAAGAAGTGACCCTGCCTCAGGGTCAGAGGGTTCTGGTCGGCGAAGTCCCGGTCGGCGCCGCCGGCATCTATGCCCCCGGTGGCCGTGCTTCCTATCCGTCGACGGTGGTGATGGGCTGTGTTACCGCCCGGGCTGCCGGGGTGGAAAGACTTGTCCTGGTGGCACCGCCGGGACCGGATGGCAAGATCGATCCGACCACCCTCGCGGCCGCATCGATCTGCGGCGTGGACGAGATCTATGCCGTCGGAGGAGCCCAGGCCATATTCGCCCTTGCCCGTGGCACCGAATCGATCAAGCCGGTCGATGTGATCGCCGGGCCGGGCAACGCCTGGGTTCAGGCCGCGAAGAAAGAAGTCTTCGGTGAAGTAGGCATCGATTCGCTGGCCGGACCCTCGGACCTGATGGTGATCCTCGATTCGGAGACGGATCTGCGCTTTGCCGCACTTGACCTCTGTGCGCAGGCCGAGCACGGCGAAGAAAGCCTGCTGCTGGCTGTTGGTCCCGATGACGAAACTCTCGAC
>JBAUOE010000063.1:0-5400 GCA_049579585.1 Solirubrobacterales bacterium | reverse complement strand
CGGTGTCCATGGATTTCTCACCGATGAAATGGACTGACCCGATGATGTATTCAAAAGGTCGTGGCGAAAGCATGTTGTCGAGCCTGTCTTCCGCTCCCAGCACGTAGTCGGCTTCGATGCCCAGCTTCGCCGGGCTGCCAGCGACCGTTTCGCAGTACTGGTCGAGGTCGTTGATCGCCCATTCTTCCCAGAACGGATGGCTCCAAACCGTGAGCGCCTCGGTGAAGCGGTACATGTGCTCGGCACACCCCAGATCCCCGATGCCGGCACTCTCGGCTGCTTTCAAGTATTTCTCGATCTGGGCCGGGGTGAAGTAATCGTCCGGGGACGCAGTGATGTCGTCGGGTCTCAGATGTACGTGGTAGTCGGTAAGCACGATTCCGGTTCTGTTTCGAGGGGTTTGGGGGTGATCATCCCGATGCGCGGGACAGCAGCAGTTCGGCCATCGCCAGATCGGCCGGGACTGTGACTTTCATGTTCGAAGCGGGCGCGTCGAGCACTATCACCTGTCCGCCATCTGATTCGATCAGAAATGCGTCGTCGGTGGCATTCTCAAGGTCACCGTCGGCAATCGCGCGGCGCAGGGCTTCTGTCCGGAACACCTGGGGTGTCTGGACCGATCGCAGCCCGTCGCGATCCAGGGTGGCGTTCACCTTTCCGTCCGGGTCAACACTCTTGATCGTGTCGGTGACTGGTGCCGCGGCAATCACGGCGTCGGCCCCCGGGTTTGAGTCAAGGGCTCCGATAGTCCGGTCAATCAGGTCTGCGGTAACCAACGGCCGGGCCGCGTCGTGGACCAGCACGAATTCGGTGGTCACCGATTCGAGTCCGGCCGCGACTGATTGTGAGCGGGCAGCCCCACCGTCAACCAGGCGCACCCCTGGCGAGGTGAACTCGGTGGCCTGACCGGGTGGCACGGCAATCACGATCTGGTCGACCAGGGTTGCGGCCCGCAGGGCATCGAGCGACCACTGGTACATCGGCCTCCCGGCCAATTCGACCAGCGCTTTGGGACCACCCGCCCCGAGCCTTTGCCCGGAGCCGGCAGCCACAATCAAAGCGGTGGTCTTGATGGTCCCCGAAGCTGGACCGTCAGACAAAACTGACTTCTTGGATCAGGCGGCTGCCGCAGCAGCAACCGAGGCTTCGAAACGCTCTTCGAGCAGGCCGTCGAGGTATTCCTCAGCACCCTCTTCGTCCTTGTCAAGGGCGTACATGAACTCGGAAGCCAGGATCTTCTTGGCGCGGGTGTACATCTGCTTCTCGCCGGTTGAGAGACCCTTTTCCATCTCGCGCAGGGCGAGGTTGCGGACGACTTCGGCCAGTTCGAAAACGTTGCCGGTCTTGATCTTTTCCTTGTTGTACTTGAAGCGACGGTTCCAGTTCTTCGGCATGTCCGAAACTTCGTCCGAAAGTACGGAAATCACCTTCTTGATCTCGTCCTCGTCAATCACGCGACGGAGCCCGGCGATGCCGGCGTTCTCGGTCGGGACCTTGACGGTCAGATCGTTGTGGAGAATCTTGATCGTCAGGTACTCACGGGTTTCGCCCATGAGTTCGGTGCTTTCCTTCTTGAGCACGACTCCGGCTCCGTGATGCGGATAGACGACCTTGTCGCCTTCTTCGAAGTCACAGACGTAGGGAACCGCTTCAATGTCGTCCTGCTCTTCTTGTTTCACTGCGTCTGAATCAGAAATCAGATTGCTCCTTAGCTTCGTAGCGACGGCTCCAAGCCATCATGTATTCAAAAATCTGTCGGAAAGAACGGACTCCTGCAACCGGCGAACGCCCTCGCGGATCTCTTTCGCACGAGAGGCACCGACGCCGTCAACCGCTGCCAGTTCTTCGTCCGGGGCCCGGAGGGCTTCATCGAGACTGCCGAACTGCTGGACGATCTTCTGGACAACGAGTTTGGGCAGGCGTGGCACCCGGCCTAGCAGCCGGTAA
Source organism: Solirubrobacterales bacterium (assembly GCA_049579585.1). Taxonomy (GTDB): domain Bacteria; phylum Actinomycetota; class Thermoleophilia; order Solirubrobacterales; family 70-9; genus 67-14. The sequence continues at coordinate 3,453 of JBAUOE010000063.1, read as the reverse complement.
CCACGGGGCTCGATCGGGAAGTCAAGTGTGTTGATCTTGCGGTCGTAACCCAGGATTTCGGCAAGCCGGCCGAAATCGAGCACTTCCTGATGGGAGAGCGCCGCTACCTGTTCGGTTACATAAGCAAGGTTTTCTTCGGTGTCTTCAACCGAATAGTCACGGATCAGAGCCAGCCTGTCTGCGTTCACTCCGACCATCGTCTCTTCGAGCTGCATTTCGATCAGGCGACCTTCGGTGCCGAGCTCGACGATGTAACGCTCGACTTCGACTGCCATCCGGGAAACCAGTTCGGACCGCTGCAGCACGGCAAGGGCGTCGTAGAGCACGCTGTTGCTGTTGAACTCGGAAGTGGTGAGTCGCTGGGAAAGTTCGTTGAGTCGCAGGCGGTACTTGTTGAGGGTCGCCAGAGCCTGATTCGACTTCGCGAGCACCGACGGGATGTCCTGCAGCACGTACTTCATGCCGTCGAGGTAAAGCGAAACGACGTCACGGCGCTGCGAAACCGCGACGACGAGGGCATCGACCTGCTTGGAAATTCGTTCCGCGGTGCGGTGCCGGGTGCCGGTTTCGGCGGAATGGATGGTCGGATCCGGCATCATCTGGACGTTCGCCCAGGTGATCTTGGTTGCGTCACTGTTGACCAGGATCGCACCATCCATTTTTGCCACCTGGTAGAGCATCGCCGGGCTGTAATCGATGTCAAGGCGGATTCCGCCAGAAAGCATGAAAGCGAAGTCTTCGGTTTCGCCAACAACGAGCAGTCCACCGGTGCGGGCATGGACGATCTGGTCGATGCCTTCCCTGAGAGCGGTGCCCGGGGCGACTGCGTCGATGGCACGCAACAGCCTCGGATCTTGACGTATTGAAAGGTGTGCTAGATCACTTTCGACTGCTGGACTCACCCCCACATTATGCCAGATTCCGCTTTGTAATGCGGTCTGGCGAGTTTTCGGGCAGGGGCTTGCGAACCGTGGCCGCTTTGGGGGTCCGATGGAGCCGATATGCGCCCGAAATTCACTGCAGAATCAAACCCTGCACACACCGTGTTTTCAGGTTCGAATCAACTCAGGCGGCGACGGCCTGACCGGAATGCTCGAAAGCCCGTCGGACCGCCTCCCGGACCGAAGCACAGGGCAGCAGGCCCGGGAGTCGTTCGGTTGATCGGGGGCCGATCACCGGATCAAGCCCGAATTTGACCGATTCGGCAACTCGCCGGTCGGCGTGCCCGACATAACGAAGGTCGCCGGTGAGGCCGAGTTCCCCGAAACAGGACAGCGGTTTGCCGTCACTCGTGGCGAGCGCCTGTCCACGATGGGCTGAGACCACCGCCAGGGCGACCGCGAGGTCAGCACCGGGCTCATCGACCCTGACCCCGCCGACCACGTTTACGAACACATCCGAGGTCCCGAGACCAACGCCGGCGTGCCGGGCAAGAACCGCCAGGATCATGCTGAGACGGTTGCGGTCGATTCCGGTAACCACCCGACGGGGAATTTCAAGTTCTGAAGGTGAAACGAGTGCCTGGACTTCAACCAGGACCGGACGGGTGCCTTCCATCGAAGCGAGCACGACCGAACCGAGTGCACCGGTTGCTTCTTCGACGAAACGGGCCGAAGGGTCGGTGACTTCGGTCAGTCCGCCGGATCGCATCTCGAACACCCCGACTTCGGAGGTTGCTCCGAAACGGTTCTTGATTGCCCTCAGGGTGCGATAGGTGCGTTCCCTTTCACCTTCGAACTGGAGCACGCAATCGACCAGGTGTTCCAGAACCCGGGGCCCGGCGAGGCTCCCTTCTTTGGTGACATGACCGACCAGAATCACGGCGATCTCGAGGCGTTTCGCCACTTCGGCCAGTGAATTTGCCGCTTCGCGAACCTGGCCAACTGATCCCGGGGCGCCGGTCAGTTCAGCGCTATGCATCGTCTGGATCGAATCGATCACACAGACTTTCGGTTTCTCCGATTCGATCGTTGCGAGGATCGTTTCGAGTGAGTTCTCGGCCATCGCTTTGACTTCGAGGGCGGCCGGACCAAGCCGCTCTGCCCGTAACCGCACCTGTGCCGTGGATTCTTCACCGGAGACGTAGAGCGTTTCGATTCCGTTCGACTGGAGGTTCGCCATCGCCATGCCGGTCAGGGTGCTCTTGCCGATGCCGGGGGATCCACCGAGCAGAACCAGCGATCCGGGCACGATGCCGCCGCCAAGTACCCGGTCGAGTTCACCGATGCCGGTCACGTACCGGGCGGTTTCCAGCGCAACTACATCCCGCAGCACAACTGGTTTACCGGTGGGGCCACGGGCCGCCCCACGCTTGGCCGGGGCCTTTCCGGAATTGACCCTCGGAGGGGCAGCTGACTCGACCAGCGAGTTCCATTCGCCGCAGTCAGGGCAGCGACCGGTCCACGCCATTGCGACGTGGCCACAGTTCTGGCAGACATGCTGGGATCGGATCTTCGCCACCATGTGAGGGTAAGGCTCGGGCAGGACGCTTCGATCCCCCACCCCGCCTAATATTCACCACATGCAGGTACTTCTTTTCCTCCACGTCGTCGCAATGGCCTTCTTTCTCGGGGGCCAGTTGATGCTGGCCGGCACCGTGGTTCCGGTTGAACGCTCAAATCCGGATCCGCAGCGCATGCGGGCGATCGCCCAGCGTTTTGGTCTCGGCTCGCTGATTGCCCTCGGGGTCCTGCTGTTCACCGGCATGGGGATGGCCTCCCATTACGAGCTCTGGAGTCTCGGTGAGTTTCAGCTCAAGATGGGCCTGGTGGTGGCACTGATCATTTCCGTCTTCGCGCACATGCAGCTGCCGAAGGCCCATTGGCTGATGGGACTGACTTTCGTCCTGACTCTCGCCATCGTCTGGATCGGGCTCGACCTGCCGGTCTAGTCCTTCCTGCTGACCCGGAAGTCCGTTACTTCAGGTTTTTACGAGATCGACCGCTGGGTCGATGCCGTGGCGTTCTGCGAGCTTCTCCAGATCCGGCGACATCGACCAGCCATCGGGCTTCTCTTCACCTTCGAAGACCGGAGAAGCGCCTTTCAGGGTCATTGAGCCATGGTTGTCGCCGATCGCGGCAATCTCGGCTACTTCTTCCGGGCTGAGCCGGTTTTCGGCAGGCAGGCCAGCCAGTTCCTGACGCAGGTCTTCGATCGGCCGGGCCTTCGGCCCGATTTCCTGGATCAGGGTCGGGGCCACACATTCGACGGCCGGGTGGGCAAGGTTCCACTGGCAGGCGAGCTGCATCAGGGTGAGGTCGTGTAGCTCGGCGATCGGGCGGATTTTGTCCAGCTTGGCCACCCCCGCTTCGATCCAGCCGTCCGGCCGATAGCCACGGTGATCGGTCTTGCCGAGCTCCGCGCCGGGGCGCAGGATGTCCCAGAACAGCCCGCCGTAATCGACCACCCTGGTTAGCACCTTGATGTCCTTTTGCGCGGCGGTATCAAGCACAT
>JBAUOE010000062.1:0-3727 GCA_049579585.1 Solirubrobacterales bacterium | reverse complement strand
TCGTCGATAGTCGTTCTGGCGCTACCGGAGATCTTCCGTGAATTCGACACCAGCATCGCCGGTGTCGCCTGGGTGCTGATTATCTTCAACCTGGTTCTGGCCCAGCTGGCCGTACCGGGCGCCAGGTTGGCCCGTCGATACGGCCCGGGGCGATCGGCCGCGATCGGTCTGGCTGTATTTGCGGGAGGCAGCCTGGTTTGTGGACTGGCGACCGGTCTTGGCCCGCTGCTTACCGGGCGGGCTGTTCAGGCAGCAGGAGGTGCGGTGGCCGTAACCGCCGCACTTGAACTGCTCGGAACCACCCTCGGCAGCGACCGCAAAGCCGTGGCGACCTGGGTCGGAGCGGGAGCGGTAGGGGCAGCAATCGGACCGGGTCTGGGCGGCCTGCTCACCGAACTCGTTTCATGGCAGTCGATATTCCTGATCCAGGTCCCGGTTGCGATCCTCGCCGGCGTACCGTTGCGGGAAATCATCATTGAAGAGACCCGCGAATGGCGAATTCCGGAGAACGTCAGCAGCACCGACCAGCGGCCGCATCTTCCGGCCAACATCGCATTGGCACTCGTTTCGGCGGCAATTGCGGCGACGCTTTTCCTGATCGTCCTGCTGCTGATCGAAGGCTGGCGCATGAGTCCGATCGCAGCCGCGGCTGTGGTCACCGTTCTGCCGATCGCCGCGCTATTCGGTTCGCGTATCGGACGGAACATCGAGTCGGTCCGGTTGCGAGCCAGTTCCGGGGCGATTCTGCTCGGCGGAGGCCTGGCCGCGCTTGGTTTGCTGCCGGATGCCGAGGTGATTTACGTGATCCCGCCGCAGATCCTCGCCGGTATCGGCCTGTCGCTGGTCCTTTCGGCGCTGACCGAAGCGGCGCTCAGCGGTCGATCGGCCGCAGCGGTCCATGGCGGCTGGACGATCGCGGCCCGCCACGCCGGGGTAGTACTTGGATTGCTGATCCTTACCCCGATCTTCACCCATCAGCTGGAAGCCCAGACCGATGATGCGATCAATGCTGGCACGGCGATCCTGCTGGAATCAAACATTGACCCGAGCGACAAACTGGAACTCGGGGCGAAGATCGTTGCGCAGGTCGATCTGCAGGGGGATCAGGTCCCGGACATCCGTCCGGCTTTCGAACCGTTTCCGACCGATCCCGACGAGCGAAATGCGTATGAGCAGGTCTTGGCCGGACTCGAAGATCAGCTTGATCGGGCAGCCACCCATGCGTTCTCCAGCTCTTTCCTGCTTTCAGCCCTGTTCGGACTGCTGGCGCTGATCCCGATCGGCATGACCCGGAGGCTTGAGCTGTGAGCGAGCCACCGGACGAGCCGACCGGCGTCATGCCCGACGACGACGAAGATCCGACTTCACGCCTCGAAGGCAAGGACGAACCCGAAACGGAGCGTCTTGACACCCAACCGGAATCTTCGGGGGATGAATCGCCCACCGGTCACCTGACCGGCGGGAGTGAAGATCCGAACGATCAGTTCGAAAGTGCCAGGGTCGCTTCCACCGAGGAACTACGGACCCGTCGCCTCGCGGCAGGGGACTCCCCGGCAGACTCCCCGATGGAGGCCACGACTGAAGTTCGGCCGGTGCGGGATGACTCGAGGACGCTCGGGATCTGGGTGCTTGCCGTATCGATTGCTGTCGCCGTAGCGCTGGTTGGCGTTTACATAGCGGCCGGCGGACTTGACTACAAACCGGCCGCTGCCGCGGATCCTTGTGACGCGCGGCCATGGTCGGATCCCGGCAACCTCGAAGAGACAGCCCAGCAGTTCGCGCTTTCCGCAGTCGACGGTGCTGCCTGCGAACTGGGTGTTTCACGCGAGGAGCTGACCAGAGCCCTGGCGGATGACCAGAGCCGGGCGGAATTTGCCGAGGAGTACGACCTCTCCGACAGCCAGATAGAGGAAGCTTTGCGATCGGGCCTCAACCGGGCCATCGATGATGCCGAAAATGCCGGGGCGATCAACGGACTGGTGGCGGCTGGCGCGAGGGCGGCGGTCAGGTATCTGCCAATGGACCAGTTGATCCCGCTGATCGAAGATGCGTCCGGGCTGCTGAGCGGTGACAACGTCGATGACATCGGCGGAATCCTGGGAGGAGTGCTGGACGCTTTCGGTGGCGGTGGTGACGATGGAGGTTCAGGTTCAACCGGTGACTCGGGCAGTCTCGGTGATCAACTCCAGGACGCCATTCCGGATCTTTCGGATGATCTGCCGGGGGACATCACCCAGGGACTCAAGGATCAGTTGCCCGAAGACATCCGGGAGAACCTTCCCGATGGTGTCGAGAGCCGGATACAGGAAGAGCTCGACCAGCTGCTGAACCCGTAAAGCAAGTAATACTCGCAAAAAGCGCGATACTGCTTTGAGCTCGAAGAAGACCTTATTGATCAGCGATCAATTAGTGATTAGACTCGCCCCAGCGTCACTCAAGGGTAAGGAGATTCAGGTTTGGAACCGGTTTCCCGTAAAGGTTTGCTGCGCGCATTGCCTCTGTCGATCGGGGTGACATTCCTGGTTGTGGGCCTGCCTCTTTCTCTCGCGGTCATCCTGCGGTTCACTGGCATCCTCGAATCGCCACCGCTGCTGGTTTTCCTGCCGGTGCTGCTCTCCCTGGCGATCTCATGGCTCGGCTCCCGGCTCTGGAAACGGCACTCTTCCGGGGACCAGCTTTTCGAAGACCTGCTGATTTGGGGATGGGTTCGCAACTGGCGTTTCTCCCGCCTCCTTTCCCGGACGGAAACCTTCGTTGGCCCGGGGGCTACTGCCGAATTCAGTCAAAAGCAGCGTGCGAAGATGCTGATACAGCTCTCCGGGGCCCTCGAAGCAATGGACTCGCGCACCTATGGGCACTCCCGCCGGGTGGCCGCTCACGCCGCCAAAATGGCCAGTCGACTCGGCCTGCCGAAGAGTGAAGTCGCGAGGATCCGGACAGCTGCCCTGCTCCATGACGTCGGCAAGATCAACACGCCGCACGAAATCATCAACAAGCCAGCTTCGCTCACCGACGCGGAATTCGACGTCATCAAGCGACACCCAGGGGATGGCGCGGCAATGGTTGCCGACCTTGGCGACCCGGAACTGACTGCAATCGTCCGCCACCATCATGAGCGCTACAACGGTGGCGGCTACCCGGACGGGGTTACCCACACGGAGGTTCCGATCGGTTCCTTGATCATCGCCGTGGCCGACACTTTCGACGCCCTGACCTCGGCCCGGCCGTACCGCGCTGCCATGTCGCACGAGAAGGCAATGGCCGTCCTGGTAGAAGAGGCCGGCGAACAGCTCGACCCCCGGGCGGTTGGAGTCTTCGAAAGGAATTATTCCGGGCATCGGCCGATCGCCTTCTGGGCTGTTCTACTCGGGCTGGGACGACAGCTTGGTCAGGGTCTGGTCGGCCTCGGGACCGGTGCCTCCCAGGTCGCCGCAGTAGGTGCGGCCGCGATCGCGATCGGGGTGGTACCGGGGCATTACCAACCGGTGAATTCCAAGCCGCAGCGCGAGGCCACGCCGGTCGTTGGTTCAAATGCGGTGGGTGCTTCCCGCACGGAGCTGGTGGCAGGAGCGAACCCGAACGGACCCGCGGACGGAACGGATAAAGGTGGTGGCAACCACAGGAAGAATCGTGATTCCGGCAAATCTAATGCTGCCCTCAGTGAGGGCCCGCAGGCCGGTCAGATACGTGTGGACCCGGGAGATGGGGTCTCGGACAGCGACAGCGG
>JBAUOE010000061.1:0-2136 GCA_049579585.1 Solirubrobacterales bacterium | reverse complement strand
TCCTGTGGCGTTTCATCCCCTGGCTCCACCAGGTCGGTGTGCCGGAAGAAGCCACCCGCAAGATGGTGGTCGATAACCCGAAAGCTTTCTATGCCTGGAAGGACGTCTGATGCGCGCTGCAGTTTTGGATGAATCGGGCGAACTGACCGTTCGCGATGACTGGCCGGAACCGACTCCCGGCCCGGGTGAGGTCCTCGTTGCCCTGGAGAAGGTCGGCATCTGCGGATCCGATGTCCATTTCGTGATCGACAAGTCATCGAAGACTTCTTATGCCCCGATCGTGCTCGGCCATGAGCCTTATGGCCGGGTTGCCGGCCTCGGCGAAGGTGCTTCCGGCCCCCCGGTCGGAACCAGGGTGGCGATCATGCCGCTGATCACCTGCATGGAGTGCGACCGCTGCCTCGCCGGCAAGACCCGGCTCTGCAAGCAGCGCCTCTGTATCGGCGCTGACGCCGAAGGGTGCTGGGCTGATTTCACGACCGTGCCGGAACGCAATGTTGTTCCGGTACCGGATGGCCTGAGTGACACCCTGGCCGCGGTTGCAACCGATTCGGTTGCGACCTCGCATCATTCGGTCGCGACCCAGGGCCAGGTCGGCCCGGGCAGCCGGGTTGCCGTCTGGGGAACCGGTGGCCTGGGGCTATCGGCGGTTGGTATCGCCAAGGCACTTGGTGCCGCCAGCGTGATCGCGGTCGATCCGCGTGAGGAAGCGCGGGAATGGGCGCTCCAGACCGGTGCGGACGCGGCCTACAACCCGGAGGAAGGTTTCAAGGCGATCACCGAAAGTGGCGGGGTCGATGTGGCCCTCGAGTTCGTCGGTCGCGCGGAAACGGTCGAGAAGGCCGTACGTTCGCTTGACGATGGTGGCCGGGCGGTAATCACCGGGGTTGGCATGGAGCCAGCCAACGCGGGCCGGATCATGACTTTCGTACTGCGTGAACGTGAGCTGGTTGGTTCATACGGCCACGAGCCAAAGGATGTGGTCAGGAGTCTTGAGCTGCTCGCCTCCGGAGACCTCGTTCTCCCCAAGGTGGTTGGTGACGTGATTCCACTTGAAGACGTGCGGAACGGACTCGACCGGGTCCACACGGGCGATACGGGCGGGTCCCGCATCGTCGTTGACATCATCGCGTAACGATGTCCCCCAGGGAAGGGCAGGTGTCGGCCGGCATGACCGAAAAGGTCCCGACCGGCATCTGCCTCCCCCTTCGGGGTTTCGGCGGAGCCGAAGCCCTGAGACTCGGCCAGTTGGCCGAAGAACTTGGTTACGACTCCGTCTGGGTGAGTGAACTGGCGAGCTATGACGCGATTGCGGTTGCTACTGCGATTGCCGCCACCACCGAAAACATCCGGATTGGCACGGCGATCGTGCCGCTGACCACCAGGACCCCCGCCCTCCATGCGATGGGGGCATCGACCTTTGGTGATGTTGCCGGTGAGCGGGCGATGATCGGCTACGGGCTCTCGACCGAACCGATAATTAATGGCTGGCATGGACAGGACCTGCCGAAAGCCCTGCCTGCTGTCCGTGACCTGTTCACGATCATGGACCAGGCTTTCACCGGTGAAGCAACCGGGTATGAAGGCAAAGTCCTGAAGTCGAACGGCTTTCGCCTGGAGGCCCCGAGCAGCACTCCCCCACAGCGTTACCTCGGGGCGCTCGGTCCGAAGATGCGGCAGTTCGGCCGCGAGAACTGTGACGGACTTATCCTGAACTTCGCCCCGAGGTCAGCCCTTGCCGGAATCGCGCAGCTGGAACGGCCGGCCGGCAGGGAGTACGGGATCACCTTGCCGATCCGCACCGCGGTTGGTGACAACCTCGACGACCAGATCAAGCGATTCCGCCGCGAAGCGGCTTCCTACCTGCGAGTACCGGTTTACGCCGAATCGCTGAAAGAACAGGGCAAAGGGGATGTGGTCGACGCGGTGAGCGGCCTCGGTTCACTCCAGGAGATGGCCGACGCGCTGCCGGATGACTTCGTTGACGACATGGGACTGCTCGGAACCGGCGAGCGCTGCCAGCAAACGATGGCTTCGATCAATCGCGACGGGGTCACCCCGTTGATCGTGCCGATCGCCGACCCGGGTGACATGCGGACCTATGAGCAGACGATCAGGGCGATCAGTCCGCATGCC
>JBAUOE010000060.1:0-2140 GCA_049579585.1 Solirubrobacterales bacterium | reverse complement strand
GTCAAGCACGTAGATCGAGCCGTCCGGACCCGATTTGATGGCTGACACCTCGTCAGGCTGGCCCGCCTTCTTCGGGAAGTTGTACCGCCACGGTTTGAGGCGCTGGCCTCCACCGGTGTAACGCTCCAGCTTTCCATCCACTGCCACGATCACGGTCCCATCTGAATCAACGGTGATTGCTGATGGCTGTTCTCCCTGGATCCTCCAACGGCCTCCGATCGCCCCATCCGCGGCGTATTTCACGATCTGGTTGCGGCCTTCGGTGAGCATGTAGGCCGATCCGTCCGGGCCGACCGTCAATTGAAACTCAGACCGACCGCGATCCGGCAGCGCGGTTTCCCATTGTCCCTGGACTTCGATCGTCGCGTTGGCGTTCGAAACCGGCAAGTATCCGGCAAACATCACGATCGCCAGCAGTAGAGCTCTCTGAAATCCCCTGATCCCCATGATGCCTTTCGATTCCGTTCGTCGGGACGGTCACCCTATCGGGTGGGGCATCCGAAGATGCAGGCTGATCTCACGCCGCCAGTGCCACCGGCCCGCGTGAAAGGACTGGCTAGTTCTTGTTCCGGCCGGGAACGGGAATCAAAGGCTTTACCTTCAGGATCAGCGGGCGGCTGACGTGCAGGAAAACGCCGCCGAAGAGCACACCGAAGAAAACCAGGCCGGCCACGGGCCCACCCTGCCCCTGCGAAAAGGAGAAGACGGCGAGAGCCACTGCGACGAAGAAAGAGACCGGGATAAGCATCGGCGTAATCCTACCTAAATGAGGAGGATGGGTTACTTGCCCATCGCTTCGCTGGTCTCGGTCAGGAACCGGGATACGGCTTCAACCGCGGCATCGGCGCTTTCAGCGTCGGCCACTTCACGCACAAGTTTCGACCCGATGATCACGCCATCGCTGATCCGACCGACTTCGGCAGCCTGTTCCGCAGTGCCAATGCCGAATCCGACCGCGACCGGTACTTCCGCCTTCTCCTTGACCGAATCGACCAGTTCCTTGAGGTGAACCGGTACTTCCTGACGCTCACCGGTTATTCCGACCGACGAAACCACGTACACGAATCCGGCGGCGATCCGGCAGATCTCGGTCCGGCGCTCACCGAGGGTCGTTGGCGCGATCAGCGGCACCACTGCCAGGCCGGCTTCGTTGAGCAGGTCCCGGGTCGCTTCGTCCTCACCCAGGGGAAGGTCCGGGACGATCACTCCGGATGCCCCGGCGGCTACCGCCCGTTCAGCGAATGCCGCCGGCCCGTCCTGGCCGAGAACCATGTTCGTATAGGCCATCAGGACAACCGGAATCCGGTCGCTGACTGCCCGGCAGGTGTCGAGAACGTCTTCGAACCTGACTCCGGCTTCAAGCGCGGTGGTGGCCGCGTTGTGGATTACCGGTCCGTCAGCGAGCGGATCCGAATAGGGAACACCGAGTTCGATCAGGTCGGCTCCCGAATCGGCATAGGCCTGTGCGATCCGCACCGAGGTTGCGGGTTCCGGAAAGCCACCCATCATGTACGGCATCAACGCCGCGCGGCCTTCAGCTTTTGCCTTGGCAAAAGCGTTTTCGATGCGATCGGCACCCACGGAAGCTGTCTCAGGCACTTTCCAGCCCCAGGACTTCGGCCAGGTCTTTGTCACCACGACCGGAAAGGCACACCACGTCATAGCCGTTCCCGGCGCTGCCACCTTCACCGAGTAGCCAGGCGATTGCGTGTGATGATTCAAGTGCCGGAATTATTCCTTCCATCCGGCTGAGTTCCTTGAAGGCATTTACCGCTTCGCTGTCGGTAACCGACACGTACTTGGCCCGTTTCGTATCGCGCAGATAGGCGTGTTCCGGTCCGACCCCGGGGTAATCGAGCCCGGCCGAGATCGAATGGGCTTCGAGGATCTGTCCTTCTTCGTCGGCAATCACGGCCGACATGGACCCATGAAGAACCGAGGTGCGGCCCGCTGTAAGCGACGCTCCGTGACGGTCGGTGTCGATTCCGTCGCCAGCGGCTTCGACGCCGATCAGGGCGACACTTGGGTCCGGGACAAAAGCCGTGAAGGTACCGATCGCGTTAGATCCACCACCAACGCAGGCGATTACCCGCTCGGGCAGCAGTCCTTCCGCCGCGAGGGCCTGAGACCGGGCTTCGTC
>JBAUOE010000059.1:0-3183 GCA_049579585.1 Solirubrobacterales bacterium | reverse complement strand
ATTCGAAGCTGCTGCTTCGGAAAAGCTGACCGGTATCGGACCCGGCGCCTTTGAGTACTGGTGGTCAAGGGAGGGTGACGGACTGCAATTCGTGCGGGACGCACACAGCTTTTATCTGGAGAACTTTGCCGAGATGGGCCCGATTGGACTGCTGCTCGCCCTGGCGCTGGTATTCGGTCCGATCATCTTCAGCGCTCGCCTGGCCATCCGGTCAAGATCCGACGAAAAGCGTGCCCTCCTGGCTGCCTCAACTGCTGGGATGGTGGCCTTCGCGGTGGCCGCAGGAGTCGATTGGGCCTGGGAAATGACCGTGCTGCCGGTTGCTTTCTTCGCTCTGGTCGCGGCCGCAATCGGGCCAGACGCATCGGATGACCCGAGGAAGAACGAAGATGAGCACAGCCCAGCCCCGCTCGATCTGAAGAAACGGATTCTGATCGGTGCCGGTGGGGTACTGGCAATCATTGTGATCGCGATCCCGCTCGCCAGCACCGAACTGCTTCGCTCGAGCCAGGATCTGGTCAACTCGGGCAACCTGGAAAAGGCCGCCGACAAAGCCAGCCAGGCTTCCCGCATCGAGCCGTATGCGGCCGCGCCGAAGATCCAGGAGGCGCAGGTACAACAGTTGCTGGGCAACGATCGCGAGGCGATTCGCCTGGCCCGCGAAGCAACACAGAATGAGTCAGGTAACTGGCGCAACTGGTTTGTGCTGGCTCAGGTCCTTCTCGACACCAATCCGGAGGCAGCCGGGCGCGCCGCGAAACATGCACTCCGCCTCAACCCCAAATCCATGGCCCTCAAAGTCGAGGTTCTGAATTTCTACCGGTAGTCAAAGCTCAGCAGCGGCCGGGCTGAACGAGAAACTTTCCCTCGCGGGGATGTGGATTCTCGCTGCGGCCTTCTTTTTCATGCCGCTCAACGCCTTGCGTCTTACCGGCGGGCTGGCCTACGGCGACATTTTCGCCGTCCTGGCTTTTGGGGTCGCGGCCCTTCTATTGCTCACGAAAGCCCGCCCCCTGCCGAAGCTACCCGTCTGGTTATGGGCTGGCGGCATGTTGCTGGTGCTGAGCATGCTGATCGTGCAAATGTTTCCTCCAGACAGCCTCGAACCTCTCAACATTTCGTTCCCCGACTTCGTCAACGAAACGTCGGCCAGCACCGGTGTGAAACTACTCGGCGCATTGATCGTCATCCCTCTGGTTGTGGCGATCGTCGTCGACAGCTGGAAGGCAGTGGGAATGCTGATCAACGCCTGGCTGGCCGGGGTGACGGTCAGTTGTGCCGTGGCCTTGTCCGACGCCTATCTGGGAACCGGGTTGCAGCTCGGCCTGGCCTTTGATCAGGAGATGTCCAGAGGGTTCATCGAGCTGCTCGACCCGGCTCGTCATTTCGGCCTGACAGTTCATCCAAACGCTTTGACCCTGACTGCAATGCTGTCAATCCCGCTGTTGCTGGCAAAGATGACTGACCCCAGACGGTTGATGATCTTCTTCCCGGTCCTCTTGCTCCTGCTGTTGGGAATCGTGCTCAGCGGCAGCCGAATCGGAGTGGTCGGCTTCGCGCTAGGCCTGGTGCTCACCCTGGCCGTGAACCCCGAGTTCCGCAAAACCGTGTTCACCTGGGATCCGCGGGTGGCATTAACCCTGGTCGTCGGATTCCTCGTCTCGATGCTGTTGCTTTTCGTGGTACCGCTTCATTCGTTTTCGTTGGACGAAACTCAGAAAAACGATGGTCCGGCAGGAGTGAGCAGGGTCAGTCCGGACGACTCAACGGCTCAGGAAAGCGATGCCCTGCGGCGGCAGTACTTCGAGGATTCGGTCGAGTACATCAAAGAAAGGCCCCTGGTCGGTTACGGCTTCCAATGGTCGGAGGCCTCCCACAACATCTACCTGCAGATGCCGCTCGCTGGTGGCATCCTTGCTCTGGTCGGCTTCCTGACGGTCATGCTCGGTTATCTGAGACAGGGATGGGTGCTTCGCGACCGGGTGCCTGCGCCGGTTCGTGGTATCTGTCTGGCGCTGGGAATATCAGTTGCGGTCTATCTGGTCACTGGCGTTCTTGGCAACGGCGTCCTGAGCCGATACCTATATCTCGCGCCGGCGCTGCTGCTTTCCATCACGTTGATGCTCAGCCGCAGGCAAGGCCAGTCCGGGAACGCTCAGAGCAGCGAACCGTAGAGCCGGTCCGTCGACGAAGCATAGGCCGCATAGGTGAGGCGGCTGTTTACGGCACGAATGCCGTTCTCGCGGTAGACCGGCCATTTGTCCCGGTCAGAATCGAATTCCCGCAGGGCTTCTTCCAGGATTTCCGCGGTTGGCCTTTCGAGCACGATTCCAGCCTGGAATTCGCCGACGATTTCGGCTACCCCGCTGTCTTTCGGCACGATGACCGGGAGGGCGTGACTCATGGCCTCCGCGGCGACCATCCCGAAACCTTCATAGGCGGAAGGCATCGCGAGCAGGTCGCATCGTTGAAGCAGGTCGCTCCTGTCGTCCACGAACCCGAGCCAGTGGACATTGTCTTCTACTCCGAGATCCTGACTCAGGGCCTGGCATGTTTCGGCGAAGCTTTCCGGCCCGGGAGGTCCGGCCACGAACAGTTCCCAGCCCTTCTCGCGGTTGGCTGCCATCGCGGTGATGATGCGGTCGATGCCTTTCTTGGCGACGTTTCTCCCAAGGAAGGCGATGCGCAGGGGCCCCGGGTCACGGTCCGCGGGGGTGGGCGGGTCGAGCGGTTCTTCGACCACGGCGTGAGAAATCAGGCGGTAAGGAACCGGCCCGGATCTGGTGTCACGTACTTCCAGATCAGACATGAAGACGAGCTGGTCCACGGTCAGCAGGAAGAACTTTCTGAGAAGCAGTTTCACCGCCCGTTTCTTGCCACTGTTCGAGGCGACATCAATGTCGTAATCGGTCAGGGATTCGTGTGGCGTCATTACCACTGGAATCCCGAGCAGCTTGCCGAGGAAGCTGCCCCAGATCGAAGTCCAGCACCAGACGTACTGAAGGTGGATCACGTCGAAAGACCTGACGTTCCGCAGCATCCAGAAAGTCATCTTCAGGCTCATCCCCCAGGCTTCCGACTTGGAGATCCAGTCGCTGCGGGGAAAGGTCCTGACCGGAACCTGGTTGCGGGCCAGGCGCTGGACTCCCGGGTCCGTCGGCCCGGCATGCCTCGAAACTGTGG
>JBAUOE010000058.1:0-7804 GCA_049579585.1 Solirubrobacterales bacterium | reverse complement strand
ACTGGTCATGGATCTATCCGGCGATGGTGGTGCAGCGTTAGAGGACCTGCGCCAGTGCGAAGCAGATCTGAAGGCATACGGCGATGCGCGTGGGCTTGTCCTCAGGCACGACCCTGCATATCCAGGTGCCCCGGAACCCGAGAACCAGCCCGGTCCGGTCAAGCACTGCGTCTGGTCGCTGATCGGCGAGATGCCCGGTGGAGTGATTGGCAAGCTGAGGTATCAATCCGCCTTCGGCACCATGATCGGGGTGAACGTGCAGGGGGGCCACACGGTTTTCGTCGCGCGACAGCCCGAGACGGTCGCTTACGTGCCGCTACTGAGTTGCCGGCCGGACGAGATCATTGGCGACCTTTTCGCCTGGGCGGGTGACGGCCGCAAGCGTCAGGAACAGACATTCGAGTCGTTGGAGCTGGAACGACGGTTTGTCATCGAAATTGCCAAGGGCCAGGAGCAGGCCTGGCTCTGGAGGCTCTTCACGCCAACCCTGATCGACTGGCTGGCCCATGAAACCCCACCCGACTTCGGCTTCAGGCTTTCGTCGGGTTCTTTCAGCAGCGAATGCCCACAATGGCGTGGTCAGCAGGCTCCTTCGCACCGGGTCGATCCGGAGCACCTTGACCTGGTGGCGGGTTGTGGCGGCCGGGTGGCCGGACGGATCCGGGACGAAGTCCTGGAACAAGTCGGGCTTGGCGGGGTGCCTGACCCTCGTAGTTCGCAGGCCAATCAAAACTGGACCAACGGCAATCGCGACGGCAAGCTTTTCAGGGGCTTGATGAAGCTGGTCGGGGCGGGAGGTCGTGACAACTCAGCCGGGATCTTCGCCGAAGAAAACGGCTTTCCTGATGTGGTTGACCCGGCAGCTTTCCATGCGGCACACATCATGCTGCCCCTGCCCGGGGCTTCCACCGACGTTTTTGCGGGAGCGTTGCCGGGAGGTCGCCCGGGCCATCTGCTCTGGATGGAGTACGAGAGTGAGTTCTACGGCCTGCGGTATTACGTCGGTGTCACGGCCCCCGCCTCACATCAAGGACCGGATATCTGGCTGGACGAAGACGAAATTGTGGCCGCGACGGATGCAGATAATTCCGGCCTGAGGGCCGAGACGGTTTCGCTCGCTCGTGCCCTGGGATGCGGGATTTCCACCGGTGACGGTCAGGCGGCGATTTACATTTCGTCCACCGGTTGGGAGGGTCGGCCCTCCGGTGACCGGATCCGCTCGATGATCGACCGGGCCGAATCATTGTTCATGTCGCTCGAGGCAAGCGCGGCTGTGTGAAACAACAGGCAACCGGAAGTGGCACAAAACAGAGATATGTTCAACCCCGGTAGGATTTCCCCATGTCACTAAAGCTCGGGTTGTATCTCGGTTATTGGGGGATTGGTCCACAGGGTGATGACGCCCTGGAGGCGGTGAAGTTCGCCGAAGACGTCGGTTACGAATCCGTCTGGGTGGCCGAGTCTTACGGCTCCGACTGCGTGAGCGTCCTCGCCTGGCTCGCAGGCCAGACCACCAAAATCAACCTTGGCGCCGCCATCATGCAGGTGCCCGCCCGTCCGCCGGCAGCAGCCGCCATGGCCGGTGCCACGATCGACAAGCTTTCGCACGGACGCTTCATGTTCGGCTTCGGTCCATCGGGTCCGCAGGTCTCCGAAGGCTGGTACGGCGTGCCGTACTCCAAGCCCTGGGGCCGCACCAAGGAATACGTCGAAGTCGTACGCAAGATCGTTGCCCGCGAAGAGAAGGTCAACTTCCAAGGCGAGCATTACCAGCTGCCCCTGCCGGACACACAGGGCAAGCCATTGAAGCTCAATTTTCATCCCGAACGCACCGAAATCCCCATATTCCTGGGAGCAATCGGCCGCAAGTCGGTCGAAATCGCCGCCGAGGTCGCCGACGGCTGGATCCCGATCTTCTTTGACGTCGACAAATTCGAAGACGCGTGGGGCGAGCACATCGAAACGGGCCTTAAAAAAGGCAACCGCCAGCGCTCCGACCTCGAAATATCACCTTCGGTTCAGGTTGCCATCGACGGCGACCTCGAAGCAGCCCGGAACATGGTCCGTATGGGCCTGGTCCTTTATTTCGGCGGTATGGGTTCGCGCAAAACCAACTTCTACGTCGACCTTGCCCATCGATTCGGTTACGGCGAAATCGCCGACGAGGTCCAGACCAAATTCGAGTCGGGTGACAAAGAAGGTGCCTTCGCTGCATGCAGCGACGAGGTCGTCAACGCCGTTTCGCTGATCGGAACCGAGGCCGAAGTCGCCGAGCGGCTGGGTCGCTTCCGGGCCAACGGAATCGACCGTCTGATCGCAACTCCGGTCCACCCGGAGGTCGATCAGATGAAGCACACGGTCGAACGGCTCGCCGCTTTGACCAACGACGAACCATCCTGAGCTCCGTTTGTCATAGGCTGGCGGCTTCTTGACGATGAAAATCGGAGTCCCAAAAGAAACCGCTTCGGGGGAACGCCGGGTAGCCCTGGTTCCTGACACCGTCCGCACGCTCGCGAAACGCGAGGGGGTGGACGTCGTGATCGAATCCGGAGCCGGTGTAGAAGCCGGTCATCCCGACGACCAGTACACCGAGGCGGGAGCTTCGGTTGGTTCGCTGGCCGACGTGCTCACGGCCGATGTTGTGCTGCGGGTTGCGGCACCTTCAACTGAAGAGATTTCCGCGCTCAGTTCAGGCCAGACGCTGATCAGCCACCTTTCACCCTGGACCGCGGCCGATTCGAACAATGCTCTGGCCTCCGCCGGAGTGACCGCTTTCGCCATGGAAGCGATCCCGCGCACGACCCGCGCCCAGGCGATGGACGCACTTTCTTCGCAGGCCACTGCCGCCGGGTACTCGGCGACGATGATCGCCTCCAACGAGTCAGGCCGTTTCTGGGGAATGCTTACGACCGCCGCCGGCACGATCCGCCCGGCCAAGGTGCTCGTCCTCGGGGCCGGAGTCGCCGGACTTCAGGCAATCGCCACCGCAAAGCGCCTCGGCGCGATCGTCACCGGCTTCGATATCCGTCGCGCGGCCTGGGAACAGATCGGATCCCTGGGCGGACGCCCGCTGGAACTCGATTTCATCCCGGACGCCGAGGACGAAGGCGGATACGCACGACCCCTGACCGATGAAGAAAACGAGCAGGTTCGTGTCGCTCTGGGCGAAAACGCCGCCAAGCAGGACGTGATCATCACCACCGCCGCCATCCCCGGCCGCGCCGCGCCGATCCTGATCACCGCTGACGCCGTAGCCAACATGGCACCGGGATCGGTAATCGTCGACCTGGCCGCCGAAACTGGCGGCAACTGCGAAGTAACCAAGGCCGGCGAGACAGTCATCACCGAAAACGGCGTCAAGGTGGTCGGACCGACCAATCTGCCTTCGGATCTCCCGGGCCATTCTTCGCAGCTTTACGGGAAGAACCTCGAGAACCTGCTCGGCCTGATGATCACTGACGAGGGCGGTTTCAACCTGAACTTCGAAGACGACATCATCGACGCCGCCTGCATCACCCATGACGGCCAGGTGCGGGGCGAGAGGACTGCGAAGTAATGGATCTCGTAACTGAAATCACGATTCTCGTGCTGGCGGCCTTCGTCGGATTCGAGGTCATCTCCAAGGTTCCGGCCACCCTTCACACGCCACTGATGTCGCAGACCAACGCGATCCACGGCATCGTCGTGCTCGGCGGACTGATCGTTGTCGGCTACTCGACCAGCACTTTCAGCGACGTGATCGGTTTCATCGCGATCGTCTTCGGAACTGTCAACGTCGTCGGCGGATTCATGGTCACTGACCGCATGCTCGAGATGTTCGGTGGCAAGAAAAAGAAGAAACCCGCGTCTGAGGAAGGGTCGAAGTAATGGCTCTCGCTGCACTTGAACCTGGCGGCTCGGTCGTCGGCCTGCTCTACATCCTCGCTTTCTCGCTGTTCATCTACGGCATCAAGCTCGGCACCCATCCGACCACCGCCCGGCGCGGAAACGGAATTGCCGCGATCGGCATGGCCGTAGCGGTCGCCGCGACCCTTGCCCAGAAGGGCATTGGCAACTGGGGACTGATCATCGGCGGGATCGTGCTCGGTTCCTTGATCGGTGCTTTCGCTTCGAAGCGGGTCAAGATGACCGAGATGCCACAGATGGTCGCGCTTTACAACGGCCTCGGTGGCGGCGCGATCGCCCTCATCGCCTGGTCCGAATACCGCCACTGGGTCCATCAGGGCGAGATCGCCGAAAAGCTTCAGAACGTCTCCGATGCTGTCGGGGGCCCGAGTTTCTCGGCTTCGATTCCGCTCGAAGTAATGATCCCGACCTTGCTGGCGATGATCATCGGCTCGATTTCCTTCTGGGGATCGAATGTTGCTTTCGCCAAGCTCCAGGAACTGATTCCAAGCCAGCCGATGGGTCTGCCCGGCCAGAAGATCATCAACGGGGTCCTGCTCGCGGTGCTGGTCGCCGGGGCTGTTTACCTCGGAATCAACAACGATCTCGCTGACCTCAACCAGCCGATATTCATCGGCATGCTGGTCCTCGCGGCCGTGCTCGGAACGATGGTGGTGATGCCGATCGGCGGCGCCGACATGCCGGTGGTCATCTCACTGCTGAACGCCTTTACCGGACTGTCGGCCGCTGCTGCCGGTATCGCGCTCGACAATACGGCCCTGATCGTGGCCGGAACCCTGGTTGGTTCTTCCGGAACCATCCTTACGCTCGAAATGGCGACCGCGATGAACCGGTCGGTGGCCAACATCCTCTTCGCCGGATTCGGTTCGCCTGTAGCCGGTGGCGGATCCCAGGAACAGCGTCCGCACCAGTCAATGGGTGCTCAGGATGCCGCGATCCAGCTCGCTTACGCCGACTCCGTCGTGATCGTGCCCGGTTATGGCCTCGCTGTCGCCCAGGCGCAGCACGCTGTCCGGGAGATGGCCGACGAACTCGAGAAGCGTGGTGTCCGGGTTGAGTACGCGATCCATCCGGTCGCCGGACGTATGCCCGGTCACATGAACGTGCTGCTCGCCGAAGCTGACGTGCCGTACGAGAAGCTGCGTGAAATGGATGACATCAACCCCGAACTGCCGCAGACCGATGTCTGCGTGGTCATCGGCGCCAATGACGTCACCAACCCGGCCGCGAAAACTGATGAATCCAGCCCGATCTTCGGCATGCCGATCATCGAGGTGGGCGAGGCCCAGCAGTGCCTGGTCCTCAAGCGTTCGATGAGCCCCGGTTTCGCCGGTATCGACAACGACCTTTTCTACGATCCGAAGACCCACATGGTTTTCGGTGACGCGAAGGCGATTGTCTCGGACATAGTGTCCGAACTCGGCACCCTGTAGAGCCCGAGTAGACCCGCCCAGCGAGCGGTACCGCGGGTCGGGGGCCTGCCGCCGACGGCGTTCTGGTTCTCTTTTTTGCGCGATCTCCGAAGTTTCGGGACCAGAACGGTTCGGGTCGCTGGATCGTGGTGTTCCGGGTCGGTTTCACCGCGCGTCCGAGGGCAAAGTCGACCCGGTACTTTGGTGGGGTGAGCGGACCGCCTTTCGAAACCAGCCAGGTGATCCTTGGCGACAACCTGGTCGAGTTGCCGAAGCTGCCGGACGGCTGCTTCCAGATGATCTACATCGACCCTCCGTTCAATACGGGTCGGGCCCAGTCGAAGAAGACGATCCGGACCGTTGCCGATGCGGAGGGCGACCGGACCGGATTCGAAGGCCGTCGTTACCGCACCGAGCTCCTTCAGAGCTCCTCCTACCGGGACAGCTTCGATGACTTCCTCGGCTTCCTCGCCCCGCGACTCGAAGAGGCACACCGGCTGCTGAACGACACCGGCACCCTCTATTTCCACATCGACTATCGCGAAGCCCACTACTGCAAGCTGCTGCTGGACGAGATCTTCGGCCGTGAGGGCTTCATCAACGAAATCATCTGGGCCTACGATTACGGCGCCCGGTCGAAGAAGCGCTGGCCGGCAAAGCACGACACGATCCTCGTCTACGTCAAGGATCCGGCCGGCTACTACTTCGATTCAGAAGGGGTGGACCGCGAGCCTTACATGGCTCCTGGCCTGGTCACGCCGGAGAAAGCGGCGCGTGGCAAGCTGCCAACCGATGTCTGGTGGCACACGATCGTGCCGACCAACGGATCGGAAAAGACCGGCTACCCGAGCCAGAAGCCGGAAGGCATAATCCGCCGCATGGTCGAAGCATCCACCCGGCCGGGGGACTGGTGCCTTGACTTCTTCTGCGGCAGCGGCACCCTGGGCGCGGTCGCCGCAAAACTCGAACGAAACTACGTCCTGATCGACTCCAATCCGGAAGCAATCGAGATCGCTACCGGGCGACTCGGCTGAGAATCAGCCCTTTTCGTATTCGCGACGGGTGTTGTGACGGTGACGCCGCAGGATCGGGGCCGTATAACCGATCACGGCACCAACCACGGCAGCTCCGAGCAGCAGCAGGATCAGCGGCGCGGTAGTCGACAGGAAGAGCAGGTTGAACTCGACCTTCTGCGCATTCTGGGCAATGACGATGAGGAGGGCGGCCACCGCAACGCCGAGCGCCCAGCGTTTCCACTGGATGCCTTCACTCTGGGCGGCTTTGGCGGCTTCGGCATAGTTGTGCCGTGGTTTGGTCGGGTCAGTCACACGACGACTCTATAACGGGGGCATGACGTGACGGAATCGTTGAGTTCGTATCAACACCGTTGATTCCTTCCGGCCTAGTTTCGGGCCATGGAGATCGCGGGCCGCATCCGATCCGGTTCCGGACAGTCAACCGTTGAATGGGTCGGCCTGACCCTGCTCGTCGCGGGACTGATGGTCGCCGTAGGTTTTGCCGGAGTCAGAGTTCCAGGCGTGGCGCTGCTGCACTCGATTTCCCGTCAGGTCCTCTGCGCCGTATCGCTTTCCGAGACCTGTGACCGGCAGGGCTCGCTTGAGGGCGCTTATGGGCACAGTGCGGCGCGCCTCGTCAGGGACCAGACGCCGGAACTGCTCTATGGCCGGGACATGCTCGGCCTGCCGGTTGACTTCCGCACCTGCCGCTCGGCCTACTGCGCCGAAGGTCCGGCCGAAGGCGCGGTTACTGAATCTGAAGCTGGTGAAGCGGTGACGCTTTTCACCCGCGTGGTTGACTGTCGTGCCGAAACGCAGCGGGCGGCAGCCGGGCTCCAGTGCGAAGGCGAGTTCGAAGGCAGTATCTGGATTCAGTACTGGGCTTACTACCCGGAAAGCGCATCGCTTCGTGGGGCTCCGGTGCTCGAAGACGAGGGCTACCACCGCCACGACTGGGAATCGGTACAGGTTCGAATCGAACCGGACGGGACCGTGAGCCAGCGGGCTTCGTCGCATGCTGGCCACAACCACTCCAGGTCGACCGCCAACTGGGGATCCGACATGGGCTGGGGGTTCCTCAGCGACCTGGCGGAGACCGCCGGACTTCGTGAATCCGGTGGCTGGGGACGGCGGACCGGCCAATACCTGATCGCTGGTGGAAGCCACGCCGGCAACGTCGCCGACGACCGGAGTCCGGACAACTACCCGAGCCACACCCCGGCAGGCCGGATTCGCCTGGTCCCCCTCGAGACGATCCGCGGGGACGCGCTCTCCCGGTCGGCGCGTTTCGACCCGATAACCCCTCCCTGGCGGAAGCAGCTATGGCTCGACCCGCAGGCCGAAGGCACCGGCTGAGCGCCGGTGGCGGTTCAGGTCAGGGGGCCAGAGCCTTGATCATTGCCGCCATGTTGTCCGGCAGGGTGATCGGGGTGACGATCGGCAGGGTGATGCCGCCATCCACGTATTCAT
>JBAUOE010000057.1:0-25813 GCA_049579585.1 Solirubrobacterales bacterium | reverse complement strand
GCCCTGCAGAAGGCCGAGACCGCTGATGCTCTGATGGTTGGAGATTCGGTCTGGGACGTCGAGGCTGCCCGGCGCGCCGGGCTCGACACGATCGGTGTGCTCTGCGGCGGCTTCGGGGAAGCCGAGCTAAGTGGGGCTGGAGCGTCACCGGTGGTCGAATCGATCGACCAGGTGGCTGCCGAGATCTGCCAGGCCGCAGAGCCAAAAAGAAGTACCGGGGGAGGGACTTGAACCCCCGACACGCGGATTATGATTCCGCTGCTCTAACCAGCTGAGCTACCCCGGCGGGGACGGTGAGTCTAATGAATGACCGTGGACCGCGCCTTGCTCGAAAAGACCGCAGGGTGGCTAAGCCGAAGGCAGGCTCACCCGGCGGAAAGTCGGATTCAGTCTTTCCCGGAGTTCCTCAGCGGTCTTGTCGAAATCACGACTGGCCCTGGTCACCAGGATCACACTGGTGGCGTCATACGTGACCAGTTGATCCTCGACCGCCTGAATCAGGTTCTCATCGCCGACCTGGGCATCCGCCTCGACCCCGGCCAGGGTCAATGATGCGGTCGAAATCACCAGATCACGCTGGGCCCTTTGTCGGGCGGCCCGCAAATCAGTGGCCCAGCGATCAAGGAAAGTGCTGACCGCCGGGGTCAAAAGGCGAACCTCTGAATCCGGCTCGATTGCGGCGAGCTCAATTTCGTCGGCTACCGCCTCGATGGTCTGGCCATCCTCGATCGGAAAGGTCGTGACCACGAGCAATCGCCGGACCAGTTCCGGATGCTGGTTCATGCCGATCGGATCGTGCGGGTAAGCACGCAAAGTGATCACCACAAGTCCAACCAGGCAAAAGCCGGCGAGCATGATTCCGAAACCCGGACCACCGATCGCGAAACCGATCGCGGCCGGCATGATCAGGGCCAGGAGGATCAATGGGGGATGCCAGGACTTCACAAAGCCACCGTACCCGGCAGGCCCGTCCCGGCAACCACGGCTGGTCCCGGCGATCAGATCAGGGGGGACCTTCGTTCAGGGCGAAGGTGTTGCCCTCCGGGTCACGAAACCAGGCGACTTTCATACCTTCATGAACGAAAATTCCGTTCTCATCAGTTGGCGGGCCGTTGGTGCCGTCATAGCTTTCGAAGGTCACCCCCCGAGACTTGAGATCGGCGATTTCCGACTCGAGGTCAGGCACCTCCCAGCCCGCCTGGGTGTGGGTTGCTTTCCCGGCGTGATCGGGGGAGCTGTAGATCATCAAGGTGCTGTCGCCGCCACACTCGAACTGGGTCATTTCATCGCCCCAGGATTCCTTCACCCTCAAGCCGACCTTGTCCTCATAGAAACTGCGGGCCGCATCGAGGTCGGCGACCGCCACCGAGGTTCCGCATATGTAGTCACTGAGACTCAAGCTGATCCTTTCGTTGTGAAGTTCACTTACCCCTTATGACTGACCGTAACGCCCCGAGTAATCGGTGTTCCGTCGAATCCGGCGACAGGGACGCCTGCGATAGTTGACGGATGAGCAATGACTTGAGCAAAGCAGTGTCCGCCGTGGTTCGTGACTGCCTCGGCGTACGCGCGAACGAAAACGTCCTGATTGTGTGCAACCCGGCAACCCTGGTCCTCGGGGAAGCGATGCGGGCCGACGCCGAATCGATCGGCGCGGAAGCGGTCCTGGCCGTGATGACCGAACGCAAATCGCATGCCGGCGAGCCGCCACCGACGATCGCTGACGCAATGGTTGCTGCCGACGTACTGCTTGCACCTACCGTTCAGTCGCTTTCACACACCGCGGCCCGGAAACGGGCCAGCGAATCCGGAACCCGTGCCGCGACCCTGCCCGGCGCCACCGAAGAAATGCTGGCCCGGGTCATGAGCGATGACATGGACAACCTGCGCCGTCGCGGCGGCAGGGTGGCTGAGATCCTCAACCACGGAACCAGCGCCAGGATCACCTGCGACCACGGTTCCGACCTCACCCTCGGGCTCGAAGGCCGGACCGCGATCCCCGACGCCGGTGAACTCACCGCAACGGGTGCGTTTGGCAACCTGCCTTGTGGCGAAGGATTCATCGCCCCGGCCACCGCCGAAGGCACCCTGGTTGTTGACGGTTCACTTGCCGGCATCGGACTCGTCGATGAGCCAGTGACGCTGACCATCAGGAACGGTCATCTGGTTGACGCGACCGGTCCGCAGGGAGAAGCATTCATGGAACTGCTCACCGTCCACGGCGAAGACGGCACCAACGTTGCCGAACTCGGAATCGGCACCAACGAAAAAGCGATCCTGACCGGCAACATCCTCGAAGACGAAAAGATCTTTGGCACCGCCCACGTGGCCTTCGGTGCTTCGGCCGCAATCGGCGGCAACATCCAGGTGCCGGTACACCTCGACGTCGTTTCGTTGCGTCCCGAAGTCACGGTTGACGGCACCCCGATCGTGCTTGAAGGAAAGCTGCTGGTGTGACCCTTCTGGCCGTTCCCAACCTCTCCGAGGGCCGTGATTTCGCGGCACTCGAACGGCTGCAGGAATCACTTGGCGATGAAGTAATCCTGCTCGACCGCCCCACGGACGTCGATCATCACCGGGCCGTTTTCACGATCGGCGGGCCACCGGCCGACATCGAAAAGTCATTGATCGGACTGGGGGAGGCAACCCTTCGTGAGATCGACATGGCCTCCTGGGCCGGGATCCATCCGGCGATCGGATCAATGGACGTCTGCCCGGTCGTCTGGCTCGAAGAAACCGATCGGCAGCAAGCTGTCGAATCCGCCCTGCAAGTCGCCAGGGAACTGGGCGAACTCGGGGTGCCGGTATTCCTTTACGGCGAACTTGCCACCGGACCGGAACGGCAGGAACGGGCCTTCTTCCGCGAAGGAGGCCTCGACAGCCTCTGGCAGCGAATGACCTCTGGCGAGCTGAAGCCTGACTTCGGGCCACCCAGCCCGCATCCCACCGCAGGAGGCTGGCTGGTCACCGCCCGTCCACCGCTCGCCGCTTTCAACATCGAACTTGAAACGGGGGACGTCGCTGTCGCGAAGTCGATCGCCGCGAGCATCAGGGAGTCCGCGGGAGGGCTGCCCGGAGTGCGGGCGATCGGACTCGAACTCACCACCGGGCGGGCCCAGGTATCGATGAACATCCACGACCCGGTCAGCCTGCCGCTGGCAATGGTGGTTGATGCTGTCGCGGAACAGGCGGCGGTTCTTGACACCAAACCGGTCGAGGCCGAACTGATCGGCCTGATCCCGGAAGCGGCCTTGCTCAACTATCCGGACACGGTGCCGATTCGTGACTTTGACCCGGCCTTCCATGTGATTGAGCGCCGAATGTCGCACGACCGATAAGTTTCCTTCGTGGCTCAGACGAAAAAGAAGCGCAACCGCAAGCGGCGTGGCACCCAGGCCGGCAACATCGATACCCGCAAGAAGGCTCGCCCGCGCAACCGGCAGGAAGCGCGCAACCAGGCGAAGTCAGGCAAAGGGAGTCGCGGCAATGCCGGACGCACCGACGCTCCGCCCACCTGGAAAGGTGCCGCGATCCGCGGCATCATCGCTTCCGTTGTTTTTGTCGCCCTGCTGCTGATCCTCTTTGGACGTTCCCTCAACGAAGCCCTGCCGATCGGCATCCTGATGCTGGTCTTCTACATCCCGGCCGGTTTCTACATGGACCAGTTCATGTGGCGGCGCCGTGAACGCGCCCGCATCCGCGCTGGCGGAAAGCAGTAACCATGGCTGGCCTCGAAGTGATCGGCAGCACCGTGGGCCCGGTGGAGGAAAACTCTTACACGGTCTGGAAAGAAGGTTCGACCAAGGCCGTGATGATCGATCCGGGTGACGAAGCTGATCGCCTGATGGCCCCGCTGGCCGAGCGCGGACTCACCCTCGAAGCGATCCTTTTGACCCATTGCCATTTCGACCACGTCGGGGCAGTCGCACCAGTCGCCCGGGCGACCGGCGCACCGGTCTACTGCCCGGTGATCGAAGTCCCGATCCTGGCGGACGTGATGGCCTACGTGCCGTGGCCCGGAATCGGACCGTACGACTCCTACGACGCTGACCATACGGTTGAGGGAGGGGAGACACTGAACATCGCCGGCCTCGAGATCGACGTGCTTTTCACCCCGGGACACAGCCCCGGACACGTCACCTATTCGATCCGCGAAGAAAAAGCACTTTTCTCCGGTGACGTTCTTTTCCAGAACTCGGTCGGCCGGGTGGACCTTCCCGGTGGGGACTGGGACACGTTGCTCCGGTCGATCACGATGCTGGTCGAAACCCATCCCGGCGAAACCCAGGTATTTCCCGGCCATATGGGCACCACCACACTCGCGTCGGAACTGGCGACCAATCCGTTCCTCGCCGAGATGACGGACTGACCTTGGCCGAGAAATTCAAAGCACCCCGAGGGACCTTCGATGTCCTGCCTGCCCAGGCAGCGCAGCGTGAACGCCTGTTTCGTTCCGCCCGCGAAATCTTTGGTCGTTCCGGCTATCGCGGAATCACCACGCCGAACTTCGAGGACACCGCCCTGTTCGAAAGAGGGGTCGGCAAATCCACTGATGTCGTGCGCAAAGAGATGTTCACCTTTGAAGACAAAGGTGGCCGCAGCCTGACCCTCCGGCCGGAAGGCACCGCACCGATTTGCCGGGCCTACGTCGAGCACGGAATGCACAAACTTGCGCAGCCGGTGAAGCTGGCCTACCAGGGGCCGTTCTTCCGGCACGAACGCCCGCAGGCCGGGCGTTACCGCCAGTTCAACCAGATCGGTGCCGAAGCAATCGGATCGGCCTCACCGTTGGCCGACGTCGAAGTGATCACGCTGCTCAGTGACCTGATCGAAGAGATGGGTGTACCCGGGGTCGAGCTGCATCTGGGCAGCCTCGGTTCGCTCGAAGCGCGGGCCGCCTACCTCGAAGAACTGAAATCGCACCTGCGTTCCCGGTCGGAGGAACTTTCGGAAGACGTTCGGGAACGAATTGAAATCAACCCGTTGCGTGCGTTCGATTCGGATCACAGTGGAACCCGGGGCGTGATGGCCGACGCACCGCTGCTGCTCGATCACCTCGATTCGGCCGACGCTGAACACTTCGAAGAAGTCAAACAGCTGCTCGGGGCCGCTTCGGTCGAATTCACGATCGATGCGACCCTGGTCCGCGGCCTTGATTACTACACCCGCACCGTCTTCTCTTTCGTCTGCGAGCAGCTCGGCGCGCAGTCCGAGATCGGGGGCGGCGGCCGCTACGACGGACTGATCGCCCAGCTTGGTGGGCCGGATACCCCGGCGGTGGGCTGGGCGGCCGGGGTGGAGCGAATCCTGCTGGCCCTCGATGAAGAAGTCGAAACACCCGGCGGTGACCTTTTCATTGCGGTTGAAACACCGGACCAGCAGGCAAAAGCCGTAGCGCTGGCCGCTGAACTGCGGCATCACGGTTTGGTGGTCGAACTGGACCTGGCCGGGCGCAGCATGAAAGGCCAGTTGAAACACGCCGATCGCCTGAACGTCAAATACGTCCTCGTGCTCGACAGCGATTCCCCGGCGCGGCTGCGGGACGTTTCGAGCAATGAACAGCGTGAAGTTGAAGCATCCGAAGTGCTCGAACTGATTCGCCCGTAAGCGCCGCGCTATCCGGACGCAGTGCAAGCAAAAGGCGCGAGACGGTCAGCGTGGAGAGAGGACCGGCTCGCGCCTTTGCTGTTTCGGGAGGGGAACTACAGGCCGACGATCACTGACTTCGTCTCCTGGTAATTCTTGAGGACCTCTTCGCCCATTTCACGGCCCCAGCCGCTCTGTTTGTAGCCACCGAAAGGCAGCTCCGCGGCGAACACGTGGTAGGTGTTGACATGGACGGTGCCGGACTTGAGCCGGGCCGCCAGCCGGTGGGCCTTCGAGATGTCACGGGTCCAGATTCCGGCAGCCAGTCCGTAATGAGAATCGTTGGCCTGACGGGCCAGGTCATCGATGTCGGTGAACGGCATGGCGGCGATCACCGGACCGAAAACCTCCTCACGCACGATCGAGTGGCTTTCGTTCGCATCAACGATCACCGTCGGTTCGACGAAATAGCCGGGACCGTCGATCGCTTTGCCACCCGTGACCGCGGTGTTGCCCTCTTCGGCTCCACGGTTCATGTAGCCGGTGACCCGCTCGAACTGTTCGGCTGAGACCAGTGGACCCATGTCGGTATCCGGATCGAGTCCGTGCCCGACCTTGATTGCTTTGGCGGCATCGGAGATTCCGCTGACAACGCGGTCGAACTGGTCCTCCTGGATGTAAAGGCGTGAACCGGCGCTGCAGACCTCTCCCTGGTTGAAGAAGATGCCTTGCGCCGCACCTTCGATCGCAGCGTCAACATCCGAATCGGAGAAGACGATGTTCGGCGATTTGCCGCCAAGCTCCAGCGATACCCGCTTGAGGTTGCCGGTTGCCGATTGTGCGATCAGTTTGCCGACCTCGGTTGATCCGGTGAAAGCGATCTTGTCGACCCCGGGATGGGCGGCGAGTGCCGCGCCAGCCGTCTCGCCAAATCCGGGCACCACGTTGACCACGCCTTCGGGGATGCCTGCTTCCAGACAGAGCTCGCCGAGCCGCAGCGCGGAAAGCGGGGTCTGTTCAGCCGGTTTGAGGACCACGGTGCAGCCGGTAGTGAGTGCCGGACCCAGCTTCCAGGCCGCCATCAGCAGCGGGAAGTTCCAGGGGATCACCTGACCGACAACCCCGACCGGTTCACGCAGGGTGTAAGCGTGGAACTCGGCGTCCGGCATGTAAGGCACCGAGGGGTTGATCGTGCCGCCGTTCAGTTTGGTTGCCCAACCGGCCATGTACCAGAACAGATCTGCGGCGAGCGGAACATCGGCCGCCAGCGCAACGCTTTTCGGCTTGCCGTTGTCGAGGCTGTCCAGGGTTGCGAGTTCGTCAGCGTTTTCCATGATCAGGTCACCAAGGCGATGGATGAGCCTTCCACGTTCGGAACCGTTCATCGTCGCCCAGGGACCGTTCTCCAAGGCGTTGCGGGCCGCCATGACCGCCCGGTCGATGTCTTCGGCATCACCTTCGGCGACTACTGCCAGAAGGTCACCGGTCCCCGGGTCCAGGGTCTCGAAAGTTTTGCCGCTGGCTGCGTCCTGCCAGTGACCGTTGATCAAAAGTTTCCGAGGCTCGCCATGGAGGCGTGCCGCTGCCACTACTTCTTCGATGATCGTTGCCATTGTCTCTCTCCTGATTCCTCGTAACTATTTCCCGTGGTGGCCGGATCGGTCACCAGTCGCAACGTAGGTGGTGGCGGGATGCAGAACGGATGCATCCCGGAAACGTTGCAAAGGGGATGCAGAATCAGGAGAAATCCCATTGCCGGGGTGTTGCGAGGCGTATGGTTGGAACATGGCGACCGTGGCTGGGAGTTCGTGGCATGCCGTCGATCCGACTTCAGACCGGATCAATCAGGCCCGTGCGCTGAGGAGGCTCTACGAAGCTTTCCATGAAGATCAGGGAATCGACCGCCGTGTCCGGGCGGTGGTTGCCCAGTCCTGGCGACGATCCGAAAAGGCCGGGCTCGACACCGCCGAGCTGCCCAGGGTCGTTGCCGACGAAGACGAAGTCTCCGAACGCTGGCAGGGGCACCCGCTGTTTCCGGTGCTGCCGGTTCTGAGGCAGTTGCTGTCGGACGCAACGACCCAGTCCGGGCACATGCTGGTGATCTCCGACGCGGACGGGGTACTGCTCTGGATCGAGGGTCATCGCCGCGTGATCGATGCCACCGAGAACATGCACCTGGTCGCGGGGGCCGACTGGTCGGAAGCCGGGGCGGGAACCAACGCGATGGGAACCGCCGTCGCCATAGACCATCCGGTCCAGATCTTTTCGGCCGAACACACCAAACGAATAGTCCATCCGTGGCAATGCTCCGGGGCCCCGATCCACGATCCCGAATCCGGGGAAATCATCGGCGTGATCGACCTGACCGGTCACGTCAAATCGGCACACCCGCACACACTTTCGCTGGTTGGCGCGGCCGCTGGCATGGCCGAAGTCTTCCTTCGACAGGACCTTGAACGCCGGATCCTGCGACTGAAGACGAAATACCTGGATGGCCGCGCCGGTCCCGATCGTCCGGCGGCGATCATCGGCAAGGCAGGCAAGGTCCTGGCGAGCATCCCCGAGGGCTGGATCGGCGACCGGATCGATCTGCCTGAAACCGGCAATGAAGTCACGATCAGCGAAGACACGGTGGCTGAACTGGAACCAATCCCCGGCGAAGCCGCCTCACTGCTCTGGTCGACGCCCGAAGTCAGGGCGGCTCCCGCACCCGACCTTTACCTCCAGATCCTCGGCCAGCGTCCTTCGGCCATGGCTGGTGGACAGGCCATCGAAATGAGCCGGCGCCACGTGGAACTGCTGACTGTCCTCGCCCTGGTGCCGGCGGGACTTTCGGCTGAACGTCTGGCGATCGAACTTTATGGCGATGAAGGCCGGCCGGAAAGCCTGCGGGCCGAAATCAGTCGGCTGCGCTCACTGCTCGGGCCGGTGATCGAATCCCGGCCATACCGC
Source organism: Solirubrobacterales bacterium (assembly GCA_049579585.1). Taxonomy (GTDB): domain Bacteria; phylum Actinomycetota; class Thermoleophilia; order Solirubrobacterales; family 70-9; genus 67-14. Next base: position 17,275 of record JBAUOE010000057.1, on the reverse strand, counting down.
TTCGCGCTCGAAGTGCGAACTGACTTCCAGGAAGTGGATCAGCTGATCGAGGAAGGCCGTCTGGCCTCAGCACTGGAGAAGTATCGGAGCGTGCTGCTGCCAGGATCCGAAGTGCCGCTGATCCGGGAAGCATCGGACCGTCTCGACGGTCTGGTCCGCGCGGCGGTTCTCGCCGCAGACGACCCTGTCCTGCTGTCGCGCTGGTGTGCGACCGAATCCGGTCGTGACGACCTTGAAGCAGCCGAGATCCTGCTGACCCTTCTCGGCGAAGACGACGGCGAACTTCCCGGTGCCATCTCGAGGGCGAAAAGGCTGCGCGAGGTTCAGCCGAAGGCACCGGTAGTGCCAAGCCCCTGGTAGCAACCAGATGGTTACGGCTTGACCGTCAGAGGGGTCGGGCGTAACCTGAACTGACTGGGGAAACCAAAGCTTCACGAAAGGTTTGGGCAGATGAGGAAATTCCTGATAGCGGCCACAGTTCTGCTGGTTGGGTTAGTGGCCGCGCCGGCCGCCGGAGCCGCGACGATCGCGGTTACAACCGTCAACGATGAACTCGGTGCCAATCCCGCCAGCTGCTCGTTGCGTGAAGCGATCAGCTCGGCCAACAGCAACTCGGCGACAGGCGGCTGCACCGCCGGCCTTGGAGCCGACGTCATCCAGCTGCCCGCGGGGGAGTACAAAATCGTTCGGCCAGGCAGTGGTGAGGACCTGAACTCGACCGGTGACTTTGACATCACCGGCAGTGAGTCCGTGACCATTGAGCCTTCCGGACCTTCAGAAAAGGTCATCGTCGATGGAAACGGCCTCGACCGGGTATTCGACCAGCTCGGTACATCGACGCTTCAGATCAAGAACCTGACGGTCACCGGAGGCCAGACTCCAGTCGTGGCAGACGGTGGCGGCATACGTAACGGCGGGGCCGGAACTCTCACCCTCGACGGCGTGACCCTCAACGACAACCAGGCAACGGTAAGCGGAGGCGGACTGGCCGTGTACGCGAGCGCAACCATCGTCAACAGCACTATTTCCGACAATCGATCCGCCGGCGACGGTGGCGGCATCTACGCGGCAGGTGGAACCACGCTGACAGCCAGGAGTTCGACTATTACCGACAACGAAGCCGACTTTGATGCGAATGACTCCGGTGAAGGTGGTGGCTTCAATGAAGCGATGGCCACTTCGGTCAATTTCTTCAACGTGATCAACGCGGGAAACAAAGACGGTTCTTCGATGCCGGCCAACCAGTGGCCGGACTGCTACAGCACAAGCACGTTCTATTTTCCACGTTACGTAATCCAGATTCAGCCCTTCAGCGTCGGTAACTGCCTGGTCGGATTCAACCCGCCCGGCCAGAATCAGGTCACTGATCCACTGCTAGGCCCGCTTCAGGACAACGGTGGGCAGACCCGGACCCATGCCCTGCTCGCAGGAAGCCCGGCGATCGGCACCGGGGCTGACGGAACGGTTCCGGGAGATGCCTGCCCGGCGACCGACCAGAACGGACGCGAACGGCCAACAGGTGCCTGCGACATCGGTGCCGTTCAGTACACCGAGCCGACGCCACCTCCCGGGGCAGCAAAACTCCGGATCAGGAAGGTGCAGCCGAAAAAGAAACGCATCCGGCGCGGCCGTGTGCTCAAAGTGAAGCTAGTCGTACAGAACACCGGGACCGTGGCGGCGTCCCAGGTGAAGGTCTGTCTGAAACTGAAGAACAAGAAGACCAGGAAGGCCCTGAAGATCAAGGGAAAGTCCTGTCGCAAGTTCGCCAGTATCGATGCCGGGACCTCGGTCAAACCGAAAATCAAGCTGACCACCAAAAACCGGGCTCGACTAGGCAAATACAAGGTTCAGGCAATAACCAAAGGAAGTCTGCTCAACCAGAGCAAAAAGTCGTTCAAGGTGAAGGTCCGTTAAGGCCGGATCCGACCGGACCCCGTTTTCCTGAAAGTATGGGGCGTCCATGACCTTGGACGCCCCAGCTCTCAGCCCTAACAAGTACCGCGACACCTGGAATGGCCAGGTGATCGACCATCTCGGCAAGGAAGTCAAGCTTTCCGGATGGGTTCACCGCCGGCGTGACCATGGCGGCCTGATTTTCATCGACCTGCGCGACCGTAGCGGCATCGTGCAGCTGGTATTCCATCCCGACGAGTCGGGGGACACGATGGGGATCGCCCACAAACTGCGATCTGAATTCGTGGTTTCGGTTACCGGCCGGGTGACCAAACGTGAAGCCGAGACGGTCAACGCTGAACTGCCGACCGGCGAAGTCGAGATCCACGTTGATGCAGTCGAGGTCCTGGCCGAATCCCAGACTCCGCCCTTCGCCATCGAAGGTTTCCAGTCAGAGGTTGGAGAAGAAGCCCGCCTCCGCCACCGTTACCTGGATCTCCGTCGTGAAGACATGCAGAGCGCGATCAAGCTGCGGCACAAGCTGACTTCGGCGATGCGTGGCTTTCTGGACGGCGAAGGCTTCCTCGAGATCGAAACCCCGATCCTCACCAACTCGACCCCGGAAGGCGCCCGCGACTTCCTCGTGCCGAGCCGCCTCCAGCGCAATTCTTTCTACGCGCTGCCGCAGTCGCCGCAGCTCTTCAAGCAGCTGCTGATGGTTTCCGGTTTCGAACGTTACTTCCAGATCGCCCGCTGCTTTCGCGACGAGGACCTCCGGGCTGATCGCCAGCCCGACTTCACCCAGCTCGACATCGAGATGTCATTCGTTGACGGGGAAGACGTACTGGCCCTCAACGAACGCCTGATCGGCCATCTGCTCGGTGAGATGGGCATCGAAGTGACTTTGCCGTTCCCCAGGATGTGTTACGACGAAGCGATCGGACGCTTCGGTTCGGACAAGCCGGATCTGCGTTACGGATACGAAATCAAGGACCTGACCGAAGTCCTGCGTGGCACAGCATTCAAGGCTTTCGGCGGAGTCATCGACGGTGGCGGAGCGGTTCGCGGCATCAACTTCGGACAGCGCGAACTTTCCCGGGCCCAGCTCGACGGCCTGATCGACGACGCCAAGGAACTCGGTGCGAAAGGCCTTGTCTGGGCTTTCCGCGAAGGTGACGGCTGGCGGGCACCGATCGCCAAGTTCCTGTCACCCGAAGAACTCTCCGGTCTGAACGAAGCGCTTGGTGCCGAAGAAGGCGACCTGATGCTGGTCGCCGCTGACAAACCGGCCAAGGTCGCCACCATCCTCGGCGGGCTGCGCACCCGCCTGGCTGATCGCTGGGACCTGATCCCGGCTGACGCTGGCACCAACCTCTGCTGGATCGTTGACTGGCCGATGTTCGAATTCAACGAAGACGAAGATCGCTGGGACGCGCTGCACCATCCATTTACCGCACCCAAGGGCGAATTCGATCCGGAAAACCCGGGTGAAGCTGTCGCCCAGGCCTACGATCTGGTCTGGAACGGGGTGGAGCTTGGTGGCGGATCGATCCGTATCCACAGTCCGGAGATGCAGGCACAGGTTTTCACCGCCCTCGGAATCACCGAGGAGGAAGCGTCAGAACGTTTCGGCTTCCTGCTCGAAGCACTGACCTACGGAGCGCCTCCGCACGGCGGCATCGCTTACGGCGTCGACCGCTTCGCAGCGCTGCTCGCCGGCGTTGATTCGATTCGCGACGTGATTGCCTTCCCGAAAACCGCATCCGGTGGCGACCCGCTTACCGGCGCCCCTTCAGAAGTCAGCGAGATCCAGTTGCGTGACGTCGGCATCCAGTTGCGCAAACCGCCGAAACCGGCTTCAGCCTGAGGCTGGATTGAGTTTCTTCGGCCGGGCCAAGCGCAAGCTCGCCTCGATCGGGGATGGATCCGGGCGGATCCACATCGGGGATCCAAGGTTTGACGAATGGGATGTCGTCGAGCAGTTCGGTGACCTCGCTACCGCGCTCGCCTGGCGGGATGTGCTGCGTGACCGGGGCATCGAAGCCGAACTGACCTCGGACTGGCCACTCGATCGTTTCGACCGCGGCGACATCAACCTGCAGGTACCTCCAGGACGCTGGTCCGAAGCTGAAGAGCTGGTTTCAGGCCTCGACCTGGAGTAAGACCACACAATCTTTAGACACACCGACTGGTGAGGGTGCTAGGTTGGTTTCAGAGGCCCGAACCCGTTCGTGAGCCGCCTCATAAATTGACCCAACATCAACGGCACGGGAGCCGATCTCTCCACGTCCCCCGCGGGATAGGAGGTAGGCACCCACCTGTATATACAGGGATCAATGCCAGGGGCGGTAACGGCGGGTTGGGGCCTTGTTTTTAGCTCTGAGACGGAATTTCAGGCCGCAGTGACACCGGCGGAACCGAAATCGAAGTCGACGCTGGTCAGTTTCACCGATTCGTCCCAGAGACGATCAGCTACTTCGTTGTCGTGGGCCAGTTTGCGTGGCGCCACGATCACCGGCGATCCTTTGCGTTCACCCATTCCGTCTGGTCCGATGTAGCTGCCACCGAGCACGTCCGGAGCGGTAGCGGCATACAGCTGGGGCAAAGCGCCGTGGTCGGCGTCCTGGGCCAGCAGCAGGTCGGACAGCATCAGGAACGGTTTCGACACTTTGCTGAACAGGTTCGCGCCAAGATCGTTACCGGCGCTGGTCAGGTTCGTATTCGAAACTCCCGGATGCGCAGCGATCGATTTCATGTCGAGCCCCGCCTGGTCAATTCGTTTGTTCAGGTCGATCGCGAAAATCAGGTTGGCGAGTTTGGACTGACCGTATGCCTGCCAGCGCCCGTAGCTGCTGGAACCCTGAAGGTCGTCAAAGTTGATCTTTCCGGCTCTGGCCGCGATGCTCGAAATGGTGACGATCCTGGATTCGGGTTTCTTCTTCAGGGTTTCGAAGAGCAGCCCGGTAAGCGCGAAATGGCCGAGATGGTTGGTGCCGAACTGAAGTTCGAAACCGTCTTCGGTTTCGTGACGCGGAGGGGCCATCACGCCGGCGTTGTTGATCAGCAGATCGATGCCGTCGCTGTAGTCGGACTGAATTCCTTCGCTGAACTCCCGCACCGACGAGAGACTGGCGAGATCAAGTGCCCGAACTTCGAGTTCGGCTTCGTTGCCATTCGGGGTGAGCGCGACCCGGATCCTGTCTACGGCTTCGTTGCCTTTACCGGTGTTACGGCAGGCGATCACCACTTTTGCGCCCTTGCGGGCGAGCTCACGAGCAGTTACTTCGCCGAGCCCGCTGTTGGCCCCGGTGACGATTGCGATCTTGCCCGACTGGTCCGGGATTCCATCTGTTGTCCAGCCCTTGCTCATGCCGATCAGGCTACCCCTTTACTCTTCACCTGATGCAATCACTGCTCGAGGATTACGTAAACGACGACACCTGCCTCGGCCCGGCGGCCCCGGGTTCGTTCAGTGGTGCCGCTGGCGGCGCGGCCTGCGGCGATCTCGCCCGGGTCTCCCCGCTGATCGCAGACGGCAAGATCATCTCGATCACTTTCGATTCCGAAGGCTGCGCCGCGACCAGGGCGGCCTGCGCCTGCGTCTGCGAAATGGTCGAAGGTGAATCAGTCCTCGATGCGGCCCGGATCGGACCGGATGACATCGAAGCTGAGCTCGGCGGACTCAGCCCGGCCCGGCGGCATGCGGTCGTGCTCACCGCCGATGCCCTGCACCGGGCCCTGTCCGCAGCAGCATCCTCCGGCATCAAGCTGGCCGACCCTGATCCCAACCGGGTACTGATCGCCGTGTCCGGCGGCGTCGACAGCGCGGTAGCGGCGCTGCGGGAACGCGAGCGGGGGGCGGACGTCGTCGCGGTCACAGTCAAGCTCTGGGCCGATCCAGACACCGACGGCACCAAAGCCTGCTGCTCACCAGAGGCCGTCCTCGGCGCCCGGGCAGTCACCCATTCACTAGGCATCCCGCACTTCACGCTTGACCTGGAAAACCAGTTTCGTGAACGGGTGGTGGGGGAGTTCGTCAAAGGCTATGGCGAAGGCGTGACCCCGAATCCCTGCGTGCTCTGCAACGGCGAGGTTCGTATCGCGGCAATGGTTGACCTCGCCGACCGGCTCGGCGCGACCCACCTGGTGACCGGCCACTACGCCCGGATCGTCGATGACGGCAACGGCGCGCTGATCGCCGCCGGTCGGGACGCGAGCAAAGACCAGAGCTACATGCTCGCCGCACTGCCGCCCGAAGTGATCGCCCGGCTCAGCTTCCCGCTCGCCGAAATCGAAAAGACCGAGGTCCGCCGCATCGCCGAAGAGAACTCCCTTTCCGTCGCGAAAAAGCCGGAAAGCCAGGATCTCTGCTTCCTGGCCGGACAGAACAAACGCGATTTCCTGAGGCGCCATGGTGGACTCGACGACGTTGGCGGCAAAGTCGTTGACAGCAGCGGAGAAGCGCTTGGCAAGCACACGGGCCACCACAACTTCACGGTTGGCCAGCGGCGGGGACTGGGCGTCGCAGCGGGCCGACCGATGTACGTGATCGACACTGACCCGAAAACGAACACGGTGACGATCGGCGGGCAGGACGAACTCAGCGTGAACAGCGTGCAGGTGCGGAACGCCGTTATGCACCGTGACGGATCGGTGGTCGACCGGGTACGGCTCAGATACCACTCCGACACGGTGCCTGCCACCGTTATCGCCAGTCAAGGAAGCCACGGTTCTCTCGAACTGATGCTGGGCGAACCCTTCGACGGTCCGGCACCAGGCCAGGCGGCAGTTTTGATGAGCGGCGACACCGTCGTCGGCCACGCCACGATCAGCCGACGCCCCAAGTAGGGTCTGCGGCCATGAAGTCTGCCGACATTCGCGAAACTTACCTGCGTTTCTTCGAGGAGAACGGCCACCGCCGGGTCGCCTCAGGCTCGCTGATCCCGCCACCCGATGACACCTCGACACTGCTGACCGTAGCCGGCATGCAGCCGTTCAAGGCTTACTTCATGGGACGGGAAACCCCGCCAGCAAACCGCTTGACCACCAGCCAGACCTGCTTCCGGACCCCGGACATCGAAGAGGTCGGAAAGACCCTGCGGCATCTGACCTTCTTCGAAATGCTGGGGAACTTCAGTTTCGGTGACTACTTCAAGGAAGACGCGATCGCTTTCGGCTGGAAGCTGTCCACCGAAGGATTCGGTTTCGATCCCGACAAGATCTGGATCACGGTTTTCGGCGGTGACGACGACCTCGGCCTCGGGGCCGACGAAGAAGCGATTGCGATCTGGAAGTCACTCGGCGTGCGCGACGAACGCATAGTCAGATTGCCGCGTTCCGAGAACTTCTGGCAGGGCGGGCCGACCGGCCCCTGCGGTCCATGCTCCGAGATGTACCTCGACCGAGGCGTCGAGTTCGGCTCGGAGGACGACCTGCCGGGAGACGACAGCGACCGCTTCCTCGAGTACTGGAATCACGTTTTCATGGCTTATAACCAGGACGAGAACGGCAACCTCACCCCGCTTCCGAACCGGAACATCGACACCGGCATGGGACTGGAACGGCTCGCTTCGATCCTCCAGGACGTGCCTTCCGTTTACGACACCGATCTTTTCCAGCCGTTGATCAAGCTGGCCGAAGAGCGCAGCGGAAAGAAATACGGGGATGACGAAGCGGTCACCCGGGCGATGCGGATCATCGCTGACCACTCACGCGGCATGAGTTTCCTTATTGCCGCCGGCGTTGTGCCTTCAAATGAAGATCGTGGATATGTCCTGCGCCGGGTGATGCGCCGGGCAATCCACCAGGGGCGCACCCTCGGATTCGAAGGCCAGTGGCTGCAGGAATTCACTGATCTCGCGGTTGAAATGATGGGCGACGCACACCCGCAACTGGTGGCCGCCAAAGACCGGATCGATCGATGGGTCCGGGCGGAAGAAGAAAGCTTCGGCCGGACGCTCGATCGTGGCACTGCCCTGCTCGACCAACTCGTGGAAAAGGCGATCGCCAGTCACGAAGCCTGGATCTCGGCAGCCGACGCCTTTCAGCTTCACGACACTTTCGGCTTCCCCTACGACCTGACCAAAGAGATGGTCGCCGAACGGGGACTGTCAGTTGACGATCAGGGTTTCGAAGAACTGATGGAAGGACAGCGCCAGCGGGCCCGCCAGGGAGCAAGCGGCGGCGGCAAAGGCGAACGTCACGAACAGATCCTCGACTTCGCGAAAGATGCTCCGGCATCGGAATTTGTCGGGTTCGAATACCTGCGTTCGGAAACCGGGGTCGGTGCGCTCAGCCTCAGTGCCGGGAATGGGGACACAGCCCTGGCCAAGATCGAAGAGAGCCCGTTCTACGCTGAAGGTGGCGGCCAGGTCGCCGATACCGGTCGTTTGATCTGGGACGGCGGCGAGGCCGTAGTTACCGACGTGGTGCGAATCGGAGATGACCAGGTTCTGGAAATCAAGACGACCGGCGAAAGCGGGTTGCCGGCAGTCGGTGCGACCGTGGAGGCGCTGGTCGACCGCGAATCCCGTTTCCGCACGATGAGGAATCACACCGCGACCCACCTGCTTCACGCGGCGCTGCGTGAACGCCTTGGCACCCATGTTCACCAGGCCGGATCGGCAGTTCGTCCTGACAAGCTCCGTTTTGATTTCAGCCACGGTGAGCCACTTTCACCGGATGACATCAAATGGGTTGAAGATCGGGTCAACGGCTGGATCAAGGATGGTGACCCGGTGCGCTGGATCACCATGGAGAAGGACGAAGCGGTCAAACTGGGCGCCATGGCCCTGTTCGGGGAGAAGTACGGCGACTGGGTCCGGATGGTTGAAATCGGCGACGGTAGTTTCTCCCGCGAACTGTGTGGCGGCACCCACGTGAACAACACGGCAGAGATCGGCATTTTCAGGATCAGCGGTGAATCTTCAAGTGCGGCGAACGTACGCCGGGTAGAAGCGATCACCGGCCCGGACGCAATCGACTGGTACCGGGAACGCTCGGCCGAACTCACCGAGGTAGGCGACCTGCTCGGCGAAAAACGGGACCCGGTCGGGGCCGCGAAGCGCGCCGCGGAAAAACTTGCAGAAGCAAACAAGGGTGCGAAACAGGCTGAACAGAAGCAGCTCGGATCAGCCGCAAAGGACCTGGCATCCCAGGTCGGGCCAATTGGCCCGATCAATGCGGTGATCGCCAAGGTGCCAGTCGCTAACCCCAAACAGATCCTTTCGATAGCCAAGTCGATTCAGGCCGAAAGTCCCGGGGCCGGTGTGGTGCTCGCTGGTGCTGACGCAGATTCAGGCAAGGTAGGCCTCGTTGTCCTTTTCTCGGGAGAAGATGCCCCGTCGAAAGTATCGGCGGCGGAAATGATCCGTGAAATCGCGCCCCTGATCGGCGGAGGTGGCGGTGGCAGCGATGAAATGGCGCAGGCGGGCGGAAAGAAGCCGGACGGGGTCGAAGATGCCCTGGCTGCGGCCCGCACCCTGCTGGAGACAAAACAGGCATGAGGGTACTGGCGCTCGATTACGGACTCGCTCGGATCGGATGCGCCGTTTCTGACGCCACCGGCACCCTGGCAACGCCAATAGCCGCGATTGAGCCGCCCGAAATATCCGAAGTGATCAGCGTGGCGAAGGAACGCGAAGTCGAATGCATCGTTGTCGGCATGCCAGTGTCGCTTTCCGGTGAAGAGGGCAATCAGGCCGCGATCACCAGGACGTTCTGTGCGGACCTTGAAGACTCGACTGAACTTCCCGTAGAAACATATGACGAGCGGTTCACCACGAGGATGGCCGCCCAGACGCGGCGATCCTCCGGGGCGGGCGCTGCGGAAGATTCGATTGCCGCAGCCCACCTACTGGAGAGTTACCTGATGTCCCTGGCTTCGAAAGCAGCTCTGGCAGACGATGGCTGACCGCTGGTTCGATGACGTGCCGGAACATGACCCGGGCGACCCGGAGGCGGTCGAACGCGCCTTGCGGCGTCAGGAACGCGCCGCCAAAAGGCAGGGCAAGGGCAGCGAGAGCGAAGGCAAATCGAAAAAGCCGCGGTTGTCCCGGCGTAAGTCGTCCCCCGAACCGGAATCCGAATTCGAGCCGGAGTTCCACCCAGAAACCGCCGAGGCCGAACTTCCGTCCGATCCGCCCTCCGGACAGTTCATCGACGAACCGCTCAGCAACGAGTTCTTCCCCGAATCCTTTGACGATGAGCCCGCTGTCCTGCCTGGCTCACCACGGTCCGGCCGCGGTGCCGACCGACCGCGCCGGGGCCGTTCCGGAAGTGGTGGATCGGGTTTCAGCACTGGCCGGCTGGTTGCGATCGGTGCGGCCGCACTCGTTCTGCTCTTTGTGGTGGTTGTCTTCTTCGCCCTGTTCCAGCCGTTCAAGGGCGACGGTGACGGCGAACCGTTCAACGTCAACATTCCGCGAGGCGACAGCGTCGGGCAGGTCGGTGACCTGCTTTCCGAACGGGGGGTCATCTCGAACGCAACCCTGTTCGAAGTGAAAGCGACGATCACCGGAAAACGGGCCGAGCTTTACCACGGCAATCATCAGTTCCGGAAGAACATGAGCTATTCGGCGGCACTCGACGAACTCGGCAAACAGCCGACGAAGGTGACGATCAACATCACCATCCCGGAAGGCCTGAGCCGGTCCGAAACCGCGGACACGGTTGAAGCCGCGGGCCTGCCGGGGGATTACATGGCCGACTCGATCAAATCCAACGCACTCGACCCGGACGACTACGGTGCTGACGGCCAGGCCAAAAGCCTCGAGGGTTTCCTCTTCCCGGCGACATACGAACTGAAGGCCGGGTCGACCACACAGGACCTGGTCGGCGAGCAACTGCAGGCATTCAAGGACAACATGGCCGGTGTGAACATGAGCTACGCCAAGAAGAAGAACCTCACGGTGTACGACGTGCTCACCATCGCATCGATGATCGAACGTGAGGTCTCGGTGCCGAAAGAACGGAAAACCGTCTCCGCCGTGATCTACAACCGTCTCAAGATGAGTGAGCCGCTGTTCATCGACGCGACCACGAGGTTCGCTGTCGACAACTGGACCGATCCGCTCACCCAGTCCGAACTCGAAGTGGACTCGCCCTACAACACCCGAACCAACCAGGGACTGCCACCGGGCCCGATCGGCAGCCCCGGACTGGCCTCGATCGAAGCCGCGGCAAGGCCGGAAAACACTGACGTGTGGCTCTACGTGGTTGAGCCCGGAACCTGCGGTGAGCATGTGTTCGCATCCACTCTGGAGGAACACAACGCGAACGTGGCGAGATATCAGGAGGCGCAAGAGGCGGCGGGCGGTTCGCCCACCGATTGCGGATGAGCAGGCGCCTGGCCGTGCTCGGCCATCCGGTTTCCCATTCACGCTCCCCGGTGATGCAGAACGCCGCCCTTGAACAGCTCGGCCTGTCCGGCGAATGGTCGTACGAAGCGATCGATGTACCGGTAAGCGAAATCACCGGGTTTATCCGTGGCATGGCCTCATCCGGGTTCGCCGGAGCGAACGTCACCGTTCCCCACAAGGAAATCGCGTTGACCCTCGCCGATCAGATGACAGTCGCAGCACGGGAGATCGGTGCCGCCAACACCCTCACTTTCGGACCGGAAGGAATCCACGCCGACAACACGGACGCGCCCGGGCTGCTCGATGCACTTGAAGGGCCCGTCTCCGGCAAATCTGCCTTGCTGCTCGGAGCAGGGGGTGCCGCCAGGGCGGTGCTCTGGGCCCTCGCCAACGGTGGGGCGTCAGTTGAGGTCTGGAATCGCACCGAGTCGCGTGCGGCGGAACTGACCGCGGCCCTTGGCGGCACGGTGAACAGCACACCCGATGCCGCCGGGTTCGACCTGATCGTCAACGCCAGCGCTGCCGGCCTCGGCGGGGAGGGCGGCATCACGGAACTCCCGGTGAACCCCGAGGCCTTTCATCCGGGGCAGACGGTGGTTGACATGGTTTACGGCGAAAAGCCAAGCACCCTGCTCACCGCAGCTGCCGCCAACGGGGCAAGGATCATTGACGGACTCGAAATACTGGTCCGGCAGGGAGCACTGTCGCTCGAAACGTGGACCGGCATGAAACCTTCACTGGACGTGATGCGCGAAGCCGTCCGCGGCTGAACTGCCCGGCCGGTTGTTATTCCGTCTGCTGCCTTCGGTCCTCGCGCCTCTGTGCATCGAGGTTGTGCCGTGATGAACTAACCGAGGCCAGAAGACGATCGTTGCCAGCTTGCGTCACCTCGAAACTCTCCGGTTCGGACGGCATCATGAAATCGAATACGGCCGGCGCAAAATCAGTGGCGTAGGCGATAAGCCCCAGAGCCTCGATTTCGACATCGGTCGGAACGGCCGGCTGGACGGTGAGCACCACTCGATCACCCGGCTTCGCTGCGACCGGCGAGATCCCCTCATCGGCCTTCACGGTCATTTCCACAAGATCCGAATCGGCCGGCGGTGGTACGGCGTCCGCGCCGCCGGTTGCGCCGGTTGTCCCCGTGCTGCCGGTCGGGCCGGTCGTCACTTCCTGAGGGTCGTCCGTATTTGGCTCCGGGACGATGAACGCGATCGCGGTCGAGATCCCGAGGAGGACCAGCATCACGATTATCAACCGGCGGGCAGCCATCAGTCAGCGACCAGGGGTCGGGATCGGACGGACTCGGGAGGATGCGGGGCGGCGTCAGACAAAAGTTGTCAATACTCTAGGGACAAGATGAGTTTTCGGTTTACAACAGCAGGAGAATCCCACGGACCCGGTCTGACCACGATCGTCGAAGGCCTGCCGGCCGGACTCGAACTCGACCGCGAAACCCTCGACTACGACATGGCACGCCGCCAGCTCGGACATGGCCGCGGTGGACGCATGAAGATCGAATCGGACACGGTTGATATCCGTTCCGGTGTGCGTCACGGCAAGACGATCGGCGGACCAGTTGCCGCTCTGGTCGCCAACCGTGACTACAAAAACTGGGATGAACGCATGAACCCGTGGCCGATCGAAGGCGAGATCCCGCCGGTGACGCTGCCACGGCCAGGTCACGCCGACATGGTTGGCATGTGGAAGTACAAGCATGATGACCTCCGGCCGATCCTCGAACGGGCCAGCGCCCGCGAGACTGCCGCCCGGGTCGCTGCCGGCGCGATCGCCAGGGCCTTCCTGACGGCGGTCGGAGTGACAGTCAGAAGCCACGTCACCCAGATCGCATCGGTGAACGCGCCCGAACAGAACGACTTGCAGATCGCCGACTTCGACGGCGTGGACGACGATCCGGTTCGATGCCTCGACCCTGATACCTCAGCCCGGATGGTTGAAGAAATCAACGTGCTGCGCAAGAAAAACGAAAGCCTGGGAGGGACCTTCGAGGTCCGTGTGTTCGGACTCGTACCCGGTCTCGGCAGTCATGTCTCGTGGGAAGACCGGCTCGATGGTCGCCTCGCGCAGGCAATCTGCTCGATCCAGTCGATCAAGGGCGCTTCGATCGGCCAGGCCTGGGATGTCGCCGGCCGGCCCGGTTCCGAGGCCCACGACGAAATTTTCTACTCCGAAGAACGCGGCTACTACCGTGAGACCAACCACGCCGGTGGCCTCGAAGGTGGCATGACCACCGGCATGCCACTGTCGGTCCGGGCTGCGATCAAGCCGATCTCCACGATGACCAAACCGTTGCGGTCAGTGGACATGGCGACCCGCGAACCGGCAAAGGCCCACAAGGAACGGACCGACTCCACCGTCGTTCCGGCCGCCGCCGTAGTCGGTGAAGCAATGATTTGCCTGACCCTGGTGAAGTGTTACCGCGAGAAGTTCGGTGGCGACCACATCGATGATGTGATTGGTGCCATCGATGCCTACAAGGAACGCATCGGCTGGCGATGATCTGTCTGGTCGGGTTCATGGGCGCGGGGAAGTCATCGGCCCTCGTCGAGCTCGCCGCCCACGGGCTGCATACGGTTGACACCGATCGGCTGATCGAAGCCGAAGCCGGCTGCCCGATCGCTGTCTATTTCGAACGGCATGGCGAAGCAGCGTTTCGCGAACTTGAACAGGCAACCATCCTGCGGGCACTTTCGGACCCTGCGAATGACGTGGTTGCCCTCGGCGGCGGCGCCGTCACCAGTGAAGTCGTGCGCAACGCGATGTTCGGCAAGTCCCACACGGTGGTCTGGCTCGACGTCGAGATGGACACCGCGTGGCGTCGGGTCCGGGCCAGCAACCGGCCGCTCGCCCAGGATCAGGATGCGTTCGAGAAGCTCTATCGCGAGAGGCAACCGTTGTACGAATCGGTGGCTGACGCGGTGCTGCCGGCGGTCGCCCGCCGGGTGTGGGACCGGGCTATCGGTCCGGTTCGGATGCTCAAGGACCTTCCTGACGGCACCCGGATGATCTGGGCGGCCAGTTCGGGCGGCGAATACCCGGTTTACGTCGGCCGGGACCTGCTGGGATCGGTGCTTTTCGACGGAGCCAGTGACGTGATGCCCGGCAACGGTAATTCCTACTCGTTCAGTGACGACTCGGTTGCGCCCCTTTACGGCGATCAGCTCGGGGAGATCGAAGGCGCGGTTTCGGTGCCTCCGGGTGAAACCGCGAAGACGGTATCCCAGGCTGAAACTTCGCTGCGAAAGATGGCGCTGCTCGGCGTCACCCGTTCCGACCGGCTGATCGCCCTGGGCGGAGGTGTGGTTGGTGACCTCGCGGGGTTCTGCGCCCACACTTACCAGCGGGGAATCCCGGTGGTTCAGGTGCCGACAACCCTGGTGGCCCAGGTTGACAGCGCGATCGGGGGAAAAACCGGGGTGGACCTGCCGGAAGGCAAGAACTACGTCGGGGCATTTCACCTGCCGTCCGCAGTCATCGCGGACACAGGAACGCTGCAGACACTTCCGAAGGAAGAACTGCGCGCAGGCATGGCTGAAGTCGTCAAAACCGCTCTGCTGGCCGGAGGTGAGCTCTGGCAGCAGGTCCTCGACCTCGGTCCGGAGGAGATCCTCGACCGCAACGACCTGATTTACGCCTGTGCCCGACACAAATGCCGGGTAGTTGCCGCCGATGAACGCGACACCGGCCTGCGGGCATCCCTCAACTTCGGGCACACGGTCGGTCATGCGATCGAAGCGGCCACCGGCTACGAGCGCTACCGGCACGGAGAAGCGGTCGCACTCGGCCTGCTCGCCGCACTTCGCCTGTCGGACGCGCCTGAGCTCCGGGATCAGGTTCATGCCTGGAACGCCCGTCACGGGCTGCCAGTGCAGCTTGACCCGTCGATCTCGATCGAGGCCGTCGTCGAAGCCGTCCAGTTCGACAAGAAGAAAACCGCCCGCGGAGTCGGATTCGTTCTGCTGTCGACCCCCGGTGATCCCAAGGTCGACTGCCTTGTTGAAACCGATCGCGTCAGAGACGCAGTTCAGGAGTTGGTCCAGTGAGCCGATCCGCAAACCGAGTCGCAATCCTCCACGGGGTCAATTTCGATGTGCTGGAAAGGCGCGACCCCGAACTGTATGGCGGGATCAGCCTTGGCGAACTTGAATTCAGGATTTCCGGGTGGGCAGCGGAGCTGGAACTCGAACCCAGCTTCTACCAGACCAATTCCGAGGCCGAATTCTGTGGATACCTTCATCGTCTCAGCGAAGGTGCCGACGGGGCCCTGGTCAACGCCGGTGCCTGGACCCACTACAGCCGTGCCATCGGCGACGCTTTCGCGGTCGACCCGGTACCAGCGATTGAAATCCATCTTTCAGACGTTGACAACCGTGAGGACTGGCGGCGGGTTTCGGTGTTCGACGGTCAGATGGCCGGCAAAGTCTCGGGCAAAGGCATCGACGGTTACAAAGAAGCCCTGGAACTGATTGCGAAGGAACTGGGCATCACCGGTGGCTGAACGCGCCGACCGGCTCGCGGCATCGGTCAGGGACGCCGGTCTCGACCAGTTGCTGGTCACCGAACTGACCAACGTGCGTTACCTCTGTGGCTTTTCCGGAACCAACGGCGCCTGCCTGGTTGGACCCGATTCGAAGATCTTCCTCACTGACTTCAGGTACACCGAGCGGGCCGCCGCCGAAGTGAGCGGCTGGCAGGTCGAAATAGTCCCCGGGGAGTGGCTTGCCGGGCTCGCCGGCTTCTTCGAAGGCGAGGTCGGTATCGAAGACGACCACATGACCGTGAGAACGGCAGCCAAACTGAAGAAGGCCGCGCCCGAAAACGTAGCCCTGGTGGACGCCGGAGGCAAAGTTGAAGGCATCAGGAGGATCAAGGAGCCGGAAGAGATCGAAAGGATCGCTGCGGCCGCCGAACTCACCGATGTGATTTACGGGGAATCGATTGAACGCGGACTCATCGGCAGGACAGAAGCCGAGATTTCGGCGTATGTGGTCGGCCGGATGCGCGAAGAAGGCGCCGAGCCGTCCTTTCCTCCGATCATCGCATCCGGGCCGAACGGGGCTTCGCCACACGCCGAACCCGGTCCACGGACCGTCGGCAAAAACGAACTGGTCACCATGGACATGGGCGCTGTGCTCGACGGTTATTGCTCCGACTGCACCCGGACCTTCGCGACCGGGGTTCTGGACCAGAAAGCAAACGAAATTTACGAAGTGACGCTCGCTGCCAACCTCGCTGGCCTTGAAGCGATCCGGGCCGGGGTGCCGGCAGCGGAGGTGGACGCGGTCGCACGCGACCTTATTGCCGAAGCCGGTTACGGCGAGAACTTCGGTCACGGGCTCGGCCACGGGGTCGGGATGGAAGTGCATGAAGGGCCACGGCTCGGCATGCGCTCAGAAGACGTGCTTGCCGCGGGCGACGTGGTGACGGTTGAACCAGGGATCTACATCGGCGGATTCACCGGTGTGCGTATCGAAGACATGGTTGTGGTGGGCGAGGATGGAATCGCGAAGAACTTCGCATCCATCTCAAAGACCCTCACCATCGTCGAATAGAAGCGATCCCTGACGGCACCAGCAGAAGACCGCCGCGGGGTGGCGCTTCGTCACGGTTTGTGGCATACTGTGATGACCGTCACATAGATGACGAAGACGGAAACCAACTTGAGTCACACGACAGTTGGGTAGGGGGGAACTCCGTAGCTTTTCGCCATTGGCGAGGAAGTTGTTTGAGGAGAGAGGGTGCGAATCGGAAAGACCGGCCTGAGGGGGCCGGTCTTTTCTTTGCATTGATGGCACCTAATTCCATCGATGGCACTTAACGAAAATGACCGGGCTTTCGCCCGGCCATTTTCTCACTGCTTGTCCGGTCCTTGCCTTACGGCATGGGTCCGTTGTAGTTGTTGCTGTAGCAGTAGCTGCCGCTGTGGCAGACGTTGATCGTTCCATCATCGAAGAGGAACGAATCGCCCTGGTTCAGGCCGTCGACCGAGCGACGCGGGTAGG
>JBAUOE010000056.1:0-2522 GCA_049579585.1 Solirubrobacterales bacterium | reverse complement strand
CGTCGCGCAGCAGCCCTCGGCATCGGTCTGGTCGTACTGATCCTGCTGGTCCTCGGAGCGAAGGGCTG
Organism: Solirubrobacterales bacterium; assembly: GCA_049579585.1. Lineage (GTDB taxonomy): Bacteria > Actinomycetota > Thermoleophilia > Solirubrobacterales > 70-9 > 67-14. The sequence goes on along the minus strand of JBAUOE010000056.1, from coordinate 2,454 downwards.
CCTCGATGCCCGCAAGAACCGTTCGCTCGAGGATTACGCAAGCAGCGTCACCCAGATCGTCGACGAGACGAACTCTCTGAGTAATTCCTTCTTTGGTCGACTGGAAGATCCAAAGGGTCTCACCGTTCCTGATTTCGTCAGCGAGGTTGAATCGGACCGTAGCGCCATGGACGGTTTCCTGAGCCGGGTAGAAAAATTGAGCACCCCGGGGGACATGAAGTCAGCCCAGAGCACTCTGCTGCTGGTGTACCAGCTGCGGGCCGGTGCGATGAACACGATCGCCGAACGCATGAGTACCGCCACCGGTAACGAAGGCAAGGAAGGGGCGATCAAGGTGATCGCCAACCAGATGCAAACGCTGGCCGCTTCGGACGTTCTTTACAACCAGGTCACCCGTCACCAGATCGATTTCACGATTGAGGACAACGGCGCCAACTCCGCGACCATGCCGAAGAGCACCTTTGTCCCCGAGGTCGCCACCTGGGTGGATCCGGCCGGCGTGGAAGACGCACTGAACGGGGTCACCGGCGACACCTCACCCGCAACTGATGGCGGGGTTCACGGAACCGGGCTCGAGTCCACCGTGATTGGCGCAACAACACTTGATCCGGCTGCTCCGGTGGTAATTCCGGCTGGCACCGAACCAAGCGTCGTGGTTTCGGTGATGAATCAGGGTGACTCGGAAGAAGCGGACATTGAAGTGACCGTTTCGGTTGATGGCGCCGATGCTCTGACCGGTTCGATCGACACGCTTTCCCCCGGCGAAACCGGGCAGGCCACGGTCCTGCTGACCCCGGCACCGTCCGGCGAAGTCCAGGTTGACGTTTCGGTAACTGGCGTCGATGGTGAAGCGATCCTCGACAACAACGAAGCGTCCTACACCGTTACTTTCGAGTAGGTCGTTTTGCGCATCGCGTATCTGGGCCCGGCCGGTACCTTCAGCGAAGATGCCCTGCGACAGAGCGGTTTCGCTCCTGATCGCTTCGAACCGGTTCTTTGCGAAACCATCACCGCGGTAATCGAAGCGATTGGTTCTGGCAAGGCCGATCGTGCTCTCGCCCCGATCGAAAACTCGATCGAGGGTTCAGTCAGGGGAACTCTCGATGGCCTGGTCGATCAGGCCGATTCGGTCAGCATCATCGGTGAGTTCGATCATGAGATCCGTTCCGCGCTGATCAGCCGGGAACAATCACCGCTCGACGAAATCGATGCGGTTATTTCACATCCTCAACCGTTGGCCCAGTGCGCAAGGTTCCTGCGCGAGTCTTTGCCCCAGGCTGTTTTACGGGTTGCTGACAGCACCAGTTCCGCTGCCCGTCAGGTAAGTGAAAGCACCGGAAATCTGGCTGCACTCGCACCCGCTGCCGCCGCGGAGATTTACGGCTGTGTAGTGCTTCGGGAGGGGATCGAGGATGAACCGGGCAACAAGACCAGGTTTATCTGGCTGGGCCCAAGGGGTGAGGCTTCCGCCAGTCCCGGACCGGGGTCCGCGTGGAAAACCACCCTGGTTTTCTCCGAGCTGGGTGCCGATCATCCCGGTGCCCTGGTTGATGCGCTGCTCGAATTCTCGACTCGCCGGATCAATCTTGCCCGGATCGAGTCCCGGCCTCGTCGCCGGAAGCTTGGCACCTACCTGTTCTTCCTCGATGTCGAGGGCCACGCCGAGAGTGAAGATGTCGCTGCCGCGATCGGCGGCTTGCGCGACAAAGCCGAATCGGTGAGGATCCTGGGTTCTTACCCCGGATCGCCCACCGATTCGTAATTCTTATTCTTCGTCCGCTGCTTCCGGTTCGGCCGGAGGGGCGTCGGTTGCTTCGGCGGCCTGGTCTTCAGCTCCATCCACAGCTTCCGGAACGGCTTCACCGTCGAGGCCAGCCTGGTCAGTCAACTCGCCTTGTTCTCCGCCTTCTTCTTCGGCGACGGGGGTTGCTGATTCCACCACCAGTGCGACCGCGCTGATGTGGTCGCCATCGCGAACGTTCATTGCTTTGACTCCCTGGGTGGCACGACCGGTTTTACGGATTCCCGCAACCGTGGTCCGCTGGACCATGCCGTTCTCCGTGATGAAGAGCAGCTCCTGGTGTTCACGCACGATCAATGCTCCGGCCAGTCCACCCTTGACTTCGGTCAACTTGGCGGTGAGCACGCCTTTGGTGCCGCGGTTCTTGACCGGGTATTCGGAAACGTCCGTGCGCTTGCCAAACCCGTTCTCGGTTACGACCAGCAGTTCAGCATCATCACGGGCAACTGCCAGGGCCAGGACACGATTGTCCTTCTGGCCGACGTTCATGCCCTTGACGCCGCTCGTGCCACGACCCATCGGGCGGGCCTGGTCTTCATTGAAGCGTGAGGCGTGTCCGGATTTGGAGACCATCAGCAGGTCATCTTCACCCGAGGTCAGCTGAACGCCAACCAGTTCGTCACCTTCACGGATCTTGATCGCGATTATCCCGT
>JBAUOE010000055.1:0-3744 GCA_049579585.1 Solirubrobacterales bacterium | reverse complement strand
GGTTGGGCCAGTGGCACCAGTCGCACCTGCTACGCCCACGCCCGTAGCGCCCGTCGGACCTTGATCGCCCGCGTCTCCCCCGGGTCCGCGCTCCCCCACGGCTCCCTGAGGACCGGTGGCACCAGTCGGGAGTTGGCCCTGCTTGAAGTCCTTCGCGAGCAGAGACCGGTTCTTGACCTTCGAAGAATTGACCGCGTTCTTCTTGATCTGCTTGGTACCGACACTGTTCTTCGGCAGGTTGACTGCCGCGTAAGAAACACCGCCCAAAGCAATGAACAAGGCCATCACCGCGATCACATTGGAGAACGTCAGTCGATTCTTGATGCCGGACAGCTTTACCTTCATGGTTTCCCCCAAGTTGAAAGCGACGGTCGTCTCAGCCTAACGGACCCTTAAGTCCAGGGCGTGCATTGGCCATGCGACTGCGCCGAAGTATCCTTTGTCGGCTAGATCACCCGGGGAGAATTCATGATGAATACGGACAGTCGCAGCCAAGATATGAACCAAACACGATCCACTGGAATATCGCGTGGCCAGCGTCTGTTGTTGGCGAGCCTCGGCTTCTTTGCCTTCGAAGCCCTGTTCATTTGGACTCTGGGTGACAAGGTTTACGACTACAGCTATTTCAGCCCAGTGCTTTGGGGGATACTCGCGATTGCCGGAGCCGGCTTTCTTGCGCTTGGTTATTGCTCGCGGTCATGGCTGTCAGCTTTGGTGCTGCCAGCGCCCCTGTTTATTGCCATCTACTTCGTGAACGTCGTTTGGACCACCCAGCTCGCAAACGGTGGCAGTATCGGGGTAAACGCCAATTTCGCCGAGATTTGGCTTGCGCTCTCGGTCATCTTCGTTCCGGCCTGGACGCTTGGTGTCCTGATCACCCGCTGAACAGCGGGGTCTGGCCCGGTCCGCCTGACTACTGGTCGACAGCCAGGGACGCCAGGGCCTCGATGCCCTCGTGCGATTCGGCGACGACCAGAAAGAGTTTCGCATGGCAAAAGAGCACGTCGGCGACTCCCGTCAGCTCGGCCAACTCGGCCTGTTCGAGACCGCCCCAGGCGGCCGGCAGGTCTTGCCGGTTTTCGAATGTGCCGAGCTCCTTTGGCACCGTTTCGAGCCCGAATCCCTGTCGCTTGGGATAGATGACGAAGAGCGCTTCGGGCGACTCGGTGACCACAACCTGTTTCCACGGCACATTCTCTGACAACTCGATGACGCGCGGATCCGCTGCGTTGGCGATTCCTTCCCGTACGATCCGCACCGCCTTCAGCCCGGACGTCGCCGAGGCAATCTCCCGCTCGAGGACCCCACCGGCGAGTTCGAGTGCAGCGTCGAAGCGCGCCCTTTCCTCTTCCTCGCTCAAATCCTCATCCCATCGCGAGTTGAAACCACCGATCACGGCATTGACGTTCATCGGACGTACGCCCTCGATCAAGGACTGGCTGATTTGCTGACCGATGTCATTGGCATCGACTGCCTGGACCAGCATCTGTTCGATTGCATCCGCCACCTCGACATCGCCGCATATGCGGGCGCCATGTTCGCGCCAGATCAACCCGAATGAGGCGTAACCGATGCCGTTCTCCCGGGTCATCTCAAACTCGCGCTGATGGTGGTCGAAGTCGCCGCTGGACGGGTCATGTTTGAAGCCCACGTCGATCCGCAGATCGGCTTCGGCAAGCACCTCGCGGTCGCGGGTACGAACCACTTCAACCGGTTCGGGCAACAGTTTCATCGCCGCAATGGCGAAGACTTCGTCGGCATGGAAGGAACCGTTGTGTGTGGCGATCAGCATGCCGGCGACTCTAACGGGGCGAGAGTTTCAGAAGCCGGCAGATAGCTCCAGGATTTCCGCCGCGAACAGCATTAGCGCGGGCGCCCAACGACGATAGAAAGATCTACCCGGAAGCGGGTATCGATGAAGTGTGTGGAGAGACGTGGAGAGAACTCTCATTCCGGCTTCAGATTGACGCAACTCCAATGCTCCATAGTGTTGTGTGCTGTAGACCTTCCCACGTCGAGATCAGGATGAATACCGTCGAGGCACCGCATTGAACCCGGGATCCAAGAAAGCTTCCTTCAGCCCGACAGCGGTTCCGGCGGCAGTCCGGTTTCTCCCCGCCCTGCTCGTCCTACTCGCCTGCCTGGTCCCGTTCGGGTCAGCCACGGCGGCAACCACCGTGCCCCTGACCCCGGAAGTGCGCTGGGCAACCTCGGTTGGCGAGATCGATACAGCTCAAGATGAAATTGACGGGGTATCGGTAGATCCGAACGGCAACACGGTCGTATCAGGCGTTTTTCGCGAGCGGGTCTCCTTCGGGAACCAGATCTTCCAGAGCCACGGCCTTGGCGACATCTTCCTCGCCAGCTACTCCCCCAGCGGTGAAATCCTCTGGGCAAAACAGTTCGGGAGCACCGGCGATGACAATACTTTCGATCTCAAAACCGATGGTGACGGCAACATCATCGCTTCCGGATGGTTCGCAGGCACTGTCGATTTCGGCGGACACCACCTGACATCAAATGGAATTCAGGACATGTTCCTGGTCAAGTTCGACGCGAAAGGTCGCACCGTCTGGGCCCGTTCGTTTGGTGGTTCTCAGGGCGATGGAGGAAACGAAATTGATGTGTTGGAAAACGGCCGAATCGCAGTTGCCGGGATCAGCGACGGTACGTTCACGGTTGACGGGCAGACCTATCCGTTCGGTGGCGGGTCCCGGGATGCTTACGCGATGAGGCTCGACAAGGACGGAAAAGTGAAGTGGGTGCGTCCCTTCAACGGTCCCGGGTCCGAACGCATTCGGGCCATCGACATCAATTCTGACGGCGAAGTGTTTGTCGGTTTCCAGTACCGGGGGTCGGTTCAGACCGAGAGGTTCACTGTGACCAGCCATGGCGACTGGGACGGAGCCCTGGCCAAGCTGTCATCCAGTGGAGAACCCGTCTGGATGCTGCCTTTTGGCGGAGCCGGAGAAGACAACCTCCGGGGACTCGCCAGCGGTCCTGACGGCTCGGTCTACGCGTCAGGGCTCTTTGAGGCTCCGGCGATCCTCGGAGACCGCGAAATCGGCCCGGTTGGCCGTGCGGGTGACGACTACCTGATGAGGATTTCTCCCGGGGGTGCATCCAGTTGGCTCGTGACCTTTGTGGGTGAAGGCACCGGCGCCGGATCTGAAATCAGATCCGACGAGCACGGTGTGGTCACTTCGTCGGTTGTTACGAGCCCGCTCGTGATCACCCGTGACCAGGAAACGATCGGTGGCATCAGTCCACCTGGCGGGAACCCGACCAGCTACCTCGGCGGTTTCACCCCCGACGGCACACCAAGGTTTATTTACACGCCGCAATCGCCCGGCACCGGGTCCGGGGCACTTGGCGATGTCCTCGGGATCTCACCCGATGGTCGATACGTTGCTCAGGTTCTGCGTTTCAGAGGAACTCTGCTCGCCGGAAATGCAGCACTGAGCACGCAATCCGAGAAGGACTCAGCACTCATATATCTGCGAACAGATGTTCCGGCCCCAACTTCAGCTCGACAGCAATTCCGTAGGACTCCGCCTGCAAACACAAAGTTGGTCCGCGGTAAGAAAAAACGGCTCAAATTCACAAGTCGCAACACCGGTGAGTTATCTGCAAAGCGGGTGCGAATCTGTGTTTCACCTGCGGGCGGATTCAAAGGCAGACTCACCACGGGTTGTCGATCGCTGGGAAAGATCCCCGGCCGGGATAAGACCACGGTGCGACTTG
>JBAUOE010000054.1:0-20144 GCA_049579585.1 Solirubrobacterales bacterium | reverse complement strand
GCGCCCGGCATTTCAGTTGAGCCAAGAACTTCGCTGTAGGGCTCGGAGGCCACCACTTCGTTGTAGTCCCAGATCGCCGACCAGAACCCCTCGAGGTCCTCGGTTGACCATTCCCACAGCTGCTCGTAGCCTTCGAAACGCTTGCCGCGGTTCTCGTCCAGCCAGCCCATGAAATCGGCCATGTTCGAGCCCTCGACCATTTCGGCCGAGGGCCGCCAGATGATTTCACCGACCGACAAACTCACTCCGGGTCGGGCAGGAATGCCTGGCCGTCGATTTCGATCTTCGCGCCGAGCAACAGGTCAGCCACGCCGAGCGCGGCGCTGGCCGGGGGGTCAACCGGAAAACGCTCGGTCCGAACAGCACTGAACTCCCCGTACTCGGAAAGATCGGTCATGAACACGTTCAACTTGACCACGTTGGAAAGGTCACCGCCCGCCTGTTTCATCAGGGATTCGATCTGATCGAAAATGGTGTTGCTTTCGACGGCGACGCCACCGGCGATCACACCCGTGCCGGATTCGTCGAAGCCGACCTGGCCGGAAATGTGGATCCATGTGCCGCCGCCGGAAATGGCTACGGTTTCACTGAAACTGGCAAAGCTTGAAGGGATGCGTTCGATCGACATCAGGAGTTCTCCTCTTGGTTGTGGGGCCACACCCCGTCGGTCTCTTCGTCCCCGCTCGCACGGCTCTCTTCAGCCAGCGTCAGGCGGGTTCGACGGGTGTGGATTCGATAAAGGTCGGCCGCATCGGCGGAATCCCGAGCTTCGATAGCGTCGAGGATCATCCGGTGTTCGAGCACCGAGGTCTCGACCCGGCTCGACACGCTGTAGGCGAAGCGGTAGCGATGGGTCCGGCGCCAGAGGCCCTGGGTCATTTCGGTGAGCAGGTTCATCCCCGATGCTTCCAGCAGGACCCGGTGCATCTCGGTATCGACCCGCAGGTAGCTGGCGATATCCCCATCGGCCGCAAAGATTTCACTTTCGTCATTCAGGGCACGGGCCTCAGCCATCTGTCCCGGGCTGATCACCCGGCAGGTTTCGGCGATCATCACCGGCTCGATTGCCTCACGGGCCAGATACAGCTGGATCACTTCGTCTGAATCGAAGGTGCGGACGCGGGCACCGACGTCACGTTCCAGTTCGACGAAACCTTCACTGGCCAGTTCCCGGAACGCTTCCCGGACCGGGGAACGACTTACCCCGTAGCGCTGGGCGACTTCCTGCTGCTTGATCCGGTCATCTGGTTTGAGGTCACCTTCCATGATCGCTTCCCGCAATCCACGGGCGACCGAAGCCGCGAGCGGCTCCTTGGGGAGCCGTTCCGGCAGTTCATTGCCGTCACTTCCGCTCATCCAGGTCTTCCTGCTTCCATCCATTTTGCTGTCTCCTCCAGTGCGCCATCCATCGCATCGATCACATTGCCGAGGACTTCGTCGTCCAGGGAGGTGCACATTGCCATCTCGCCGTCGGGTCCGAAGAAGACCCCCCGGTCCATGGCCGCCATGTGGAGGTAGTAGCCCGCTTCGCGGTCGGTCTCGCCGGACTCTTCGAGCAGGTGGTTGCCGATCACCGAGCCGTCGCCGGAGACGTCGAGCGCAAGGTCCAGTTCGGTTGCCCGGGAACGCAGCGCCGCCCGCAATTGCTCGGCCCGTCGATCCATCTCACCAATGTTCTCCGTGGTCAGGCCGGCCAGCGAAACCCGTCCCGCAGTGGCTGCAAGCGGGTTTCCGTTGAAGGATCCTCCGTGGTAGAGACGCTCGGCCCCATATGGGTTGAGAATGTCCATGAACTCGCTTTTGCCCGCGACTACCCCCATCGGCAAGCCGCCGCCGATGAATTTCCCGAGACAGGTCAGGTCTGGTTCGAACTCATACTTCTCGGCTGAACCCGCGTAAGCGAGGCGGAACATCAGGCAGTCGTCCAGCACGACGACCGTGCCGTTGTCGCGGGCCATCTGACAGATGCGGGAGAGAAAACCTTCGGGGGGAGAAACGACCCTGAAGGTCAGCAACACCGGTTCGATGATCAACGCGGCAATCTGGTCGCCGTGCTCGGCGAATGCCTTTTCATAGGACTCGATATCGCCGAACTTGGCGAGAGCCGTTCTTCCGGGAAAGTCCTTGTTGCCGTAAAGCCCGGCCTCGAGATCGTCGTATGAGCCGTGGTAGGCACCCCACGACTTGAGCACGAGTGGCCGTCCGGTTGCCTGGCGGGCGAGCTTCACGCCAAGCATCGTCGCTTCGGTGCCGGTGTTGGTGAAACGCACCAGGTCCGCGGTCGGGATCCGGTCACAGAGATCCTCGGCGTATTCGATCTGACTACGGGAAGAACCAACCCAGGCGGTGCCACCAGGCATCGCTTTCATCACGGCCTCCTCGACCGGACGGTAGGCGTGACCATGGATCAGGCTGAGGCCGTTATAGGTGAGGTCGACGTATCGATTGCCGTCGACGTCCCACAGATGCGGACCATCTCCCCGGTCGAAAACTGCCGGATACGGACGGAAGAATGCGTGTGACCTGGAGCTGCCTCCGGGCATTACGCGGCGGGCGCGCTTCATCAGTTCCCGTGACTGCGGGGTGGCGTCGACAAAACGGTCGACCGCCGGTCCTTTCGCATCTAGGGCCAGTGAGGGAGTGTTCATTTGTGTGTCCGTTCTGTGGCTGAACTGCTTGGTTCAGAAACTTTGTTGTGACGCAGGCTTTCGGTGGCTTCCCGGTCGAAGCCAAGGGATCCGTCTTCGATCGATCCGGTTGTGATTACGCCATAGGCTTCGTGGGCCATCGCCAGCGAAACCCATCCCTCGAGCACGTCGAAAACGACCGCCTCGGGATCGCGTTCGAACGGACTGCCGTAGCCCCCTCCGCCGGATTCGATTCCGCGGATCATTTCTCCGGGAACGAGGGTCGTGTCACCCATCGGCTCGAGTTCGGTGCGGGAACCGTCAGCTTCGATCCGGCCGGCGTCGGCTGATTGGCCGGCCATTCCCCCGAGCACGCCCTGGGGTGCACCTTCGGCGAAGTCGGCTGCGTAAAACACCTGCATCTCGCCGTTGGCCGGGCCGTAACTGACTTCGCTGGCGGGACCACCGCGGAACCGACCGGCGCCCCCGCTGTCGGTTAGCAGCTTGACCGAGCCGAACCGGAGTGGATACTTCTGTTCGATCACTTCGATGCTGTCGATGTAGACGGTCTTGGCGCAGTCGGGCATGGCGTAGGTGACCCAGCCATCGCAATGAGGTCCTGCCGGTCCACCGTTGTTGCCGACGATCGCCTGGTTCACGTAGGGCTGGTTGGTGCGCTGGTCAATGCCCGAGTAGACCGCCCAGCCAACTCCGAGCGCGCCGCCGCCTTCAGCCAGGCCGTAACCCTCGCCGAGCCCGGCGAAAGCAACCTGGGCAGCGTTGATCAGGCGGTTGAGCACGTTGGTGGTCGACATCGAACTCGAGAACGGGAACTTCAAGCCTCCAGCGACCGATCCTTCGCGCAGCAGTACCTCGATCCGCCGGAAGCTGCCGGCGTTACGCGGAACGTCGGCAGGCAGACAGTTGAAGACACTGATCACCGCTCCCGCCATGGCGCAGCTCTGGGAAAGGTTGATGCCGGCCGGAACACAGTCGATGTTGTCGCGCAGGTCGACCTCGATCATTTTCGCGTCCGGGTCGATGCCAACTTTGACGTTCACCTTGACGCCGTCCGGCAGGCCGGGCAGCGGGTCGTGGGTCGAATCGGCTTCGAGGTTCGCCGCGGGCAGTTCCGATACCGCCTGCGCCATGCGTCGTTCGGAGTAGTCGAGCCACCACACCTGGAAAGCCCGTACGGCATCGATGCCGTACTCCTCGACCAGTTCACCGATCCGCCGCTCACCGATCCGCACCGCGCCGAGGGAAGCCAGATAGTCGCCGTACCAGACCTCCGGCACCCGGATCCGGCGCTGGCACATGCGGATGATGTCCGGCATGTCCTCGTAATCCTTCTGGATCCGCACACAGGGGAAATTGAGGCCGCCCTCTTCATAAATATCCACCGGGAAGGGCATGTAAGTGGTTGGCTGGGAGTTGCCGCAATCGGCCTGATGGGCTTTGGCCGAGACGGTGAAGATGTGCTCGCCACCGGCGTAGACGGGAACCAGCAGCGTGTGGTCCGCGGTGTGCGTATTGCCGAGGAAAGGGTCGTTGTGGAGGAAAGCGTCGCCTTCAGCCATGTCCGGATGGAGCTCCCGCATTGAGGCTGTCTGGAAGCCGGCTCCGAGCACGTGTACCTGCAGCCCTTCGGCGGCTGCCAGCAACTGGTCATCGGCGGTGACGACACAGCAGGAGAAATCACGGGCCATGTTGAGCACCGAGGATCGACCCGCCCGGAAGAGCGTGTTCATCATCTCGCGCACGATCGCCTCGAACCGGTTCGCCAGAACCGCGGCGAGGATCGGATCGAAGTCTTCCGCCGATTCGCTTCTGGTGGTTTCTTCGCTCATTTTGCCTCCAGGAGGTAGTCGCCGGTTTTCGTTACTTCAAGGCTCCACTCGGGTGGCACGACGATGGTCGTGGTCGGCTCGGTCACCAGCAGCGGACCTTCGATCCGGGTTCCGGGGTTGAGCCCGGCCCCGGGATGAACCGGGACTTCAAGTGATCCGTGACCACGGAACTGGGCGGAACGCGTCTCCGGTTCGGTGGCTTCAACCGAATCGGGTCGCGCCGCGCCGCGTGGGGGTTTGTCCGGTTCGGCGGTCAGCCGCCCGACGAAATGGACCAGTTCGATCGTCTGGCCGGGTTCGGAAACCGCAAATACCCGTTCGTGGGCTTCGTGGAAGGTCTGGACCAGTTCTTCAACCTGTTCCTGACTCTCAAAGCGGGCCGGGGCGAGCGGGATGTCAAGCGACCAGACCTGGTGTGCATACCGGGCCTCGACCGTGCGTTCGACCTTCTGCTCGGTCACTCCGTTTTTGGCAAGGCCGGTCGCGAAAGGCTCGAGCGCGTCGTCGATTTCCGTGAGGGCGGCATTGACCAGTTCGAAATCGAAGCTGTCCGAGGCGCAGTAGGCACCACGCCCCTGCTCGATCACGATGTCGGAGTACTGTCCGCCGAAGGCGCTGAGTGCGCCTGCGGTGCGCGGAATCATGACTCTGGAGCAGCCGAGCTCAGTGGCGATCGCGGCGATGCCCAGCCCGGCGGCACCACCACCGGCAACCAGGCCGCTGCCTCGCGGATCGATTCCCTGATTGATCGTGATCTCCTTGATCGCGTCGACCATGTGCTCGTTGGCAACGGTCATCACTGCTTCGGCAGCGAGGTTCTTTTCGATGCCGAGTTCGTCGGCAAGTTCCGAAATGACCCCTTCTGCAGCCGCGCGATCAAGCTTCATCCGGCCGCCGAGGAAACCCTCCGGGTCGAGGTAGCCGAGTACGACCGCGGCGTCGGTCACGGTCGGCTTCACTCCGCCGTTGCCGTAACAGGCCGGGCCGGGGTCAGCCCCCGCACTTTCCGGTCCGACCCTCAACAGGCCGCCCGGGTCGACCCAGGCGATCGAACCGCCACCGGCACCGATCGAACGAACGTCAACTGATGACATCCCGGTGAGGTGGCCGACGAAGGTCCCCCCAAGCCAGGTTTCCCGGGTGGCTACGATCGAGCCGTCCCGGATCAGGCTGATGTCGAAACTGGTCCCGCCGGTGTCAGCGACGATCACGTCCTTGCTGCCAAGTTCCTCCGTGAAGAGACGCCCGGCGACCGGGGCGAGGGACGGCCCGGACTTGGCCGCGTAGATCGGCCGGTCGATCAGGTCCTGCATTGGAAGTGCTCCGCCGACCGAGGTTGCCGCGAGCAGTTCCCCGGTGAATCCCGCGTCGCGCAGGCCGGTTTCAATCTCTTTGAGGTGCCCGGGCATCAGCAGCTTGAGGGAAGCATCGATTGCCGTACCCGATGCGCGGCGGTATTCCCGCACGATCGGATTGAGCTGGTGGGAAAGCGTGTAGGGGGTGCCGGGCAGTTCAGCTTCGATCAGTTGACCGAGTCGCAGCTCATGGTCCGGATTAGCGGTTGACCAAAGCAGGCAGACAGCAACCGTTTCAATCTCGTTAGCAGCCATCGACTTCAGGGTTTCGATCGCCCGTGCTTCGTCGATCGACACCAGGATCTCGCCGTCAGCCGTGGTGCGTTCACCGATCTCGTAGGTGAGCCGGCGTGGAACGTAGGGCTCGGGGGAAGGTCGGGTGAAGTCGTAGGGCAGCATCGATCCGCCTTCGCGCCGGACCAGAACATCGGGGAAGCCCTCGGTAACCAACAGCGCGGTTTTCGCGGTTTTCCCTTCGAGGATCGCGTTGGTCGCCTGGGTCGTGCTGTAGACGAACAGCTCACAGGCGGCCAGCACTTCTTCGGTACTCATCTCGAATTGGCTGGCCCCGACGCCGATCGCGGCCAACAGGCCGTTGATCAGGTGGGGTGGTGATGTGAGCGACTTGCCGACAGCCATGCGGCCGTTCTGGTCGGAGATAACCACGTCGGTGAACGTGCCCCCGACGTCGCAGGTGATCTTTACTGAGGTGGTGACGCTGCTCACGGGTGGTCAGCTCCCTTCCGGCTTGTCGCCATCGGACTGCTTGTTGAGAATGGGTTTGAGAATCCTGGGCGGCCACTGGAATTCACGGCCGCGCATGATTCCGTCGCGGCGGTAGACCAGGACGATCAGGATCAATGCGGCGAGGGCGACGTCAGCGATGCCGTCACGTCCGGCGAAACTGACCGGACCGACTGCGGTCCCGTCTTCGATCGAGCCGAATACGAAACTGAGAACCGAGATCGTGACCGCGCCAATCACTGCGCCGGCCAGGCTTTTCTGTCCGCCGACCACGAGCATCGCAATCGTCAGGAAGGTGATGTGGATGTAGAAGGCGTTCGGGGTGAAGGCACCCTGGAACTGGGCGTAGAGAAAGCCTCCGATGCCGACGATGAAAGCACTGAGCAGGAAAGCGATGGCGCGCTCGCGGGGGATCGAAATCCCGCTGGCCCGGGCAACGTACTCGTCTTCACGGGCCGCCCTTACCCGCAGGCCTGCCGCTGATTTCTGGTAGATGAAAGCGACGATCAGGACCACCACGACCCAGGCGAACGCGGAAGCGATCGTGGTGTTGGTCGGTACGCCGATCATGGTCTGGCTGCCACGGGTGACTTCGTCCCAGTTGATCGCGACCTGGTAGACGATCACGAGCACCGCGAACATCGCGAGGCCGGAACTGAGTCCGGACAGACGCGATATCGGCACCACGATCAGCAGCGCGAACAGCACCGCGGCTGCTCCCGCGGCAAGCCCGGCCAGCACCGGTGAGAGCTCCACGGCCGCCAGGAATCCCGGCAGGTCCGGAAGCAGGATGTGCTTCTGGATTTGGGGTATCGAGACGATCGCTGCCGTGTAAGCACCGATCGACATGAAGCTCATCTGTCCGAAGGAAAGCACCCCGGAGTTGCCCGCAAAGACGTACAGGCCAACTACCAGCACCACATTGACCAGGACTTCGATCGTCTGGCGTTGGGTCACGGCCGATCCGTTCGAGCCGATGATCGCGACCAGGAGCACCACGAGGATCAGTGAGATCAGGGGCCAGAGCGGGCCGACCCGGCGATCGAGAAATTCCTTCACGCCAATCACACCCTCTCGAACCTGGTTTTGACGACGATCAGTCCCTGGGGCCGCAGCATCAGGATCAGGACCACACCCGCGTAGAGGAAAGCGTCGCGGTAGGGAGCAAGTGCATCAGGCAGCATGACCTGGAGCGCAACCGTGAGAACTCCGAGGAAGAACCCGCCGTAGGCCGCTCCGTAAAGGCTGCCAAGACCGCCGATGATCGTGGCGACGAATGCGATCAGGACCGGGGCCGAACCCATCGAAGGGGTCACGGTTCCACCCTGGGCCACGATCAGGATGGCGGCGACGCCGGCGAAGAGTCCGCTGAGCACGAAGGCGATGCCGATCACGACGTTGGAGCGGACCCCGACCAGCTGGGCCATCTTGAAGTTCTCGGCTGCCGCCCTCATCTGGACACCCATCATTGATCGCTGGAGGAAGGTGGCGAGACCGCCGACCAGGATGACCATCACGATCACGGTGATCAGGTTGAGGCTGGAGAAAGTGATCGAACCAACGCTGAGTGACTCGTTGAACCAGCTGGGAAGCGAGATCCCTTTGGCCCGGGAGGTGAAGATCACGGTGCAGAGCGACTGAAGCGCGAAGCTGAGTGCGAAGGACGTAACCAGCAGCACCGGTGCACTGGCCCCCCGGAACGGGCGGAAGGCGAGGCGTTCCATCAGCACGGCGGCGATGATCGTGACCAGAATGCAACCGGCCAGCTGCAGGGGCCAGGGTGCGCCGGCCAGGATGAAAAGGGTGTACCCGCCGATCATGATCAGTTCGCCGTAGGCGAAGTTGATCAGGTTCATGATCCCGAAGATCAGAGCGATGCCGAGGGCGAGGACGGCGTAAAGGCTGCCCAGGCTGACCGCGTCGGCTACGTGCTGGATCAGGTCGGTCATGATCGGTCCCCGGTGGGGTCTGTTGGCGCCGATCCGAGATAGGACTCGGTCAGCAGGTCGGCGTCGGCCATCTCGTCACGAGTGCCTTCGAGGACGATCCGGCCAGCGTTAATCACATAGGTGCGGTCGGCGAAATGGCTGGCCCGGATCGCGTTCTGTTCAACCAGCAGAATCGTTTTGCCTTCGCCGCGCAACTGCTCGAGAGCTTCGAAGACGACATCGACGATTTTCGGGGCCAGTCCCAGTGACGGCTCGTCCAGCATCAGTAGTTCGGGGCGGCAAAGCAGTGCCCTCGAGATCGCCAGCATCTGCTGCTGGCCGCCGGAAAGTCCACCGGCGGGGTCCTGCAGGCGGGGCCGCAGCGCCGGGAATCGCAACAGTTCTTTTTCGACCAGTTCGGCCGAGGTCGCTTTGTCGAGGTCGCCGGCAGCAAGCCGGAGGTTCTCGCCGACTGTGAGGGTCGAGAAGATCTGCCTTCCTTCAGGTACCAGCGCCAATCCGTCCTTGACGAGGCTCTCTGGTTTCCGACCGTCAACATCACGGTCTTTGAAGAGGATCGTGCCGTCGGAAACGCGCAGCAGCCCGGCTATGGCAGAGAGCGTGCTGGTTTTGCCGGCGCCGTTCGGGCCGACGAGGCTGACCGCTTCCCCCGGGGCGACGTGGAGGTTCAGGTCGGTGACCGCCGGGGTGTCACGGTAAGCGATGCTGGCTGACTTGATCTTCAGCAAGGTTCAGCTCCCCAGGTAGGCATCGACTACCGCCTGGTCGGCGCGGACTTCTTCGGGGGTGCCAACCTTCAGCACCGCACCGTTGTCGAGGACGATGATTCGGGAGCAGGCCCTCATGATCACCCTCATGTCGTGCTCGATCAGCAGTACTCCACAACCGATCATTCCCGGGAGGCCCGTGATGACGTGGAGCAGCTGGTCTGATTCGGATTCGTTGAGCCCGGCGGCGGGCTCATCGAGAAATAGAAATCGGGGTTTCATCGCGGCGGCGCGGGCCAGCTGGAGGCGTCGTTCCTGGCCGGTGCTGAGATCGGATCCCTGTCGTTCGGCGAGGTCCTGAAGCCCGAGCATTTCGAGTGCTTCTTCGGCCCGGATGCGTGCCGCTTTGCGACTCAGTCCCTGCCCGACACCGCTCACTTCAACGTTTTCGAGGACTGACATGTCAGCGAATAGCCGGGCGCCCTGGAAAGTCCGGGCAATTCCGCGTCGGGCACGTTTCTGGGGCGATTCCGCGGTCATTTCCGCTCCATCGATAGCGACCAGGCCCTCGGTCGGTTCCTGAAAGCCGGTGAGGACGTTCACGAGCGTGGTCTTGCCAGCGCCGTTTGGCCCGATCAGGCCGACGATCTCGCCGGTCTGCATTTCAAACTCAACGTTGTCGATCGCCTGGAGGCCGCCGAAACGGACCATGATTCCGGTGGCCGACAACACTCCCGCCGGAGCGGGGCTGGATCCAATCGATCCAGCCCCTGACGCGTGAGCGTCCATATCCGGTGGGTTTGTGGTCATGAGTACTTTCGGTTTCCTCTGTTGGTCAGGGAACCGGAACCTGTTCGGGGCTGAACTCAGTGACCAGACTGGTCTTGCCGTTCTGGATCTCCATGATCCGGAGCGTTCGCTTGAAGGAGATGTGGTCTTCCTCTGTGAACGTGGTTGGCAACAGCAGCTCTTCGTTGTCGAACTCCTCCAGCGCGGCCTGTAGCTCCGTACCTTCGGTTGATCCGCCTGTGGTTTCAACTGCCTTCTCGATGGCCTGGACCATCGCGAATCCGGTGAGGAACAGGGCGGTGTCGGGCAGCTTGCCCTCCTGCTCCTTGTAGCGGTCCAGCAGCTCGTTGATGTTCGGATCCGAATCGTCTCCGAAGATCGACGCGTAGGTGGCGTAGTAAATGTCGCTTACGCCGGGAACCGCTTCTTTCCAGTAGTCACCGTCAAGGTCCTCGTCGCCGAGGATCGGCATGTCCAGTCCGGCCGCACGGATCTGCTTGATCGCGCTCGCCTCACCGGGCATGTATGACGACAGCCACAGGACGTCAGGCGGGGTGTCGAGTCCCTTGATTTCATTGATCTGCGAGGCGATCGACGGGTCGCCCTGCTTGAACGTGGTTTCCTTCAGGACCTCTCCACCGAGTTCCTTCCAGCGATCGATGAATCCTGCCGTGGTCTGTTTGGTGAATTCCAGGGTGTCATCGAGGATCGTGGCCGATGTCTTCCAGCCCTTCTCGTTGTAACCCCATTCCGCCATCGTGGCGCCTTCGACAGGTGCTGCCGTGGCCATCGTGAATGCGAGCGGACCGATTCCACCTGGACCGAACGCGGTCGATGCGGCACAGGTCGACATCGCGAGCTTGCCTGATTCCTGGGCGACGATCGCGGCGGGTGAACCCTGGTCGAAGTCACAACTTGTGACAACTACGTCGGCTCCGTCGCTGATCACCTGGGTGGCGGCGTTACCGGCCAGTTCAGGTTTCGACTTGGTGTTGGCTGAGATGATCTCGACCTGACGGCCTTCAATTCCACCGTCGGCGTTGATGTCTGCGACTGCCATCTCGGCAAGGGTTCTTGCCGGCACGTCGTAGGGCTCCATGAATCCGGTCTCGCCGATTGCGAAGCCAAGGGTGATTGGCCCTTCGTTACTGCTTGAACTGTCATCACTGCTATCAGAGCCACATGCTGCTAGCCCTGCTGCCGCCAATACGACGGCCATGCATGTAAAGAGACGCTTCATGATGTTCATCCTCTCCTCGGAATATTTTCCGTCCCGCCGAGATTGTATCCGATCTTCATCAATCTATGGCAAAACTTCCGATATTCGTCGGCTATTCGGGGCTTTTTGTATCCAATACGGCAGTTTGAACCCACGAACGGATGGACCTCTCATACCTGAGTACAGTCTCCCCGCGATCTGGTTGGACCGTCGTCCCGACCGGCCGGCGATCGTTTCTCAGGATCGAATGCACTGAACCGCTGCCCGCCTGTGCCGACGGGTCCGGGCGGCTACCTTGCTTCTATTCCGCCGGGGCTTCGCCGGCGGGAGGCCCACCGGCAGGAGGTCCACCGGCAGGAGGTCCACCGGCGGCGGCATTCTGTCCTTCAACAACTGAACCCATCAGGCAACTCAGGACAGCATTGTCCTCCGGTGCATTCGCGTGGTAGTGATAACCGAGGCTTTCGGTCTCGTGCCCGCCACACTGGTCGAGATCCGAAGGTTCATCGCCGTCGGCGTAAGGGCTGTGGATCGAGAAACCATCCATCGCGATCGCGAAAGCCCTGGTTTCTCCCTCCTCTGCTTCTCCAACTTCAGAACAGTCGGTGGCGGCATGGATGTGGTACCCCTCGACCGGATTCACATGACCACCGCAATCATCAAATGCGGCAATTGTGTAGGCCCCGAGAATCGCGGCAACCGGCGCCGACGGGTCGATGACCACGCCGTTCAGGGTTACGCCCACCTTGCCGGTTATTTCGGTGGCTTCACCGGTGTTGGTCGGGTGGTCCGGAATCTCATAGGTAGCTTCGACCGGTTTCCCATCTTCGAGCCACTTGATCTGACCCTCAACGCAATAGTTCTCGTATTGCTCGTCCACGTCGGGTCGAGCCGCAGCTTCGAAAGCCTCTTTGGTGTCGGTGACTCGCACGGTGCCGTCATCGTTGTAGAGCTTCCAGTTCGGATCGTCATAGATGTCGGCAAGGCTGACGATAAATTCACCATCGGCGTCATAGAGGTTCTCGCCATCGATCCAGATGCCGGCATCTTTCGCCTTGGTAGAAGTTGTCTCCGGACAGAACGGTCCGATTTCCGCATTCGCGGGGGTGCCGGCAATCGTCAGTTCGTTGCAGGTCGTGTCGGTTCCATCGGTAAGCGTGCAGGAGATTTCAGTGATGTCTTCAGCCAGGGCACCTTCAACGAATGAAGCTGTCGAGGCTGAATCCTGAAGATCTTCTTCCTGCTGGGTTGCGGTTTCGTCGCCGTCACCGTCACTGCTGCCACACGCATAGAGGAATGCGCTCCCGGTCAGCAACGCCGCAACTGCCGCGAGCACCATCAGGTAACGCCGTCCAGGAAGGTTCTTCAGTTTGTCCATAAACCGAGTCTAGGATCAAATTCTGTGAATTACCTGAGATCTCGTCCCACGAGGGGTCGGCGCTGCGCTTCAGCAGGCGGAACGGGCGAAGCTGCGCTTCTTGGCCAGCTTCTTGCCGGTGCGCCTGGCCTTCTTCCGGAAGCCGTTCTTCTTCGCCTTCTTGTGCCTGGCTTTGGCCTTCTTCACGGCCTTTTTCGCCTTCACGCACCGGGCGGACGAGCTTGATTCGGCTCCCTTGCCATGCCCGGCGGAGCTGCCGTCACCGGGAGTTCCGGTCTGCTGCGGATCGTTACTGCTCACCGGTTCATCGAAATCTACCGGCGGGCCCTCATCACCTTCTGCCGGCGGGTCGGCCAGCCAGTGCTGGTAAACGCGGGCGGCGGGAAGAGCCGTGCCGTAATAGGCGACTTCGTCGATTGATCCGCGGAACCACGGGGCAAGTTCCCCGTAACCGACGTAGAAAGTCGAGATCGAGCTTGGACGCTTGGTCTGCTCGACCTTTCCAGCCTCGATGCCATCAACGTAGATCCTGATGTGGACGCCATCCCAGGTGCCAACTACCTGCTGGAAAATCCCGACGGCCACCGGCACTGAAGAAGTGACGGTTTTGTCCATGTGACGGAAGTGGAAGAAACCATCCCTGATGTAGATCTCACCGGCGTCGCCATGTCCGAGGATCGCCTGGTTGCGACCGTCGGCCGGCTTGACCCAGGCTTCGAGGGTGGACTGGTATTTCGGGGCCGCAATACCGTTTACGTAGCCGTAGCCACCGGCGCCGAAGAAGTTGCGGGCCCGATCCCCGTCGCCGGAGATCCCGACCGGTCCGGAATCCTGGTCGTTCTTGTATTCACCGTGGCGGCCGTTTGCCGAGGAGTCGGCCATTGCTGAACCGGAGGCCTCACCGAGTCGGTAATAAGCGATCGGTGAATCGGTGTTGTAAAGGTCCTTGAAGGTTTTTACCGAGTAGCTGTGCTGATGGACGTAGGTATTGCCACCCTTGTCGATCGCGGTCACGATGAATACGTGGTTGCCGATTGAATCCGGCAGGGCGTCACCGCTGCTGATCGGACTGCCGTCCACAGTGGCGGTGCAGCTGTCAACGTCCGAATCACCCGGCAGGTCGTCCGGGTCGGTGCAGGTGAATTCCGCGACCGGGACCTTGGTCGGTGCGTAAAGACCGTTGTTCTTCGGCGCCGACGGGTCGGTGAATGGACCTTCGGTATTGAGTTCGGAGTTGCCGCGCTCAACTGACGGGTTGTCCTTGGCTACACCGATCTTCCGGCGGTCCTGGAACGCGTGTGCGTTCAGGGCGCGGGAGTAATAGACAACTTCATCGAGGTCGCCGTGGAACCACGGGGCCATCTCGCCGTAACCGACGTAGAAAGTTGAAATGCCTGACGGTGTCTTGTTTGCCGAGTTCGAGCTGGCCACCTGAACCCCGTTCACGTAAAGGCGGGTGGTGCTGCCGTTCCAGGTGGCGGCGACATGGCTCCAGACACCCGAGGCGACGGCACCGTTGGAGTGGATCGTGTCCTGAACCTGGCGGAAAGCGAGCTTGCCGTCCTTGATGAAGAGCTGGCCTCCACCGCCGTGGCTCATCACCATCATGTCGGCGCTGTCGGCCGGCTTGACCCAGGCTTCCATTGTGTAAGCGGTGGTCGGGGCGGCAATTCCGTTGACGTAACCGTGGCCGTCCCGGGGCGGGAAGTAGCCGGCTTTGTTCTCAGCCGGATGATCGAGTTCGCAGGCCCTTGGCGGGTGCGGACGACGCTCGCAGGAAGTGGCGCCATCGCGGCCCAGCGCGATTCCGTTCTGGTAAATGCCGTTATGGCCGTTGCCGGACCGGTCAATCATGTCGGCGGAGCCAACCGTTTCATCAAGGCGGTAGTAGGCCAGTGGGCCACTCTGCTTGATGAAGTTTCCGTAATCCGGCGGATCGACCACGTAGGCGATTGATTTGCTGGACGAGTTACCAGCCCGGTCGGTGGCGGTAAGGGTGAACTTGTGCGGGCTCAGGACTTCCTGATTGACCGGCGTCGAAGTGCAGGCGCCCGGTCCTGAGGACGGTACGCCGGAAGCGACCGGCGGCGGACCACCGGCGAGCGGATCTGTGCAGTTCACGTTGACCGGCACCTGATGAAGCAGGTATCGGCCCTTGGAGAGCGGCTGGTTGATGGTCAGCACCGGGGGCGTGAGGTCAACCATCCAGGAGTAACTGGCCGGGGTCGGATCTTCGTTTCCGGCGAGGTCAATCGCCTTGACCTGAAGCGTGTGGTTGCCTTCGGGAGTGGTGAACTCATCACCGGTTTCACAGGCCGAGAAGCCCGCTCCGTCGAGGTTGCACATGAACTTGGGGGTTCCCGCACCGGATGAAGGGGCGGGGTCATTCATCGTGAACCCGAAGGTCGGTGAGGTGTCCTGCGAAAACTGGGCGGGCGAGGAAGTGAATGTCGTGTTGGGCGCGACCGAGTCGACGTCGAATGAGATCGTCACTGTTGCGTCGGGACCAAGAACTCCTGGTTGCTTCGCTTCGGCAATGAAATGTCCGTCGGGCATCCCAGGGGTGGTCGCGTTTCCGAAAGGCAGGTAAGCCGGGAAGAAACTGTTCGCCGGGGCCGGTTCCGGCCCCCACTCGTCGACGTTGCCGGCTTCCTCGAGCGGCGTGTAGCTGCGCTCAATGGTTCCGAGATAAGTGCAGTCGATCGTCGGATCGCAGCTCTGCCATTGCGTCGGCGAAGAGATGTTGACCGTGGTGGTCGGGTCCAGATCCGGATCGAGCGAGCGTTCACCGTCAAAGGTCGGTGGCGACTGGTAGAGACCACCATCTACCGGGGAACTGAACGCCAGGTCGGCACTTGCGGTGGCGGGAAGCGCAAACCCGGCAACGCAGGCCAAAGTAGCCACGATCAAAGCGGGTGCGAAACGGCGATTGATTCTGCCTCCATGCAGATGTTCGGACTGGACGAGCACTGCTGGATTTTTCCCCATTTCGATCAAAATACCACGTGGTGTTCAGTCACGAGCAAATCCGCCTTGGCGCAGCCCGGTTGCCGTCGGACCGAGAGGTCAGTCGCCAGTCGCCATCATGGTCGTGTGACTTCGGAAGAGACAGACATCGATCAGCCGGGTAAATCTCCGAAACCAGAGTACGACGACTCGCACATCCGGTTTCTGGAAGCGCTCTGGGGCGATGGTTACCTGAGTCCCGGAGGGCCGGATGAGGTCCGGCGCATCGTCGGAGGCCTCGATTTCTCGGGCAAGGATGTGATTGACATCGGTTGCGGATCGGGCGGCATCACCGTATTCCTGGCCGAAGAATTCCCGCTCGCGCACATCACGGGCTTCGATGTCGAAACGCCGGTTATTGAAGCTGCCCGGCGACGGGCCGCGCGAGCGAACCTGGGTCAGCGGGTCGAATTTGTCCGAGGACAGTCCGGCCCGCTTCCATTTCCGGATGGCAGCTTCGACATCGTCTTCTCCAAGGATGCCTTGATTCACGTCTCTGACAAAGAGTCTCTCTTCCGCGAGGTCTTCCGGATCCTGAAGCCGGGCGGAAGCCTGGTCGCCAGCGACTGGCTGACCTCCCATGACGGTCCTCCGTCGGAAGCGATGGAGCGGTATCTGAAAGCCGAGGGCCTGAGTTTCGGGATGGCCTCGGTTGATCGCTACGAATCGGCGCTGGCTGATGCGGGCTTCGACGAAGTGAATGTCGTTGACCGCAACCCCTGGTACCGGGTCGAAGCAAGAGAGGAACTGAAGCGCATCGAAGGGTCTTGCTTCGATCAGGTGGTGACCGAAGTTGGCTTGCCACTGGTCGAAAAGAACATCCGGATCTGGACGGAGATGATCAAGGTCCTTGACTCGGGTGAGCACCGCCCGACTCACCTCCGCGCAAGGCGACCTCAAGATTTTTCATGATCACGGTGAAATCTGCGGCTACACTCGAGTGACCAGCTACCCGAGGGGGATTACGTGCCGTCACCGATCGACAAAGCCATTGACCAGCTCGAGAAGTCAGTCGAAAAGATTCGAGAGTTTTCGGTCAACGAATCAAAGGCAGTTCAGAAAGCAGTGCGAGAGTCCTCCGAAAGCGCCAAGTCAAGAGTCGAGACTGACTACACCGCAACCAGGAAACGCCTGCTGAAGGAAGCAAAGGACGCCGAGAAGTCGATCAAGGAAGCGATCACCAGGATTGAGAAGGCGCTCGCGGACGCCAATCCTGCCAAACGGGGATCAAAGCCGGCGGCGAAAAAGAAGCCGGCCACCAAAGCTGCTTCCAAGCCGGCAGCAAAGAAGAAGGCAGCCGCTAAGAAGCCAGCAGCAAAGCCGGCCGCAAAGAAGAAGCCCGCCAAGAAGCCCGCGGCTAAACCTGCCGCGAAAAAGAAGCCGGCCGCGAAGAAGCCAGCAGCCCGGAAACCCGCCGCAAAGAAACCAGCGGCCAAAAAGCCAGCGGCCAAAGCTGCGGCGAAGTCGACAACGAAACCTGCAGCAAAGAAGACGACGAGAAAACCCGCAGCCAGGAAACCGGCCGCGAAAAAACCGACGAAGTAGGTCAAACGAACCTTCCGCCGGACCGGTGGAGCAAGGGGGTCGCGGCCGAAGCTAATATCGGCGAATGCCCCGAACAATGAGTCTTGGAAGTCGTTCCGTCCTCATGGCCCTGGCGGCTTTCGCTTGCGCCGCGACGCTCGCGCTGGCCAGCTGTGGAGGCGATGACGGAGAATCGACCGTCTCCGGAGAGAACGGCCGGGAGGCCCGGGTCGGCAGCTTGCCTGCTGATGCGGAGAAGATTTTTGCCAAGGACCCTTACTCGAGCGCCCGCTGGACCTACCGCGTTCAGCCGGTCGGGTCAGATGACCCGACTCTTGCGGCCGGCGATGAAATCATGACTGTCCTCGGCTCGACTGCCAAGAACTTCACGGTAGCCAGCGCTTACGAGACCCTTGGGCCCGACAAGAAAATCACCACCCCGGTGTATGAGGTCGAAGGCGAACTGGTACTGGTCGCGATGGGCGATCTGGCAATGGGCGGACGTGGTGCGATGAAGGGCGATTTCAACAGTTCTTCGATCGACAAGGTTTATGCGAACGCGATCCCGGGAGCCTCGATCCCGGAGGGAAATCCGCTGGCAGGGCTGAGTGCTCTCGCGAAACAGACCGCTGATTCCGGCGTGAAAAGTGTTCGTGATGTCAACATCGACGACCGGCTGTTCGAGGCCTATGACGCCGGAGGGACAGGCGGCGGCGCTGTTTCGCCGATTGTCATCAACGACAACCAGGTTGACATCAAGTTGACGCCGACCGAGCCCGGCGAGCCGGTCAAGGTGGAAGTCATCCCGGAAACAGACCTCTATTCCGTCGATGTCGACGTGAAGACAGTCGAAGGCGATGGTGGCGGCGAGGAATCTGGCCAGGATCTAGGTGTCATTCCGGGCGACAATCCCAACTCTCTGAAAGTGGAAGGCTCGATCGAGGCCGACGGCGACCCGGCGGTCCGCTCATTGATCCCGCCCGACCCCGCCCTGTTCGCCAAGACACTTTTCATTGCAGAACTGGAGGAAGCCGGGGTCAAGGTGACCAACCCGACTGACAAGAACGACCTTGAAGGCCTTCCCGCTTTCGACGCTTACGAGAAAAGCGATGAAGTTGCGGCGCTCACCTCACCGCCGATCAAAGAGTTCGGATCAATGATTCTCACCACTTCCTACAACCAGGGGGCGGACATGATGCTCTGTTACCTGGCGATCGATCTGGGATCCGATGACTGCGACGACGGCCTGAAAACGATCAATGCGCTGGTCAAAGATGATGCGGATATCGAGCCATCGAAGGTTGTCCTGGTCGACGGCCACGGCGGCGACCCGGCCTCGGCGACACCCGAAGCGATCAACGCCTGGCTGCAGTGGATTACCGAGCGACCCTGGTCCGCTGACTTCGAGGCCGGGCTCCCTGTTCTCGGTGAGAGCGGATCGCTGGCGTCTTCGGGTGCTGACAGCCCCGCCCGGGGCAAGGTTGCCGCGAAGACCGGAACCAGCGTCCGGCCCTACCCGCCGGAGTTCCGGCTGTTTGTCACTACGCAGGGGCTCGCCGGCTACATGGAGTCCGACGAAGGCAAGCAGATCTTCAGCCTCTACGTGGGCGGCGCAACCTTCGATGAAATCATCCCCGGACTGTTCGAAGTCGGCGGCGATGTCGCCGATGTGTCGGCAGCTTTCCAGCAGTCTTTGACGGAATAGATCAGGTAGTCCGCCGGTAGGCCGACGGACTCGGGCAGCAGTCCAGACGGAGCCAGCCGGCCCGGATCAGCCCACCCGCTTCACCTTGTACTTCAGGGTTTTGCCGAAACTGCCGTCGGTGGCGACACCGCGCACCTTGAAGACATGCTTGCCTTTTTTCAGCTTGATCTTCTTCGGTGACTTGCACTTCGACCATTTCTTCTTGTCGAGCTTGCACTGGAAGCTCTTGGCTTTGCCTTTGGTCACCTTGAATTTGAACTTGACCTTTTTGGCCTTCACTTTTTTCTTCGGCTTCTTGGTGAACTTGAGCTTCGGCTTGATGACTTTTACGGTCGTCTGCTGCAGGGTCTGCCCCGCTGACACGGCCGGGTTTGCCCCGATCAGGGATGCGGATATCTGGCTGCTTCCGGCGGCCTTGCTCGCAGTGATGGTTGACGAAAAGGAACCCGGACTGATTTCTGAAACCGGGCCGATTGACTGTCCTCCATCGCTGGCGAAAGCGACCTGGGTGTCGGGCACGGCGTTGCCGAACCGGTCCTGAACAACGGCTTCTGCTTTTGTCGTCGACTTGCCGTCAGCCGGCAGGTTCGCGAGCGAAAGCGTCAGCGTGATGGTCTCGGGTGCCAGGGCAGTCTGGGTCAAATCCGCTGATTTGGAAAGTGAGGTGCCCACCGAGGAATCGGTTGCCGTGATCGTGAACTGGCCAGCTTTGGTTGAAGCCGTGATCAGACCGATATAGCTGCCGTCACCATGGTCGGTCACCGGACCGATCCCCTGGGTTCCGTCCGAACTCAAGTCGACCTGATCGCCGGCAACCGGATTGTCGAATTGATCGGTGAGTTGAATTGTCGCGTTGACTTCCGAGACGCCGTCAGCTGGCACCAACGTCGGTGACAGCGACAGGGTCATCGTTGCAGCGTCACCGGTCAGGTTGCTCATCTGGTATTCCGTGGTGAGATCGGTGCCCTCACCGCCCAGGGTGAGTTTCCAGGTACCGGGTACTCCGTTGGCGGTCAGGGCTGGAAGGGTGGCCTCACCGTTGACATCCGGGACCGCCCACACAAAGTTGGCCGGTCCGTTGGTGCTGTAGAAATCCCCGCCGGTGCTGCCCTGGTCGTTTATCTCACCGTCGATCCGCGCGGATACCTTGAGCGGGATCGGGTTGCCGTACTGGTCGTAGTAGCCGACCTTCATGGTTCCAAAGCTTTGCCCGACCTTGGTGCTCTGTGAGCCCTCGAGCAACACTGGTGCCACCGGGAAATGGGGCGACACATGAAACTCTGGCGAGTTA
>JBAUOE010000053.1:0-6196 GCA_049579585.1 Solirubrobacterales bacterium | reverse complement strand
CGGTGAAAGGTGAAATCACACCCTAACCAAGCTTCCCGCAACTGCACTAGACGCCGGACTTCGGCCCCAGCCAGGTTTTCGCGAGCAGCGAGGCGTACTGCTCGTCGGTGGTGACGGCCATGCTGGGTTGCGAATGGCAGAGCGTCGCGTAACCGTGCAGACCAGCCCAGAGGCCCAGGCCGAGAACATCAAGCTCAGCCGGATCCTCGATATTGGAGCCCACATAGGCAGCAATCAGTTCGATCAGGTCAGCGAAAGCGGCATCGGCGACTTCAAGGCCGCTGTCCTCCCCCTCTTCGATTCCCAGTACCTCCCAGTCGGCTGAAAAGATCAGGCGATATCGGGCAGGCTGTTCACGGGCGAACCCCATGTAGGCGACTCCGGCATCGACCAGGCGCTGCCAGGGGTCGGAGGTCTGCGCGGTTGCGGCATTAAGCATCGTCCGGAAATCAGTGAAGCAGTGCTCAATCACCTCACGAATCAACTGTTCGTGGGAATCGAAATGGAGATAGAACGCTGTCGGAGAAACGCCGGCCTTTCTGGTCACTCCCCGGATCGAGATCGTGGCGGGATCACTGCCTTCATCCAGCAAAGCCAGAGTGGCGTCGATCAACCGTTGGCGAAGCAGACTTCCCTGGCCGCGGGGCGTGCGTTCGATGTCTTCTCGTGAAGCCTCCATGGGCTCATGTTAGCGTGTGACTTGACACTTGTACATGTACATCTGTACATTGACATCCGTCAACCCATCGATGACCGTAGCGGTCAATACAGGAGCCACCGATTCTTATTTCGATCGCCAACCGCATTTTCGCCCACCCCAAGCGGGTATTGCTGATCGCAGCGGTGTTCACGCTCTTCGCGGCTGGAGCCGGTGGCCCGGTTTTCAGCTTGCTCAGCTCCGATGGCGGCTTCACCGACGCAGACTCTGACTCCGCGATTGCTGAAGTCAGGGTCGAACAGGCAAGCGGTCTCGGTGCGAATCCCGACGTCATTGCCCTCTATACGCCGACGGCACCGGTCAACTCAAAGACTTCGGAGCAGGAGATCGAGGATCTGGCCAGGCAGATCGGATCGATTGCAGGAGTTGCTTCAGTCACGTCGGCAATCGACAGCCAGGCTGCCGCACGGCGACTCACCTCCACCGACGGCCGCTCCACTTACCTCGCCGCAACGCTCGTTGATGACGCGGACGATGACACTGTTTCAGAAGCCCTGGACGAGAGCCTCGGCGATCGTGAAGATGTGGTCCTCGGTGGCCTGCTGCTGGCCAACGAACAGCTGGGCGACCAGATCTCCGAAGACCTTGGCCGGGCTGAAACCTTTGCTTTCCCCCTTCTGATCGTGCTTTCCTTTCTCTTCTTTCGAGGTGGCCGGGCAGCACTGATGCCGCTGACCATTGGCATTGCGACCATTTTCAGCACCTTCCTCGCACTTCGTGGAATCAACCAGGTCTACGAGCTCTCGATCTTCGCGCTGAACCTGGTCATCGGGCTGGGCCTCGGCCTGGCGATCGACTACACGCTGTTCCTGCTCACCAGGTATCGCGAGGAACTCGAACGCAGCGGGCCGGGTGTCCAGGCGATCCGCGACACGATGAGCACCGCTGGCCGAACGGTCGTCTTCAGCGCCCTCACAGTCGCCCTCGCCCTGGCAACCCTGATCATCTTTCCACTTGGATTCCTCCAGTCGATGGGCATCGGCGGCGCGATCGTCGCGATCGTCGCAGCCATCGCTTCCCTGACCATCGCGCCCGCATTCTTCGCCCTGTGGAACGTAAAACTGAAAGCCCGCGATCGCGGTAGTGCCCACGACCGCTGGTATCGAATTGCCGGGCGGGTAATGAAACGGCCCGGGACCATCGCTGCCGTGACCGCGATCTTGATGATCGTGCTGACCCTGCCGGCATTGAGGGCAATCTGGACACCGGTAGACGCCCAGAGCGTGCCTGAAGGACTCAGCAGCCGCACGGTTGCCGACGCGCTCGCAAGCGACTTCCCCGGACAGGACAGCAGTCCGATCCTGCTGGTCGTTGAAGCTTCGCCCGACCAGGCGAATCAGGTCACGCAGTTCGCCCGACGAGTCGCATCAACTCCGGGCGTCGGTGCCATCGAGTCACCGGTGATGCTGAATTCCGAAACCTGGAGAATCGACGCCATCGCCGACGGTACGGCTGCCGGTGAAATGGCCCGCGAAGCGGTCGAGCAAATCCGCACCGACCCGGGTCCGTTACCGGTACTGGTTGGAGGCGAAGCCGCTGCATTCATCGACCAGCAGAACGGCATCGGGGAGCTAATGCCTTTGGCCATCACCTTGCTCGCGGTCCTCACGTTCGTGGTGCTGTGGTTGATGACCGGATCGGTGATCCTGCCGGTCAAAGCGTTGCTGATGAACGTACTCACCGTGGGTTCGACCCTTGGCTTGCTCACCCTCATTTTCCAGGACGGCCGATTCGAGGGCCTGCTCGGCTATACCGCTGACGGCGGCATCGAACCGACTGACTTCCTGGTCACCGCAACGCTGGTGTTTGCCCTGTCGACCGATTACGGGGTCTTCCTGCTGGGCCGGATCAAGGAGGCTCACGACTCCGGAATGGAAGACCGCGAGGCAGTGGCAGTCGGGCTTGCCCGCACCGGTGCGGTAGTCACCGCGGCGGCGATCCTGCTGGCCGTGGCAATCGGGGCTTTCGTTACTTCCGATGTCCTCTTCATCAAACAGATCGGCATCGGGGTTGCGATTGGCGTACTGATTGATGCCCTGATTGTCAGGGCTCTGCTGGTGCCATCACTGATGGCCTTGCTCGGCCCCTGGAACTGGTGGTCGCCGGCGCCATTGCGCCGGCTTCACGACCGCATAGGTCTGAAAGAGTAGGGCCAGCCGATCCCGCTTCATTGCCGCCAGAAAGGGCGAAACATTGTCGAAGAAAAAACCGAAGGCCCTCCCCTCCCTGGCTGCTGTCCAAACCAGAGCGAAACGAAAGGTGTTCAACGATCTTCTCGAGACGCCCGGATACAAGACGCTGGTTCAGACATCCGTACCGCTCGGTGACGGTGACTTTGAGCCAGACGGCGTCACCCGTGGTAACAGCAGGATCATTCTGGTTCAAGCCACGGCCGGCAAGCTGAAATCCATCCAACAGAACGAAATCGCGGCAGACGTTCTCAGGCTGGCCTCAATCAAGCAGCACGAAGGCTTCGCCGGCGCCCGTTGTGAGATCTACTTCGTCGATCAGGATGCGCTCGATTCGGTCGCCGGGTGGATGAAGGGTTCCGCCAGCGAGCTCGGGGTTGAGCTGAAAATGAGCGAAGCATTTCCGATCGAGCTGCGTGATGAGCTACTCGTCTGCCAGCAAGGACAGGCGGAAGGCACCAAAAAGAAGAAAGCCAAATCCAAGGGCAAGAAGAAAGCGAGCAAGGGAAAGGCCGACCGGAAAAAGAAACGCAAGAAGTCCTGATTCCGAAGCTCACCCGGATACTGTGTGCCGATGAAGCTCTACGTCTGTTGGAACACCGACCCAGGACCTCGTGACCTCCACCCTTGTGGCAAAGCCCATCGTGCGCTGAAGGAAGCCGGGCATGAACCTGAGGTGGTCAAGGCTCGGGGCTTCGGCTTTCTTCCGGATCTGTTCAACCGGACCGCGGGCCGCCAGGAAGCCAGAAGCCTGTCTGGAAGTTCGAAGGTGCCGGTATTGGTCACCGACACCGGCGAGGTCATATGCGAATCGTCGGAGATCGTCTACTGGGCTCGCAAAAACCCGGCCAGTCAGTCAGCAACTGCTTCGAGTGTCGGCTAACTCTCGGCGTATTTGAGCTTTCCGGTCGTCTTCGGACCACAGCCCTGCAGTTTCATCGAGTAGTTCGCCCTCTTCTTCGAAGTGAACCGTCCCTTCAACGTGAAGTCCTTCTGGGACTGACCGGTCGGCGGAGTTGTTGCTCCGACGAGCTTGAATCGATTCTTCTTGTGGATCCCGACAGGAATCGGCAGGTTGGTGAAGTTGTGGTACCCGCTCTTTTTCCCGCATTGCCAGTAGATGGTGACCTTCTTCAGTTTCTTGCCGCCGACAACTTTGAACTGGATCGATGAAAGGTTGCTGTCGTTGTCCGGATCGACGGTTGCCGAGAACCAGAAACCCGAAGCTGGCTTACCGGCGTTCGCGGGGCCTGCCAGGGCAAACGCACCGATCAGCATGACCAGCAAACCAATTACTACCTTCTGAAACCTCATCTGCCACCGTCCTTGATTTGGAAATCGGGTAGTTCGCCTAACGCTTGACTATGCGGAAGGGACGGCGCACTTTGTTTGAAGCGCCGGCTGAGTTGTAGGCGATCAGCTGAACCCGGTATTTGCCTGGCTTCAGCTTACGTTTGCCGATCCGTCCACTGAAATAGACCTTGTGGTTACCAGCCTGAAGCCCGCGGCGCTTCAGCTTGCCGCTGTTCACGAAGCGCGAACACTTCTTTTTCTTCCGGGTCTTCTTCGTCACTTTGCGGCATTTGCCCTTGACCTTCCGGCCGGTGACCTTCTTTTCGATCTTGATGGTCACCGACGAGTTTTCACTCACCCTGAACTTAACCTTGGTGCCCTTGGGAGATTTCTTCTTTTTCTTGGCGATCTTGGCGGTTGATTTATTCGCTACCGCGAACTTCTTCTTGGTCAACTTGACCTTCGAAAGCTTCGGCTTCGGCGGCGGCGGCGGATCGGCGTGCTCATCCTGGCGAGGATCTGTACAGGTGCCGGACACCACGTTCACATAGCTCCCCCGAAGGTCGCTCAAGTCTCCGCTGGCTTCGTTGAACCCGGTCGCAGTGAAGTGAACGCACTGCCCGTTTTCGCTGACCGCCGGGGATCCGGAACCCTGACTGTTGGAAGGCCGGCCGAAAGCGGGCGGCCCGGAGATCTCTCCGGATACCGAGTCACGGATGAACACCGCGTCGTGACTATCACCACCCAGTCCTGCCTTGAGGTTCGTTGATGAAGACTCGAATGCAATCACTGAACCGTCACCGTCGATCGATGGTCGACCGGCTCCCTTTTCGGCAGCCGTTCCACCAGCAGCCCTGCTGACCAGGGTGTTGGCTCCGGTGGAGAGAACCCTTGACACGACCTGTTCCCTGAACGCCGGCCACACACCACCCTCGGGAGCGATCGCCTGATCTTCGGTCTCGAAGGCAACAACGTTGCCGTCGGAACTGATCGCTGGCGAGTACTTGGTCCCCGGGGTGGTCGCCCCGCCCAGTCCCTCCATACGAGAAACCAGCGTTGTTGTGTTGGCAGCGAGATCCCTCACGAAAATGTCGCGATTCGGGGCGATATCAGCGGGGTCGAGGTTGGTGGCCCGGCTCGCGAAAACCACCTTCTGACCATCACCACTGATCCGTGGATCGCTGGAGTCATTGTCTCCTTCAACCCCGGCATTGCGAGACACCAGAATCGTCTCGTTAGTCAAAATATCCCTGACGTATACCTGCTCATCACCGCCCGGAAGACCGAAGTTGGCCGCCCTGGTTGAGAAAACGACCCGGTTTCCATCACCGCTGATCATCGAGGCTTCAACGGCAGCGTCGGCTGGATCGCCAGCGACGCCGTTTGCCCTCGAGACGAGCGTGGTCGTACCGTTCGCAAAGTCACGCACGTAAACGTCAGCACCGGAATCGACGTCCTCCGGCACCAGTTTCGCGTAGGACGAGAATGCGACCCGGCTACCGTCAGAGCTGATCGATGCTCCCTGTGAAAACTCGATCGCTGCCGCTCCCCCCGAATCCCTCGCGGCCAGTTCGATTTCACCAGTACTGAGATCACGACGGAATACCTGGCCCTGCTGGCTGCCGCCCGGAAGCCTGCTGCCCGCACCGTCGAAAGTCACGAAACGACCGTCCGCACTGATCGTGCTGACTCCCGATCCCGGCGGATAGACGTAGCCCACTCCGGGCAGCAACACCGGGGCGCTGCCCGCTGGCCTCGAAGCGAACTCAGCGGCCCCTCCACCCGTAGGACGGGTGAATATCCCGCGGACATCAGGTTCACTGTCAGGCGTGAATCCGCCAGCTTCGAACCAGGCAACCCTGCTGCCATCGCCGGAGATATTCAACGAGATTGCGTAATCGTTGTCGTTCGACCGCAAGGTGGTGGTGTTGTCGTTCAGGTTGCGTACATATGCGCCGTAGTAATCCGGCTCCGGGTCGAGGTTGCTCGCATCGGT
>JBAUOE010000052.1:0-9619 GCA_049579585.1 Solirubrobacterales bacterium | reverse complement strand
GCTGGCCGGGCCATCGAACGAAGCAAAGACCGACACCAGCGCAGACATCGATACCGCGATACCGGACCAGGTAAAGCTCAGGGAACTGACGATCGATGAAACTGGCGACGCGGTTGTTCAACTCTCCGGGGAGTTCCTCGGAGGGATTCCGACCGACCCGACGAAACGTTCGAAGGGCCAGGACGAAGTCGTTGCTGCCCGGGTCGCGCAGATCACCTACACCCTCACTTCTTTCGAACAGGTTGATTCGGCGAAGGTGATCTCTGGCGGGGTCACGGTCGAGGCGCCGAAGGACAGGTCCGATTTCGAACCACCGGCGAAAGAGCCGAAGGTACCGAAGGTCCGTGGTGGTTCCGGTGATTCGCGCTCCACCGGCACCCTGGCCCTTCAACAGAAACTGGCCGACATCGGCTACCTGCCACGAAGCGGGGTGGATGGTGTCGCCGGCTACCAGACCCAGCAGGCGGTGATGGCGTTTCAGGCCTGGGAGGGACTGGGCCGTGACGGCGTCGCCGGACCGGCAACCAACGCGGCCCTCCGCAAGGCGAAACGGCCGAAGCCGAAAGCGAAGAAACCAAACCGCTTCCTTGAGGTGCATCTGGAAAAAGGTGTGCTGCTGCTGGTCAAGAACGGCCGGACCAAACGAGCGATCCATGTATCGGCTGGAAAGCCGGGATATGACACGCCGACTGGTCGCTACCGGGTGTTCCGCAAGGAACTCCAGTCCTGGTCCTATCCGTACAGCGTCTGGCTGCCGTACGCCTCCTATTTCAACAACGGGATTGCGTTCCACGAATACAACGACATCCCGCCATATCCGGCCTCACACGGATGCGTGAGGGTGCCGACCCCGGAAGCAAAACGGGTCTATGGCTTCGCTGCGATGAATCGGGTCGTGGTGGTCAAGCCCTGAAAGGGCCTGCCGTCCCTGGCCACGAGGGCTCCGGGTCGATTTAGGGGTCGCAGGGACGGCAAAACCGACCCGGACCCCTCTGTTCTGGTCCCGCTCGTTGCTCCGGGTCGGTTAAGGGGTCGCAGGGACGGCAAAACCGACCCGGACCTGTGGGTCGGTTGACGATTTGGCTCGCTGACGATGGTTAACGAAAAACTCCCGCCGGGTCGACCCCGACGGGAGTTTGTCCTGGAGCAGTTGGACGCTGCGGATCTACTTGATGAAAAGCATCTCTGCGTATTTCGGCAGCGGCCAGAACTCGTCGGCGACGATGCGTTCCAGTTTGTCGGCAACAACCCGTACTTCGTGCATCGCGGTGAGCTGCCGGTCCCGGGCATACTTCGCCAGGTCCAGGCCCTCTTCTTCGATGCCGTCTGGATACCGGTTGACAGCTTCGAGTTCGAACGTACGCTCGATCAGTGCGTCAGTCAATTCACGGGTTTCCCTCTCGAGACCCGAGGCCTTTGAATTCTCAAGCAGGACCAGGTGCTTGAGGGCGGCCGGAATGATCATCGTGCGGGCAATCGTCGCCGCGGTTTCCGCTTCGATGTTCGCGCCGATCGCGTACTGCTCGACCCAGACTTCGTAGCGAGCTTCGAGTTCGCGTTCGGAAAGCACCTCGTACTTCGAGAACGTTTCGATCGTGCTCGGAGCAATGACTTCGGGCAGGGCGTCAACCGTGGTCTTCAGGTTCTTCAGTCCACGCCGGGCTGCTTCGGCCTGCCATGCGTCGGAGTAGCCGTCGCCGTCAAAGCAGATCTGCTTGTTGGCGAGGTAGGTCTCCTTGACAACGGCCAGCACGTCAGCGGAAAGGTCCCCGGAATCGATTGCGGCCAGTTTGTCAGCGAGTTCGTCGACAGCTTCGGCGGTGATCGTATTCAGGACCGTATTCGTGAATGCCAAGGACATTGACGAACCGACGGCACGGAACTCGAAGCGGTTGCCGGTGAAAGCAAACGGTGAGGTCCGGTTACGGTCGCCACCATCGAGCGGCAGGTCCGGCAACGCATCCGGACCGAGGTCCAGAGTGGCATTCGGGGTGTGGGGATCCCCTTCTCCTGCGCCGAAAGTCTCGAAGACCTTTTCCAGTTCGGCACCGAGGAAGATCGAGATGATCGCCGGCGGAGCTTCGTTGGCTCCCAGGCGGTGATCCTGGCCGAGGTTCGCGACCGTGGCCCGCATCAGCCCCTGATGCTTGTTGACCGCCTGGATGACAGCGGCGCAGAAGAACAGGAACTTCAGGTTCTCGGCCGGGGTGTCTCCGGGATCGAGCAGGTTGAAGCCCGTATCGGTGCTCATCGACCAGTTGTTGTGCTTGCCGGAGCCGTTGATTCCGGCGAAAGGCTTCTCGTGGAGGAGGCAGATGAATCCGTACTGGCGCGCTTTGTTCTGCATCACCTGCATAACCAGCTGCTGGTGATCCGAACCGATGTTGGAGTTCTCGAACATCGGGGCGACTTCGTACTGGGCGGGGGCGACCTCGTTGTGGCGGGTCGTGATCGGAACGCCGAGTTTCGCCAGTTCGTTCTCGAGGTCCATCATGTAAGCGAGGACCCGTTCCGGGATCGCACCGAAGTAATGATCGTCCAGTTCCTGGCCCTTGGCCGGCTGGGTGCCGAAAAGGGTGCGACCGGTGGTGATCAGGTCGGGGCGCGCGTAGTAGTACTGCTCATCGATC
Source organism: Solirubrobacterales bacterium (assembly GCA_049579585.1). Lineage (GTDB taxonomy): Bacteria > Actinomycetota > Thermoleophilia > Solirubrobacterales > 70-9 > 67-14. The sequence goes on along the minus strand of JBAUOE010000052.1, from coordinate 6,989 downwards.
AGGAAGTACTCCTGCTCGGGGCCAACTGAAGAAGTAACGCGTTTGGCTTCGTCGTCGCCGAGCAGCTTGAGCGCCTTGATCGCTGACTTCGACAGAGAGTCCATCGACCTGAGCAGCGGGATCTTGGCGTCGAGCGCTTCGCCGGTCCATGAAGCAAAAGCGGTGGGGATACAGAGCAGCTTGCCGTTCGGGTTTTCCATGAGGAAAGCGGGGCTGGTCGGATCCCATGCGGTGTAGCCGCGGGCCTCGAAGGTGACCCGGAGGCCGCCTGACGGGAAGGAGGAGGCGTCCGGCTCGCCCTGGATCAGGGTTGAACCCTTGAACTTGGCGATAGTGCCGCCGTCACCGGTGGGCTTGAAGAAGGAGTCGTGCTTCTCGGCGGTGAGGTTGGTCAGGGGCTGGAAGACGTGCGTGTAATGGGTGGCGCCGTTTTCAAGTGCCCAGTCCTTCATCGCTTCGGCGACTGCGTCGGCCAGTTCGACATCAAGGGCCTCGCCGTGCTCGAGCGTGCCTACGAGACGGTCGAAAACGTCATCGGGAAGGCGTTCGCGCTGAGTCGCGATGTCGAAAACGTTCTGTCCGAAGATCAGGTTGCTTTCGTCGGTGAGGTCGGTCGACCCCATCAGGAGGCCGTTGGGCTCCCACTGAGCAGCAGTTACGTTGGGGTGGCGGACAGGTGACATTTGTAGAGGTTCCTCCTGGTGGCAAGATTTGTTAAACAGCGAGAATCAAGGTATCTGTAGGCGAACCCGAAACCACTTGTACGTAAGGACAAGGTTAGTTGAGGGCGACCTTCCTGTGGGATAGCCACCGGTCTGGAGTCCAATTGCCACCCCGTTTTCGTTGGCAAAACCCCCAAAACAGCAAGATCATGTGCAGGAACTAACGTTTTCGTTGTAATTAGCTAACGTGTGCGGTGGATGCACCACCTGAAGACTCCAAGCCGACTTCAACCGGCCGCCACTGTGTTCGTCGCGATCCTCGCGGGCCTGACAGTCGGCCTGCTGCTTTTCGGTTCCACTGCGACGGCTGCCAACGGGCCCGTCCTGCCGGAGGTAGTTGACGCTGGGCGTTCCGACTCGCCGGAGATGGCCCCGGGCGCCGGGAGCGTGGTTGATCCGAATCGGGCAATCACCTCGGCCAGGTCCGGAGGGGGGCTTCAGATCGCCAGGGATCCCGAGATCGACGATGCCTACTGCATTAGTAAGTGCGTCTCAACCAGACGGGCGACCCCGGGGGCGACGGTGCGGCTCACGGGTCGTCACCTGGATGGGGTGCGCAGGGTTGTGTTCCCCGGCAAGAAGAAGAACGTAAAAGTCCGGATCACCGCCCGGACCAGCAGCGCGGTTCGCGCCCTGGTGCCGAAAGCGGCTGACGACGGCCGGCCGTTCGTGGTCAGTGTCGGTGGGAAACGATCGAACCGGTCGCCGCGTGATCTGCGGATCCTTCCGCGCAGGGCAATCCCGAAAGAGGTGTTCCCGGTCCGTGGCCCGTTTAGCTACGGCGGTTCCGGAAGCCGCTTCGGTGCCGGCCGGCCCGGCCACATCCATCAAGGCCAGGATCTCTCCGCGAGCTGCGGCACGAAACTGGTGGCAATCAAGAAGGCCCGGGTCGCGTACAGCACCTACCACAGCGCTGCAGGCTTTTATGTGGTGCTCGCCAACACTGGGGACAACTCATCCTTCGTCTACATGCACCTGAACCGGAAATCAAAGCTCAAGGTCGGGGACCAGGTTTCAGCTGGCCAAACGGTTGGCTGGGTAGGCAACACCGGCGATTCATCCGGGTGCCACCTTCACTTCGAGTACTGGATCGGCCCATGGCAGACCGGCGGCAAGCCGATTGACCCGCTGCGGTACCTGAAATCCCTCTGAAACGCACCTTCCGGCCGCAATCGGGGTTGCTACATTCGAAGGCAGTCGAGCGGCCGGCCCGGAGAGAACCGCCGCTCACAGATCAAGGAGATCCGGCTTGAACCAAAGGTGGAAGTTTTTCGTCGCGCTGATATTCATCGGCACTTTGCTGCCGATCGGATCCGCACAGGCCGCTCCTGCTACCGCTGTCAGCTCCGCCGATGCGGCGGTGAGCGCGAAAAACAAGAAGAAACGCAAGGTTCAGGTTTCGATCGCGAACGTCAACCAGAAACGCCTGATTCGCAACCGGTTCATCAAGCTCAAAGTGCGCAGCGCCAAGAAAGGGAAGATCCGGATCGTCGCCAAGTCCGCGACCTTCGACAGCCGCGACAACTACAAACGGTTCACCAAGGTCGTCAAACGTAATTTCCGGAAGGCCGGTCAGCTCCGCACGGTCAAGGTTCCGCTGAGGGCGAGTGGCGTGGCCGCGGTGGCCAGTTGCGAAGACCGCGACATCAAGGCCCAGGCGGGCCAGATCAGGAGCCGGGTGCTGTCGATGGTGAGGCAGTCGGACTGTGCGCCACAGCCAGTTGACCTGAGCCGTGCCAGCCGTTGCGACTTCACTGTCGACCAGTCGGGAACGGTCTGCATGAGTCCGTTCCCGAGCAACTTCTACACCCGCGGTGACTCCGAAAGCGAGACCGGCCGACGGATAAATTTTCACACGGACGCGATGCCGAAGAACAAGGATGGGATCCCGATCGACGCGGCGCCATACAACCTCAGCGACGGCTTCAGCCAGGGCCAGGCGATAGTGCTGAGGGTGCCCGGCCTCGACAATCCCGAGGCGCTGGCCCAGACCGGAGCGGTCGGACTGTCCGACCCGGGGCGCTACCTGGACGCCGACGCGCCGGTGATCGTGTTGAACGCACAGACCGGCAAGCGCCATCCGATCTGGGTTGAAATCGATTCGAATGCTTCGACCCCGGCCAGCAGCAACCTGATGATTCATCCGATGGTGAACTTCGATGCGAAAGGCCGTTACATCGTTGTCCTACGCAACCTCAAGGACAATGCTGGCAATGTTTTGAGCGCGCCGGCCGGCTTTCGTTATTACCGCGACGTCCTGCCGTCGAAGAAAATCGCGATCAACCAGCGGCGCTCCTACTTCGAGGATCTGTTTCGCCGGCTCAGGAACAAAGGCATAAACCGCAGCGATCTTTACCTGACCTGGGATTTCACGGTGGCCAGCGACGAGAACAACACTTCTCGCGCTTTGATGATGAGAGACAAAGCTTTCGGGGAACTGGGGGACACGGACCTGGCGGACCGGCAGATCCCGGCCGCCTCGATCGCACCCGATTTCACGGTGGATTCGGTAATCGACAATCCGAACGCCGAGGTGGTCAGGCGCGTGAAGGGACATTTTGAGGTCCCCTGCTATCTGACCAACCCGGGCAAGCCGGAACCCTGTGGCGCCGGAGCGACGATGAACCTCAGCGCCGCGGGAGTTCCGGTGAAATCCGGCACCTGGGACGCGAACTTCGAGTGCATCGTGCCGCACTCGGTGGTTGACGCTCCGGGGGCGGAAGCGGGGAGGGCTCTGGTCTACGGCCATGGTTTGATGGGCAGCATCGGTGGCGAGATCAATGCCAGGGCCCAGCGCGACCTCGCTGACAAACACGGTTTCGTTGTTTGTGGCACCGATGAGATCGGCATGTCAACCGGTGACATCGCGTCGGTGGTTGATGCGCTCACCGAAATGTCCAATTTCCCCAAGGTCGCCGACCGGCTGCAGCAGGGCCTGCTCAACGAGCTTTACCTCGCCCGTTTGATGGTTCATCCCGACGGCCTGATTTCGGCCCCCGAATTTCGGGTTGACCCGTTCAACATGGGCAGTGACCCGGTGATCAGTACCGGCAGCGGACGGGCTTTCTACCGTGGCAACAGCCAGGGCGGCATCATGGGCGGCGCGCTGACCGCCCTCGCGCCCGACTTCGACCGCGCTTCGCTCGGAGTCAGCGCGATGAATTACTCGGTGCTGCTCCGGCGTTCGTCTGCGTGGGGGACCTATTCGGCTTTCTTCAATCCGAGCTATCCCGAAGAAGTGGCCCGTCCGACGGTTCTCGGACTGGTCCAGATGCTGTGGGATCGTGGCGAGCCCAACGGTTACGCCCATCGAATGACCGATAACCCGCTGCCAAACACGCCGGCCCACAAGGTGTTGATGGACATTTCCTTCGGAGATCACCTCGTCACCAACTGGCAGTCAAATGTCATGGCCCGCACGATCGGTGCCCGCGCGGTGAACCCTTTCGTGTATTCCGGGCGCTGGCCGGGTGTGAACGGCCAGTGGGGGATAGATCCGATCACCGACTATCCGCATAACGGCTCAGCGATCGCGTACTGGGACACCGGCCCGGTCAGGACGGACCCTGGCAACCCCGGTTCGTTCCTGGGTACGGCGGCCCCGCCAGTTCAGAACATCGCGCCGTTCTTCGGGCTGGATCCGCATGAAGACACGAGGCTCACTAATACCGCTCAGCAGATGGTATCCGGCTTCCTGGACATCAACGGACGGGTGATCAATCCATGCCTGCCCGGCGCCTGTTACGCCGGCGGTTTCTCCGGACCGTGACCTGCCGGGAGCTTCGTTTAAGCACCACAAAGGTTTCCGCTGCCCGCTCAGGTAGCATCCCCGTTTCAGGAAGGAGGCTCCGAAGTTGGGGAGAAATAGCGGGTAGCTCAGTTTGACGACTGCCAATCAAGCAAAACCAAGTCGCGGTTCAAGTCGCGGACGTAGCTCGACAGTGCTCAGGGTGGTAACTCTGGGTGTACTTGTCTGTGCGATCGTTTTTGTTGCCACGCTGATCTTCGGCGGTGAGTCCGGGCACAAGTACACGCTGAAGTTCCAGAACGCCGGCCTGATCGTTTCCGGCAACCAGGTGATGGTTGGCGGGCACCCGATCGGGACCGTGAATTCGGTCGGGCTTTCTGACGACAACCAGGCCGAGATGGACATCACCGTCGACGAGCCTTTGCGTGAGGGCACCACAGCGGTGATCCGGAAGAGCTCGCTTTCCAGCGTCCACAACCATTACATCGCCCTGACCATGGGTCCGGACAACGCCCTGGAACTGGAAGACGACACGGTCCTCGGTGAAGGTTCGACCACAACCGCGGTCGAACTCGACCAGTTCTTCGACGTTTTCGATGAACGGACCCGCAATGGCTGGCGCAAGTTCATCCGTGGTGTCTCCTCTATATATGCAGGCGATGGTGCTGTCGGCGCAAACAAGACTTTCAAGTACTCGAACTCATCATTCAGTTCTACCCAGCGCCTTTTTGCCGAGCTGAGCGATCAGGACACCAAGCTGAACGAGTTCGTCAAGAACACGTCGGGCTTCGTAACCAACCTCAGTGAGGTAGCGCCGGAACTGACCGACCTCGTCAGCAACGCCAACACCGCCCTTGGCGCAATCGCCAGCCAGAATGAAAACCTGAACCAGACCCTGATCGAGCTGCCACCGACTCTGCGTCAGGCAAATACGACCTTCGTCAACCTCCGGGTCGCGCTTGATGACGTTGAGCCGCTGGTCGCCGCAAACGGGCGTGCCGCCGACGCAGGCCTGGCCAACTTCCTTCGTGATGACATCCGACCGGTGCTGAAGCGGGCCAAGCCGGTGTTCTCGAACCTCGCGACCGCCGCATCCAAGCCGGGTCCGAACAACGACCTTTCTGATCTTTCGTCGTCACTGATTCCGCTCCACAAAGTGGCTGAGCCCGCCGTTGAAGCTGCGGTTAACTCGATGGACGCTTCGCAAGAGGAAGTGTCCGAGACCCGCGCCTACGCGCCGGACATCTTCAATGCTTTCGGTCGACTTGGCGCAGCAACCGCGAACTACGACGGCAACGGCCACTACACAAGGGTGCGTCCTGAAGCCACTGGTGTTTACCAGCTGAACGGAAACGCGATCCAGCCGGCGACCACAGAGATCTACGGCGGACTCGACCTGCTCACCGGCCTGCAGCGCTGTCCGGGCGGCAGCACCCAGCCGATCGCCGGTTCCAACCCCTTCCTCGACAATGGCAACCTGGTCGGCAAGTGTGATCCGGGGCAGGTCCCATGAGAAAAGTCGTAATCGGCATCCTCGTCATTCTCGCGGTGGTAGCAGCGGTCCTTCTGTTCCGCAGCTGCACTGATGACTCCGATGCGTACAAGGTCCGCGCGGTCTTCGACAACGGAGGATTCGTCGTGCCGGGAGAGGACGTTCGTGTCGCCGGAGCCAACGTCGGCAGCGTCGATTCGATCGACGTTTCCATGCCGGGGGAGATCGTCAGAGTCGATCCGGTCGAGAAGGACGATCCCGGCAAGGCGATCATCGTGCTGAACATCACTGACGACGCATTTCGGGATTTCCGGAGCGATGCGTCATGCCTGATCCGTCCTCAGTCACTGATCGGCGAGAAATTCATTGACTGCTCGGTGACCGATCCCCGCCCTCCGGGTGAGGAAGCGCCACCGCTGCTGACCCAGGTGCCCGAAGGTGAAACCGGCGCCGGCCAGTACCTGCTTCCGCTGGAAAACAACGGCAAGGCAGTCGACCAGGACCTGATCAACAACATTTACCGCCTGCCTTACGCGCAGAGGTTCCGCATCATCCTGAACGAGCTTGGCGCCGGGCTTGCCTCACGCGGTGATGAGTTGAACGAGACGATCACCAGGGCCAACCCGACCCTCATGCAGGTCAACAAGGTCCTGAAGATCCTCGCTGACAACAACGACAAACTGGCTTCCCTCGCCAAAAACGGCGATAACAACCTGACCAAGCTGTCGGCGAAACGAAAGAACCTCGTTGGCTTCTTCCGCTCGGCCGCTTACACCGCCGGCGCGACCGCGGAGCGCAGCGATGACATGCGCAACAACCTGCGCAACCTGCCCCCGACCCTGCGTGAACTGCGGTCGACGTTCAACGCGCTCGGCACTTTCGCCGGCGATGCCCGTCCGGTGTTCGCCGCACTTCAGCCGAATGTCGACCAGATCTCGGAATTGACCACCAAGCTGAAGCCGTTCGCTGAAGCGAGCGAGATCTCGCTGACGAGCCTCGGAGAGGCTACGAAGACCGCCGGACCTGA
>JBAUOE010000051.1:0-25653 GCA_049579585.1 Solirubrobacterales bacterium | reverse complement strand
CTCCGCCGGCCAGTCATGGTCAGCGTCCCGAATCTCCTTCGAACCCACTACCCAGTAACCGTAATTCTCCGGATCTGACAGAACTTCGAAGATGCGTTCGGGAGTTGCGTCGACTATGTGAACTGTTTTCGCGATGGGCAGCGATTACCCGACTGCGACGCTGCGGAAACCAAGGTCCATCGATCGAGGCCTTGACACTCAGTAGTGGAGCCAGATGAGCCTGACTTTGAACCAGTCGTCCCGATGAAGACGATTGGAAGATCGGACAGGCCGACGATTTGTGCGAACGGGCCGAACACAACGAGTCCGAAGCCGAGCAGAAACAGTAGATCGGCCACCCACCACACAAGCGGACGCGTCCGGTCATATGAAGCCCGGTCGGCGGAGCCGAATCTGAGTTTTCGAATAATCGATCTGAGGGGGAACACCACCCCCAGGAAAAGCAGGAGAAGGATCATCGACAGGACTGGCATCAATGCGGACCCTGACATTTTTTGGAAGTCATGAGGCTTTGACCCCTCGGGATCTTTTTGGGTTCGAAATCAGCGCCAGCTCCGCTTCGATCAGGTTGAGGCTCGTGGGCCTCAGAACGAGATCTCTTCGTGTACCGCCAGACGCTCAGCGAGTGTTCCGATTTTCCATCAACCTGCGAGAACCTTGGTCGTGAATTCTTTCGGATCGATCCAGGCCACCGGCAATTCCGGTTCGATTGCGGCGCGGACTTCCTCAAGCTGATCGGCAGTCATCAACGGCCACTTGAAGTCGATCCAGTCGTGGCTTGTGTCAGTGAACCTGCCGCGACGGATCTCGTCGAGCTTGATCAGAAAGCGGGCCGCCCCTGCCTCGATCGAACTGTCGACCGTCGTCCCGCCGGCGTAGGTCGTTGATCCGATCTCCATCATCTGGGTCGTGAATCGCTGAACCTGCCGGATCGGCACGCGTTGCTTGACGTCGTCGAGAACGAGCTCTCCATCGACCACCCGCAGGGCACGGAATCGCCTTCGATTCAGGTTGCGGAGCTCGATCCAGGCTCCGACCAGGAGTCCCGAAAGGAGCGCCACGATCAGTACACCGAGCATCGACCATACCCCGCCGACGACCAATGCGATCAGCAGCGCGAGCAAAGCTGGACCGACAAAGAACCGGACGAACTGCCGACGCCGTTTCGCCTGAAGCTCCCAGTCGACCGTTCGCTCCCAGATCACCCGACCGTGGCTGAATTCCGTCGACACGCTCCGAGCATATCGGCCTGCATCAGCTCGGGGGCCTCGAACTTTGCATCAGCGGTGCAAAGCTTCCAGGCACTGGTCGAGATCGTGGTATCCAGGGGAGTGCGGCACGGTCAGCATGCGTCCTCGATGTCGTCCGGACCGCAGAAATCCAGATTTGGAGATTTCGTGCGCCGCGATGTTTAGGAAGTCTTAGCTGTTCGTCGCCTGATGCAAATAGTATTATTCTGATCTGTCAGTAGACGCTACTTCCGCAGATCGATGATTCTGCAGGAAGCGGGCGGCAACTTGGATCAATTCGCCGGCACATCGTCCGGGAACAAACCCGGGGAAGCAGATTGAACATTTTGACCAGGTCATCCAAACTTCTAGCAGTAGCCGCCAGCCTGGCCGTACTGGTTCTGGTCGGCGTATCGATCTTCGCCATCGGCCAGGACGCGACCTCAGGCGATTCTTCGGCGACGGCGAGTGCCAAAGCTTCGACCAGCGTAACGGGGCCATATCGCTCGCGGCCGGATCTAAACCCGCCGCGAATGAACATCAAGAAATCCCTGGCCAAGGCGGGAAACGGAAAGATCTTCGTCGGGTCCAAGGTGAGTGGCGCCGCCATTTACGCCAAAGATGGCGAGCCGATCTGGTTCCTGCCTTCCCGGAGCATTGACTTCCGGACCCAGGAATATCGCGGCAAACCGGTTCTTACCTGGTTTCAGGCCCCGACCAAAGGCTCGGGCCTCAAGAAGAACACCCTGATCATCGCCAACCGCAACTACAAGGTGATCAAGAAGCTTTACCCAGGCAACGGGTTCACCGCCGATTCACACGAGTTCAAACTGACCCCGCGCGGCACCGCATACGTCACGATCTACGACACCCAGCGGCGGGACCTCAGCCCGATCGGCGGCGAGAGAAACGCTGCTGTGAGCAACTCAATCGCCCAGGAGTTCGACATCCGGACCGGCAAAGTGGTGTGGCAGTGGAAGAGCCTCGACCATGTGCCGATCAAGGACACCTACGTCGACAAGCTGCGCAGGCCCGGAAATCCTTTTGACTATTTCCACATCAACTCGATCTCCGACACCCCGGATGGCAACGTCCTGATCTCCGGTCGCGGTACGAACGCGGTCTACAAGGTAAACCGCAAGACCGGCCGGATCATGTGGACCCTGGGCGGCAAGAGCAGCGACTTCAAGATGAGTAAACGGGCTGCCTTTCACCAGCAGCACGACGGTCAGTTGATTTCCGGCAACAAGCTTTCCGTCTTCGACAACGCAGCCTCGCCGACCACGACCAAAAAATGGGCCAAGCAGTCCCGAGCGCTGGTTCTCAAACTCAACTACAAGAAGAAGACCGCCAAGCTGCATCGCGAATACTTCAATCCCGCGAAGCCCCTCGCGAATCAGCAGGCCAACGTCCAGCAGCTGAACAGCGGGAACTTCTTCGTTGGCTGGGGTGGGGTTCCGCTGATCAGCGAGCACCTGCCCGGCGGGAAGATCGTATTCGACGCCGAACTGGAAGGCATCAACTCCTTCTATCGCGCGTACCGCCTGCCCTGGTCGGGCAAAGCGCCTGGCAAAGTAGCGGTGGTAGCTGACAAAACCGCTCCGGGTTCGACAAGGCTCTGGATCAGCTGGAACGGCGACTCGAGCGTTCGTGACTGGAAGATCCTTGCCGGTGACTCCAAGGCTTCGCTTGAGAAAGTCGCGACCCGGGAACGCGCCGGATTTGAGACAGCAACCACGGTCCAGACCAACAAACCTTTTGTGAAAGTTCAGGGACTGAACGCTTCCGGCAAAGTCATCGGCCGCTCAGCTTTGACCGCGGTCGAGTAGACACGGCTGATTCAGCTGTTGTGGAGATCCCCCCATTCGGGGGAGGGCTCCCGGTAACCGCGGGCTGGCTAACGGGTAGCGTCTCTTACTGCGAAACCTCTAGCTGACAGCCACTCTGCGGAGATCGATGTGCTGGTGGGGCTGATCGCGCAGATCGAAGAGCAGGACGAAACGAGCGGTATCTCGAATCGGATCTGCGAAACGGTCTGTCGCACCACCAGTCTCACCCGCGCGGTCATGTTCATGCATGACCCGACCGTCGGTGTGTCCCGGCCGACCGGATTCCATGGTGTGCCCGAAGAAGTGATTGCTTCGGTTGCCGCGACCCTCGATGAAATGCCGGTGGCCCAGCGGGTACTTGCCGAAGATCGTGTGGTTGAGATCTCACGCAACCTCGAGTTCGAACTGCCGGCCCGTTATGCGGGAATGGCCGGGATCACCACCATCACCTGTGCCCCGGTCGCCGCCGGTGGAACCTGGTTTGGCGTGATCGTGGCGGATCAGGGTGGCGGGGACTATCTGCTCTCCGAGAAAGACCACCAGCGACTGCACACGCTCGGACGCCTCGCCGCGATGGCTGCCACCGTCGAACGCTCCACTGCCAGCCGTGAACGGAATCGCAGTCTGGATTCGCGGGTCGAAATGATCCGTGAAATTCACGATCAGGTGGTTCAGCGGCTTTTCGGGCTGTCACTTGCCCTCGGCTCGGATGGTGACCTGACCGCGGAAGAACAGCAACGCTGCAGCGATGAGATCACCGCAGTGCTCGGCGAACTCCGGACGGCGCTTGCCCGGCCGGTTACACCCGAGGAACCAGCAGCCTCACGACCTTTCAGGGAACTTGTCGACTGGTTTGCCGAGTCCGACAAGATCACCCTTGAATGGCAGGACGGGGTGGAGACACCAGCCCATCTGGAAGCGATGGCAACTTCAGCTCTCACTGAAGCTCTGCGAAACGCGCAGCGGCATTCCGACGGGGGCAGGGTCGAGATCGTGGTTGGCATGGAAGAAGGTGCCTTCTCGGTCGAAGTGATCAACGAGCAGGTCAGTCCGTCGACCGGTGGTGGCGGCCTCGGCCTGAGGCTGCTCACTCTCGAAGCCCTCCAGAATGATGCCCTGATCGAGTTTGGGCCACGCGCCGACCGCTGGCACTTTCGCCTGCTGGGCCCGGTCGAAAAGTGACCGCGAAGGGAGATGTCGACGAAGGCTTGGACGTTCTGGTCATTGATGACCACGAAGTCGTCCACTGGGGATTCCGTCTGCTGCTGGAACGCCAGTCCTGGGTGGGTCGCTGCGACGGTGCCACCGGCTCCACACAGGCAGTCGAAACTGCCCGGAACCTGCGGCCCGACGTCGCGCTGGTCGACTTGATGCTTGGTACTGAATCCGGTGCTGATGTCTGTTCCGAGATCCGGCAGGTGTCGCCCCGGACCAAAGTGCTGCTGATTTCCGGGGCTGGAAAGATCTCGCCAAGCGTGGCCCGGGCAGCCGGGGCCTCCGGCTTCGTTTCCAAAGACTGGAGTGCGGCCGACGTCGTGAAAGCGGTGCGAATGGTGGCCCTTGGCCAGGAAGTATTTTCGTACGAGCAAGCCAGCGATAGCCTCGGGCTTACCGCCCGTGAGATGGAAGTGCTGGATCTGGTTGCCACCGGTGCGACCAACAAGGAAATCGCCAGCAAACTCTTTCTGTCTCCACACACGGTCAAGGAGTACACCAGCGCGATCTACCGCAAGCTTCGGGTCCGGAACCGTGCGGAGGCCGTTCGCAGCGCCCAGTCTCACGGCCTGCTGGGGTAACCCCCCGTTGGTGTGAGGCGGATCCCCCGCATGGGGGGTAAACAACTCTGAACGGGTGACAACCGGATGTCCACGGTGAATTGTGTTGACCGTGAGCACCAACACACCCACAGCCATCCTTTTCCCCGGTCAGGGCAGTCAGCGCGAAGGCATGCGTGAGACCGTCGAAACGCACTGTCCGGAACTGCTCGCGCTGGCGATCGAACTGATCGGCAGCGACCCCTACCTGCAGATCAAGGATGGCACCGCCTTTCAGCAGCCGGCGCTCTACTGCGCCTCCCTGGCCGGCTGGAAGGCGGGTGGGTCTCCTCGGGCCGAGTTCATCGCCGGCCACTCGCTCGGTGAACTCGCGGCCGCTGCTGCATCCGGTGCGATCTCGGCCGAAGATGGCCTGCGTCTCGCCGTAGCCCGGGGACGGGCAATGCAGGACGCGGCCGAAGCCGATCCGGGCGGGATGCTCGCGGTGCTTGGAAAGGCCGATGGCACCTCGACTCTCGCTTCGTCGCTGGGACTGACCGTCGCCAACGACAACGCCCCCGATCAGATCGTCCTGTCCGGTCCAGCCGAAGCGATCCTGGAAGCGCGCCGTAAATTCAAGGAGGCAGGGGTTCGCACCGTTCGCCTTCCGGTGGCCGGAGCGTTCCATTCACCGGCGATGGTTGCAGCCCAACCAGGATTCAGCGCCGCACTTGACCAGGTTGAAGTCCGCGTAACTGAAGACACCCTGCTCTCATCGGTCACCACCCTGCCTTTCAGGGACCTGAGGCAAGGACTGCTTTCCGCTCTCACGAAACCGGTGCGCTGGCGCGAGACAGTCATCGAGCTCCGGGACCTCGGAGTCACGCGTTTCTTTGAGTCAGGCCCCGGAGACGTATTGACCGGGTTGGTCAATCGAACGATTGAAGGCGTCGACGCGGGACCGCTGGTTCCGGTGGGGACAAACGATGTTTGAACTTGGAGTAACTGAACCGGAAGCACCACCGGCAGCAGTCAAGGTCGGGGCGGCAATCGCGGGACTGGGTGTTGCCCTGCCGAGCACAGTGAAGACGAACGAACCGATCGCCGAAAGGCTGGGTGTGGCACCGGAATGGATCACTGCCCGCACCGGCGTGGTTGAGCGCCGGGTGGCTGATCCTTCCGAATCGCTGGTCGATTACGCCACGGCGGCGGGTTTCGCCGCCATTGAAGATGCCGGGGTCGCAGCTGCGGACATCGACCTGGTCCTGGTTGCCACCTGCACCTACGAGATGCTCTGTCCGGCAGCCGGCCCCGTAGTTGCGGCCCGCCTGGGGACGGGCAACGCTGCCGCCATGGACATCAACGCTGCCTGCTCCGGATTCCTTTCGGGACTGTCAATGGCAGCAGCCCAGATCGAGACCGGCAGGGTGACCAACGCCCTGGTGATCGGCGCTGACCTGATGCACCGGGTCATCGACATGGACGATCGCTCGACCGCCGGAATCTTTGCCGACGGCAGCGGTGCCGTTGTCATGACTGCGAATGGAAGCGGCAGCCGGATCGGGCCGGTTTTCCTCGCGAGTGACGGCGACCGTGGCCACCTGGTCGAAGCTTCACGTGAAGAAGCGATAGTTCACATGAAGGGCCACGACACCTTCCGTCAGGCAGTCGAGCGCCTCGACGAAGTGACCGTAGCTGCGGTCGGTGCGGTCGGCAAAACCCTGGAAGAAATTGACCTTTTCGCTTACCACCAGGCCAACAGCCGCATCATCGAAGCGGTCGGCGAACGTCTGGGACTGGACTCGGAAAAGGTGATCGACTGCGTTCCGCGATACGGCAACACCTCGGCTGCCTCGATCCCGATCGCCCTTGGCGAAGCCCGAAGTGAAGGTCGTCTGAACGACGGCGACTCGGTACTTCTCGGTGCTTTCGGAGGCGGTCTCACATGGGGCGCCGTGGTCGTCGAATGGGGCACCGGTGCCTGAACCGAAGGACAAATATGTGGCCCTCGTAACTGGCGCTTCCGGTGGTATCGGGGCAGCGATTGCCGAGACCATCGGTAAACAGGGCTGCCCGGTCGCGGTCCACTATCGGTCCTGCCCGGAAGGAGCGGCGGAGGTTGTTTCCAGAATCGAATCCGCAGGTGGGCAGGCAACCGCCATCAAGGCTGACCTTTCGGACCCCGGCGCGGCCAACGATCTGATCAAGGAAGTTGAAGACACCCTGGGTCCGGTCCTCGTTCTTGTCAACAACGCGGGCCGTCGCGCCGACGGACTGGCTGCACAGATCAGCGATGAACAGTGGGACACCGTCATCGACACCAACCTGAGCGCCGCTTTCCGGCTCAGTCGTCGGGTTCTCAAACCGATGTTGCGAGCCCGATTCGGCCGGATCATCAACGTCGCGTCGATCGTCGGCCCACGGGCAAATGCCGGGCAGGCCAATTACGCCGCATCGAAGGCGGGGCTGATCGGAATGACAAAAACGATCGCGGTCGAGGTCGCCCGACGGGGCGTAACCGTCAACGCGATTGCCCCGGGCTTCGTCGAAACCGGATTGACCGCCGACCTTCCAGATGAAGCCTTCGCTTCGGAGATCCCTGCCCGTCGCGCAGGAACCGCGCAGGAAATAGCCAACTGCGTTGGGTTTCTCGCTTCCGACGCCGCTTCTTACGTCACCGGAACCACCCTGACCGTCGATGGCGGACTCAGCGCCTGAATCACAGAAAACACAAGGAGAAAACCATGCCCGTAAAAGCAAACCCGGAATCAGCAGAGAAAGTGATAGTCGATGGCTTGGCCGAAGTCGGAGCTGACCCCGACCAGATCACCCGTGAAGCCACCTTCGAGTCACTCGACGTCGATTCGCTCGACCTGGTTGAAATCGCACAGATCGTCGAAGACGAATTCGGCGTTGAGCTCGGCGGCGATGATGTCGTGAACCTGAAGACCGTCGGCGACGTAATCGATCTGGTGGTCGCGAAAGCATCATGAATCGCCGGGTAGTCATCACCGGGACCGGCGCGGTCACACCACTTGGTATCGGTGCCGAAACACTGGTTGAGCGCTGGAATTCCGGCCAGAGTGGCATTGCCGATGGCGTGGCTGCCTGCAGGGAATTCGATCCGCTGGACTTTCTCAGCAGGAAAGAAAGCCGCCGGGCCGATCGCTTCACTCAGCTGGCCGTGGTCTCGGCCGATGAAGCTTTCGACCAGGCTGGTTGGCGCTCCGAGCTTCCGTACCCGGCGGAGCGCATTGGCTGCATAGTCGGAACCGGCATCGGTGGCATCGCTTCGCTTGAAGATCAGGGTGCCGTGATGCGCGACAAGGGTGCAAAGTCAGTTTCGCCGCTCGCTGTCCCGCTGATGATGAGCAACGCCGCCGCAGCCGCAGTTGCGATGAGGTTCGGCCTGATGGGTGAGACCTACGGCGTCGTTTCTGCATGTGCTGCCGGGGCCCATGCGATTGGTGCCGCCACCAGGCTGATCCAGTCGGGCCAGGTAGACGCAGTGGTCACCGGTGGATCTGAGTCGGCCATGACCGGAATTGCCATGGCGGCTTTCGCTTCAATGGGGGCGACCTCACCGAGCGGGGTTTCGCGGCCGTTCGATGCCCGCCGTGACGGGTTTGTGATGGGTGAAGGTGCCGGCATCCTCGTTCTCGAAAGTGCGACCGCGGCCGAAGCGAGAGGCGCGGTCGAGTTCGGCGAGATCCTTGGCTACGGCGCGACCTGCGACGCCCATCACCTGACCGCCCCGGACCCGGCTGGAACCCAGTCGGCACGGGCGATCCGCATGGCTCTGGCGGATGCCGATCTTCGGCCCGAAGATCTCGACTACATCAATGCCCACGGAACATCGACCCCGCTGAACGACCGTTCCGAAACTGACGCGTTGAAGCTGGCCCTGGGTGATTCGGCGGCAAACATTCCGATCAGCTCGACCAAATCTGTGATCGGGCATCTGATGGGTGCGGCCGGAGCGGTCGAAGCCGTCGCAACCATCGGCGCGCTTCGGCACGGAATCGCTCCGCCGACTGTCGGGTGGGAACAGGCCGAAGAGGGCCTCGACCTCGATTACGTTCCTGACTTCAACCGTAACCTGCGCCTTCCGCAGCCGAGCGGTGACGGGCGTCGCTACGCAATCTCCAACTCCTTCGGGTTCGGCGGCCACAACGCCGTGCTCTGCCTTGCCGCGACATGAGTAGTGCCGTCGCGACAATCGCAGAGACGCCCACCGGTCGCCGGTCACCCCGCGACCGGCTTGAGCGCCTCTGCGACGAAGGCAGCTTCCGGCCAATTCGCTCAGCCGTTCTCTCCGACGGGCTGGGCGAACGGGCGAGACCAGGGGACGGCGTAATCGCCGGAGCCGGTCTGGTCGGGGGCTGTCCCGTCTTCTGTTATTGCCAGGACCCGTCTTTCTTCGGTGGTTCGCTGGGTGGCGTTCATGCCGACACGATCGTGCGGACCATGGACCTCGCTGGTGAGGCCGGAGCCCCGGTGGTCGGCTTCGTCGAGTCGGGTGGTGCGAGGCTGCAGGAAGGACATGGCGCCCTCGGCGGTTACGGCCGGATCTTCCAGGCCAGCGTGCGGTTGTCGCGCAAGGTTCCACAGATCAGTGTGATCAGCGGGGTCTCGGCAGGTGGCGGCGCCTATTCGCCGGCACTCACCGATTTCGTTCTGATGACCCGTGACGCCCGCCTGTTTCTTACCGGTCCGAAAGTCGTTGAGGAAGCGGTAGGGGAAAGCAACTCGATGGAGGATCTGGGGGGCCCTGCGGTGCATGGGGCCAACGGCGTCTGCCAGATCGTGACCGGTGACGAGGACAACGCAATGGACAGGGTTCGCGATCTGCTGGCGCTGCTGCCGCATCGCATCGGCAAGGCCGGAACGATCGCGGAACCGGTTCCGCCATCAATTTCCGATCCGGGCCTGACGGTGCCTGACAATCCGCGCCGGACCTATGACGTGAGAAAGACGGTGGACGCGATTCTCGACGGCGACAGCGTTATCGAAACGTATGCGCGTTGGGGCTCCGGGATGTATACGGGGCTGGGGCGCCTCGAAGGCAAACCGGTAGCTGTGGTCGCGAATCAACCGCGCCGCTTCGGCGGGGTGATCGACGCGGAAGCTGCGGAGAAGGCCGCTGTTTTCGTCAACGATTGCGACCGTTTCGGACTGCCTTTGATCGTTCTGGTTGACACCCCTGGGTTCATGCCGGGGCTGAGACAGGAAAAAGCCGGCGTGATCCGTCACGGCGCCTCCTTGCTCAGGGCGTTCGCCGGGGCCAGCGTGCCACGGTTGACGGTGGTCATGCGCAAAGCATTTGGTGGGGCCGCGATCACCATGAACTCGAGGGACCTCGGGGCCGACATGGTTTTTGCCTGGCCGAAAGCGCAGATCGGAATCATGGCCGCCCGGCAGGCGATTGGCATCGTCAACCGGCGGGAAATCGAGGCTGGCAGTGATGACCTCAAGGACGAACTTGCCGGCCAGTACGAAGAGCAGCACCTGACTGCGGTTTCGGCCGCGGCCAGCGGGTTCGTCGATGAAGTGATCGAACCGCACCAGACCCGTGAATCACTTTCGTGGGCGTTGAAATCGATGGCAGGCCGTCCTTGAGTCCGTTGACGATCACCGGCCGGAAGCGGCGCAACCTCGATGTCTATGTGGCACTGGGTGACAGTTTCACGGCCGGTAATGGCTGCCTTCCCGAGGAGCGGTGGGCCGACCTCGTTGCCGAAGACCTTCGGGGGTCCAATCCTGAGCTGCGTTACCTGAACATGGCTCGCGACGGCGCTGACAGCAGCGATGTACTCGGACAGGTTCCGGTCGCGATCGCCAACGCCCCGGATTTGGTCACGCTGGTTTGTGGCGCCAACGACGTAATCCTCAATCTGCGTCCCGACATTGACACGTTTGCCGGCCGTTTCGAACTGATGCTTGATCGCCTGAGCCGGGCACTTCCCGGGGTTGCGGTGGTCACAGCCACTTACCCGGAGGGCTGGCAGCTTGAAGGGGTCGGTCCGCGCACCCAGGCGAGGATAAAGACCGGCATGAGTGACCTGAACCGGGCCATCCGTGCTGTCTCATCCACCCGCGGAGTGACTTGCCTCGATGTGGTTGACCATCCCGGGATTTCTGAACCGGCCAACTTTGAATCCGATGGCCTCCATCCGTCCGCGGCCGGTCATCAGCACGCCGCCGCCGAGTTCAGGCAGGCGATCGGCAGGAACTTCTTGATCGACACCCCAAACAGAAAGAAGAAGCAATGGAAATGAACGAACTCTTTTCGTCCGGTTTCGACGACCTGTCAGTGGGTGAATCTTTCACCACCTACGGCCGGACCATCACCGAGGCAGATCTCACGGGTTTCGCCGGATTGACCGGTGATCACCATCCGCTCCACACCGACACGGAATGGGCGGCGAACTCAAAATTCGGTGGGCGGATCGCCCACGGCATGCTGCTGCTCTCCTACTCGGTTGGCCTGGCTCCGATCGATCCCGACCGGGTGGTTGCCTTGCGTGGTTTCGACCGGGTGGTTTTCAAGCGCCCGGTTCACATCGGCGACACGATTACGCTGGTCGGACAGGTCGACGAAACCAAACCGCTGGATGAAGAGACAGGGCTTGTCCGTTTCCTCTGGAAAGTGAAAAACCAGCATCAGCAACTGGTCCTCAGGGCGAATGCTGAAATCGTGTGGTGTCGCACCCTGGCTGAGGAGGCGGACGACGGCGGCCTGCCACTGGCCCATGATGGTGAGCAGAGCATGCTGCTGAACCCCTTCGCGAAGGAACCGGTCTACCTCTGATGCTCGACGGCAAGCGGATCCTGATCACCGGCGTAGTCAACCGGCGAAGCATCGCTTTCGCGGCCGCCGAAAGGGCGCAGCAACTTGGTGCCGAGGTGATCCTGACCAGCTTCGGTCGGATCCGGCGCATGACCGAACGCGCGGCCGGACGGCTGCCCCGGCCGGTCGAGGTGATTGAGCTGGACATCAACAACGATTCCGACCTCGATGCGCTTGCCGGAGAGATCAGGACCAGGTGGGATGGCATCGACGGGGCACTTCATGCAATCGCCCATGCTCCGGCTGACGCGCTCGGTGGCAACTTCATCGGGGCTCCCCGGGCAAGCGCGACAGAAGCTTTCGAAACGAGCGCTTACTCATTCAAGGCGCTGGCTGAGGCGCTAGACCCGCTACTGCCATCGGCTTCCCCCGGCAAAGCTGGCAGCAACGGAAACGGCAATGCCGGCATTCCGAGTTCAGGTGGCGGCAGCCTGGTCGGGCTCGACTTCGACGCATCGGTGGCCTGGCCGTCCTATGACTGGATGGGTGTGGCCAAAGCCGCTCTCGAATCAACCAGCCGTTACCTGGCCCGGGATCTGGGTCCGGCCGGGCATCGGGTCAATCTGGTTTCGGCCGGACCGATCCGTACCGCCGCGGCCGGGGGAGTGCCGGGTTTCGGCGAACTTGCGGGCCTCTGGCAGGATGGAGCGCCGCTCGGCTGGCAGGTGGATGACCCGTATCCGGTGGCCGACACGATCTGTTTCCTGCTCTCCGATCACGCGCGGGCGATTTCCGGAGAAATCATCCATGTAGACGGAGGGTTTCATGCGGTCGGCGCGGCGCCTTCCATAGGCGCGGCAGCAACTTCACAGGAGAATGGCTCCGCTTCAGCAGTGGCTTCGTCGAGCTAGTTCCGCCAGCGACCGTCAGAGTCGCTTACCTAAAACATCGACTTTGCTAACGTTACGCTAACAAATTGCTAATGCCGAATCCAGACAGTCTCTGGATCGGGGGAACCAACCGGCCGCCAGTGGCGGCCACGGGGCGAATCGGATCCACTTGATCCGTAGCGCATCTCTTTCAGCGCGAGTCCGTCAGCTAACCCCGAAGGCAGAAGAGAGAGATTTTGCTCGAATTCAAATCATCGAAGACCTTTATCGCGTTTGCGCTTGCCGCAGGACTGGTTTTCGGCGCGTTCTATCTGCTGGGTTCCGAAGTAGCTCGAGTTTCGGCCGCTTCCGGAGGACTCACCACGAACAACGTCAAACAGACCACAAAACGCAAAGGTGTTTTCCCGGTGAAAGCACGGGTTTCCTGGGGTGACTCTCTGGGCGCCGGCAGGGGACACCAGGGCCAGGACCTGATGGCGAGCTGCGGTAAGAAGATCGTGGCCGCGAGGACCGGCCGCGTGAAGTTCGTTGATTACCAGGCTGGCGGAGCCGGTCATTACGCAGTCATCAGGGGAACTGATTCCAGATTCGACTACGTCTACATGCACATGATCAAACGCCCAAAGGTCAAGCAGGGACAGAAGGTAAAGGCCGGCAAAGTGCTCGGTTACGTCGGATCAACCGGCCGCTCAAGCGCCTGTCACCTCCACTTCGAAATGTGGACCCGGCCGGGCTGGTACAAGGGCGGCGATGTCAAGAACCCCCGTCCGCACCTCAAGAGCTGGCGCCGGGCGGGTAACTGACCGCACGGCTGACCCGGCCATTGGTCGGGTGTGAAAGCAGCTAGGCCGCTACTCGGCGTGCATTCCGCGCAGCACGAGTTCGGCCAGTCGGTGGGCTGAGTCGGGCCCGATGCCACCCAGGTCGCGCAGGGCACGAAACGCGATTCGCAGGTCCTCGTGGCTGGCGTCGTCCCGCAGCGCGCCTGCTTCCCGGGCCCTTTCGACCAGGGCGGCGAGTGATTCCGTTGCGGCGACCCGCGCCGTTCGAACTTCATCATTGGCGAAAGTGGCTTCGTCCCAGGCGGTCTGGGACAGCGCGTCCCCGATGCAGTCATCAACGGTTTCGTGGGTTGCCGTTTCGAGCGCGGCCCAGGGGTCCGGACTGCCGAGCGCTGCACTGAAACGTTCGACCAGGATCTGCGACCTCTGGATGACCAGCGCGGCGATCAGGTCATCCTTGGGGCCGACCTGACGGTAGATGCTGCCAACGCCAACCCCCAGTGCTTCGGCCAGGGCCGGCATCGGGGCATCGATGCCTTCGCGTGAAAACAGGTCGTTCGCGGCTTCAAGCGTGCGAACCCGCTTCTGGTCGGAGGTGAGGGTCGACCAGGGTTGTACCGGAACGGTCATTCCGCTATCTTAGCCTGAAGTACCGGAACGGCCATTCCGCCCGTTCATTTCAGGAAACCGAATCGATCACAGGAGAGATTGCCGAGATGCCGAAACTCAGGTCCGCCACCGTCACCCATGGCCGCAACATGGCCGGAGCCCGCGCTCTGCTCAGGGCCTCCGGGGTAGCCCGTGAAGATTTCGGCAAACCGATAATTGCCGTAGCCAACTCTTACACCCAGTTCGTGCCCGGCCACACCCACCTGAAACCGGTCGGCGAAGTTGTTTCCGCAGCAGTCCACGCGGCCGGTGGCGTTCCCCTCGAGTTCAACACGATCGCCGTTGACGACGGCATCGCGATGGGACATGCCGGCATGCTCTATTCGCTTCCGTCCCGGGACCTGATCAGCGACAGCGTGGAATACATGGTGAACGCACATTGCGCCGACGCCCTGATCTGCATCTCGAACTGCGACAAGATCACGCCCGGAATGCTGAACGCGGCATTGCGACTGAACGTCCCCACAGTTTTCGTCTCCGGCGGACCGATGGAGGGTGGTACCGCGACCCTGGTTGACGGAACGGTCCGCAAACGGGTCAACCTGATCAGTGCGATCGCTGACGCCGTCGCTGATGAAGTGAGCGATGAAGACATCGCGATCATTGAAGAAAGCGCCTGCCCGACCTGCGGATCCTGCTCCGGCATGTTCACCGCAAACTCGATGAACTGCCTCACCGAAGCCCTGGGCCTGGCCCTGCCCGGAAACGGCTCGACCCTCGCAACCCACACTGCCCGCAAGGACCTTTACGAAGCGGCCGGTCGCACCGTGGTCGAGATCGCCCTTCGTTATTACGACGAGGACGACGAGTCGGTGTTGCCCCGCTCGATCGCAACCCGCGATGCTTTTGACAATGCGATGACCCTTGACATCGCCATGGGCGGCTCGACCAACACCGTTCTTCACTTGCTGGCCGCTGCCCAGGAAGCGGAACTCGACTTCAAGATGAGCGACATCGATGAGCTTTCCCGCCGGGTTCCCTGCCTGTGCAAAGTTGCTCCGAACGGCACCTACCTGATGGAAGACATCCACCGGGCAGGTGGCATCCCGGCAATCCTCGGTGAGCTCCGACGCGGCGGGTTGCTCAACGAAAACGTTTCGACAGTCCACGCGCGGACCATGGATGAATGGCTCGGTGCCTGGGACATCCGCGGTCCGAAACCATCCGAGGTGGCGATCGACCTTTTCCACGCTGCCCCGGGATGCGTTCGTTCAGCCAAGGCGTTCTCCCAGTCGGAACGCTGGGAATCACTCGACGTGGATGCGGCCGACGGCTGCATCCACGACATCGAACATGCCTACTCGACCGATGGTGGCCTGGCGATCCTTTACGGCAACATCGCCGAGCGTGGCTGTGTGGTCAAGACCGCCGGTGTTGACGAGTCGATCCTCAAGTTCAGCGGGCCCGCTTTCGTCGTCGAATCGCAGGATGACGCGGTTGACTCCATCCTCAGTGGCAAGGTCAAGTCCGGTGACGTGGTCGTGATCCGGTACGAAGGACCGCGGGGTGGCCCGGGAATGCAGGAGATGCTCTACCCGACCTCTTACCTGAAGGGTCTCGGACTGGGCAAGGAATGTGCGCTGCTGACCGATGGTCGTTTCTCCGGCGGCACCTCAGGACTTTCGATCGGGCATGTCTCACCTGAAGCTGCTTCCGGCGGCGCGATCGCCCTGGTTGAATCCGGCGACACGATCAGCATCGACATTCCCAACCGTTCGATCGAACTCGATGTCAGCTTCGAGGAAATCGCTGAACGCCGGCAGGAACTCGAAGCAAGTGGCGGTTACCGGCCGGTGGATCGCGATCGGGTCGTGTCACCGGCATTGCGGGCCTATGCAGCGATGGCAACCTCCGCCGACACGGGTGCTGTCCGGGACGTCGATGCGGTTGAGCGCGCGGTCGCGGCCAACTCGGATGTCAGCTACGCATCGCCCCGGGCATCTTGATCATCGCCTTGGGCAGATCCCGACGGGAACGATCGACCGCATCCTGAAGGGCTTCGGTGGCACCCGGTCCGTGGATCGCCGGACCGTGGCCGAGCAGCAGGTGTTCCGGAAGGTAGGTGCCGAGTGATTTTTTCGGCGGGGTCATTCGCATCATGATGTGGACCCCGGCTCCACGGTCGGTCGGGCAGGCCATCTCGTTGGTCCCGATCGCTTCGGCCACGACCAGTGTCTGGGTCGCCTGCCACCAGAGAGCCTTTTCTTTCCACATCCGGTTATTCACAACGTCAATCGACTGGAAGGGCGTTCCGTTGAGTTCATCCGGCAGGACAACCAGAGGGATTTCGAGACGGTCGGCGATTGCCTGCGAATCACGGTTGTGACGGTCGAGCAATTGGAGCACCGCCACCGGTGTGCCGAGGGCAGCGACCTTTTCCATCACTTCCGGCTCGTCGACCGGGTCGATCAGCCAGACCCGACCGTCGCTGACCAGAGCGTGCGATGCCCGGGCCATGGGTTCATCCAGAACCCAGGTAATTCCGATTTCCGTTTCGTCTACCTGAATGCCCATGGGGGAAGTGTATTGCCGGATGATCGCTTTGCAAAACCGGATTGGGCAGGTGTCCCGGCTTGCCGCCGGACTTCGGGCCTCCTTTCTCATTTAGGATGCTCCCGGTGCTAGCTGTTCAAAAAGGCCGGGCGTGATCCCGACCCTCTCCTCCTACGCTGTTGGAGTCGTCTCACTTCTGGCGATCTTCGGTTCCCTGTGGCTGGGTGGATACTGGCTGCGCCGTTGGATCGTGCCGGAATTCTCGGGTGCGCTCTCACGCCTTGCCGAACTGACGATCGGGGTTGCGCTGCTGATCATCGCGCTCCAGATCCTTGGAACCGCCTCGATCCTCACCCAGGGCTGGATCATTTTCGGATGTATCGCCTTGCCGCTGGCCGCTGCCGGCCTCGGATACCGTTTCGCGCCGCGCGGGGTGGAGCAGATCGCTGCTCCCAGAGTGCCGCTCTGGGCGCTGTTCGTGGCTCTTGCGGTCGCCTCCTGGGTGGTCGCCGAATGGAGTTTCCCGTCGCAGCTCAGCCTCAACCAGGGCATGTTCGGTGGCGACACCACCTGGTACCACATGCCGGCTTCGGCCCGGTTCATCCAGGAGGGATCAACCAATCCTCTCCATTTCACTGACGCGCTGAGACTGGCTGTCTGGTTCTACCCGCAGAGTTCGGAGCTGATGCACGGCGCGCTCATGGGGATTTTCCAGAGCGACTGGCTTTCGCCGCTTTTCAACATGTTCTTCATTGGCGTCGCGGTGCTCGCCTGCTGGTGCGTCGGCCGTCCGTATGGCGTTGGCCCGGCGACCCTGGTGGGCGGGGCGATACTGCTCAGCTCAGGGGTGATGATCGAAACCCAGCCCGGCGAAGGTCGAAACGACATCATCTGTTTCGCGATGCTGATCGCTTTCGCGGCTTTCCTCATCAACGGCCACCAGCGCCGGGCACCGAAGTCCGGGGCGGTCGATGAGAATCCGGAAGAGAACGCACCCTTGCTCGACAAGGGGCCGCTGATAATTGCCGGTATCGCCGCCGGTATCGCGATCTCGATCAAGGTGTCGATGCTTGCCCCGGTCGGCGTGATTTTCCTCGGCATGATCCTGGTGAGCGGTCGTGGCCGTCGCCTGGTGACCACGATCTGGCTCGGTTTGCCGATGCTGATCGTCGGTGGTTACTGGTATGTGCGGGCGATGATTTACACCGGTGGCAATCCGGTCCCGGCGGTTTCCGGTGGTCCGTTGAAGCTGCCACAACCCGACCAGATGCCGCTGGATCCGCGGCCCCGTTTTTCGGTTTTCCATTACATCACCGACCTTGACATTTACCGCTACTGGTTCCTTCCGCGGCTCGATGACGCTTTCGGGGTGCTGTTCCCGTTGATCCTGGTGATGCTTGCTTCGGTCGCGTTCTATCTGGTGTTCAAGTCGCGGAACAAGGTGATTCGGGTACTGGCCGCATCGGCCCTGATCACAGCATTCGTTTACCTGGTGACCCCTCTGACCGCTGCCGGGGTTGAGGGAGAACCGCGTGGATTCTTCACCAATACGAGGTATCTGCTTCCGGGCCTGTTGCTGGCCGCGGTTCTGTTGCCGATCGCCCGCCCGTTGCGTGCGCCGGAGGGACGTTCGAAAAAGATCCTGATTTTCCTGACCGTGGTTTACGCGGTCACCGTCCTTACATCCCCGCGCTGGTATCCGGGCATGTTGCCGGGCGCGGTTTTCCTGACCGGAGTGATCGTCTGGGCGCCGGTTGGCCTTTCCTGGCTCCACGAGCACAAGAAGGTCCCGATGTCAGCGATCGTTGCCTGCGTGGCGAGCCTTGTCCTGATTGCGGTGGTCTGGGGCAGGGGCGAAGAGGTCGGTTATGCGGAGCAGCACTACACCCGTTCAACCCTTTTCCTGCAGGAAGGTGGACCCCAGGAAGCCTTTGATTTCACCCGAGACCTCAAGGACAAGCGCATCGCGCTGGCCGGTTCCGGTGAGATTTTCTTCGGTCAGTACGGCTTCTATGGAGTTGACCGTTCGAACTTCGTCCAGTACATCGGCAAGGAAGGCCCGAATGGTTCTTACCGCCTGTTCTCCGGATGCAAGGCTTTCATCAACAAGGTCAACGAGGGTGATTACGACTACATCGTGACCAGTGAAAACACCCAGGATTCCGCGGATGCGCCGTACTGGTATCCGGTGAACGCCTGGATCGCCGGCAACCCGGGGGTGAAGGAAGTGGTGTCCGAACCGAACATCACCCCGCAGCCGGACTTTGTCTATGAGATCACCGGCAAACTCGACCCGAACGCCTGTCCGACTGACGATGAAATCAAGGAGCGGAAAGCAGCCGCGGCAGAAGCCAGGGCCGCTGAAGCTGATGCGGCCGCCGCCGAAGCTGCCGCCGGGACAGCAGGGACCGAAGAAACCGGCTGAACGGATTTCCGGCCGGACCAGCCAAGGTCAACTTGGTGCCTGATGGACCGGAGTGGCTTGGGTTGTGTGGTGATCTTTGGGGAACCAACCTCCAGTAAGGTGCTGAGATTGCTTCCAAGGAGGGACTCTGTACACCGCAGGTAGGTATTTGAAGGTTCTGGCGTTTGCAGTTGTGTTCGCGCTGATACCGCTTGGGGCGCAGGCGCAAGCGGTCGGTCCGGAGCTATCCTCGAACAGGACTGCGATCGATTTCGGCCGCTGGAACCCGGTGAACGACATCGTCCCGGGGAGCGGATTCCACTTGGCGTCATCGGGAACCTCCGATGTCACGATCACCAAGGTTGCTTTGACCGGACCGAACGCGGACGACTTCAGCCTCTCGTCCGGTCCCGGGTGCGAGGGCATATTTGCCCCTGGCTCGGGGTGTTACATGTCCGTCTGGTTCGACTACCACGGGGCCACCGCAGGCGAAAAGGTCGCTGCGATCGAAGTCACCTCAGATGATCCAGACAATCCGCTGGTCATCTTGGTTACCGGAGAAGTAGAGATCACGAGAGCCACGATTAGTCCCTCAATGCACGATTTCGGAACGGTCGAAGTTGGAAGTCCCGAGCCATTGCCGACAAAGACCTTCCAAGTCACTTCGGTCGGATCCAGACCGTTCGATCTACGTGCGGCGTATCTGATGTTCGACGATAAAGATTCCTTCCGGATCACAGGTAGCACTTGTCCGGCGACGATTAATCCCGGACAGGCTTGCGGAGTGACCGTCGAGTTCAATCCAACAGCAGGGGCATTCGGTGTCAGGACAACCACGCTGAATATTCCGCACGGGCTAACCCCGGCCTACACAGTGCTCTCGGGGACTGCTACTCCTCGCTTCGTGATTCCTGAACCTCACCCTTCCATTCCTCCGAGCCCCCGGGTTCAAAAGACGAAGCGGGGTGTGCTGAAGGTTCTCAAGGGCGGAGGCGTCACGTTCGTACAGCTCACCTGCCCGAAAGTCGCATGTCGAGTGACTGCCGCTTCAGCCGTGGTACACGTCAGAGGCCACCGCTATCGAGCCTCGCTGAAAGTGACTCGGGACCGCTTGTCGCCCGACGAAATCGTCACTGCGAGAGTGAAACTCCCGCGCCGCGCAGTCAAACGACTGCGGGCCGGAGTGCGATCCGGTTCTGCCCGGGTCACCATCAGGGTTGCATCTGAAGACAAACGTGTCGAGCCGATTAAGAAAACCATGCGTATCGGCTTGGAGGGCTGAAGAGGTCGCTGGACTGGATCTTGAAGCCGTACGACCTTCGCCACAGGGGTGCCACGCTCTGCGCCGCTGCCGGGTGGAACTATCTTGGAGGTCGGGCGTCAGCTTGGCCACAGGAGTTCCGAAGTAGAGTGCCAACCTACATGCGGTAAATCGGCTTCACAAAACACTTGCCCCCGTAGCTCAGCTGGATAGAGCGCTGGCCTTCTAAGCCGGATGTCGCAGGTTCGAATCCTGCCGGGGGTGCTCATGGATGACGTATCGACATATGTGGCCCTGTTTGCCCTTGCGGCAGCCGTGGTCACTTGCGCGCTGAAAGGCAAATGGTGGTTCGCGGGCCTCGCAGTCTTCATGCCGTTGTTCTTCCTGCTCGCGATCATCGGCAGCTTCAGGCTGGCCAAACCGAACTCTTTCTGGGCGCGCAGGTTCTACGACGAAGACCAGTTCGACGCCGCGGTAAAAAGATTCACTACCGCCGAGCAATACGAAGAACTGCGGAAATCGCGCATCGAGAAAAACCAGGGCCGATCAGGCCTGAGCCAGCCCGATGATGGCCTGAAGGGGTACGGACGGATCGGTGGCTCGAAGGACGAGATCGGCGAGATCGCGCCCCCGCTTGATTGATCCGGTCCGACCGGTTGCGCGTAACTTCCGGATATGAAAACCGGATTGCTGATCATCACCTCCCTCGGACTCGCGCTCCTAATCGTGGTCTTCGCGACCAGTGACACCCGCATCTCGGATACGCCGATTCAGGTAGCTGAGAATGCCGCGATCAAATCGATCGAATCGGCCGGATCCGACCCGGTTCACTGGGAACTGGATGGCGAGTGTGTGGCCCAGGGTCCCTGCCTGGTCCGGATGGGTCCGGCCGCTTTTCCCGGTGAGGTCCTTGCCACGGACCAGTACGTAACCAAAGACACCCGGGCCAGCGTCAACGGCAGTTCCAAGATCGAAGTGGTGGCCAGGCTCGCAGTCGAACGTGACTGTTTCGACAAGGACCTTTCCTGGCAAGGACTCAGGGCCTGTCTCAGCAGCTGATCAGACTCTCTCGAGCCCGGTTTCCCGCAGCAGGGTTTCCAGATCTTCGATCCGGTCCTGGCCCCAGAAGCGCTCACCGGCAAAGTTGAAAACCGGCACGCCCCACAGGTCCAGTGCGGCCAGATCATCGGTGTTCTTCTGCACCCGTTCCATCAGTTCCGGATCGTCAACAGCGGCCCGGCTTTCGTTCCATTCAAGTCCGGCCTCGTCACAAGCCAACCGGAGCCCGTCATCGGTGGCCATGTCGACCGCCTCAGCCCAGATCATGCGACTGGCCGCAAGCACGAACTCACGCTCACGGTTCTGGTCCTTTGCCAATTCGGAAACCACCAGACACCGGACCGCGGCATCCCCCAGCGGATCATGGATACGGCCAAACGGCATGCCCAGCCTCTTCGCTTCCCGGTCGACGTCACGCAAGGTGTTGAGCGCCTTGGCCCTCGGAACCGACTGCCCGCGCATCATCATCGGCAGAACCCCACGGAACTTGATTTCCACGTCATAACGATCGGCCAGGGCGAAAGCGCGTGGACCCGAGATGTACGAGTACGGGCTGCGGAAAGAAAAGAAGTATTCGATGGTCCGGCTGTTCATGATGCGTCCCGCCAACCGAGGTCTTCGAGCCGGTCAGCGATCTGTGGCAGCCGGTCATGGGCGAAGAACCACTGGCCATGGACCCAGGCGGCCGGGGTGTCGTACGGCCCGCGCCGTTTCATCGCTTTCTCGTTCGACCGTACGGCTTCCTCACCGGAGTCTGACGGGGACGTTCCGAAGTTCTGCTTCCAGATCTCCGCGAAAGCTTCAGGGGTGATCTCCGTACCTTCTTCAAGCCAGAGTTTCTTCAGGGCGACCACACAGAAAGCAGTGAGGGCAGGTCCAGCAGGAGCCGCTGCGACCCAGCGAGCGAGAAAAGCTGTCGCTTCCGGGCGGATCGGATCGGAACGTTTCATGGTCAGGTCGGATCGTTTGAAAAGACGGCGCGCATCGTTGATCGCGTGGATCCGTTTGTTCTCGACCGCAGGGTCATCCTTGATGCCACGTTTCACGACTGGCCGCAGGACCAGCTGAACGTCGAACTCTTCCAGGCGAACCGCCAGATCGATCACCGCAACCGCGCTGTTCGGATCATCGAACGCGAAATAGAGCTCAACCCGGCCGCGCCGCCCCAGATGTCTGCGGAGACGACTGCCGATTTGCGGGACGCGATCATTGCGTGCCAGCATGATCACCAGGCTCGGAAGAACGCGGCGCTTGATGTGGTCGGTTGAGATCTTCGTGGCCACGGGACTCAGAACAGTACGACCTGGCGCACCGCTTCGCCCAACGCAAGCCGGTCGAAACCTTCATTGATCTGGTCCGGCGTGATGGTGTGGCTGAGCAGCCGGTCCACCGGCAGGTCGCCGGCACGGTACATCTCGATGAATCGCGGAATGTCTCGGGCCGGAACGCATGACCCGAGATAGGAACCTTTGAGTGTGCGTTCTTCGGCGACCAGTGAAAGAGCCGGGATCTGAAGGATTCCGTCGGGGTGGGGCAGCCCGGCGGTGACCGTCAGGCCACCGCGTTTCGTTGCGTTGTAGGCCTCAGCCAGTACTGCCTCGTGTCCGACGGTTTCGATTGCGACTTCCACGCCGCCTTCGGTTGCCTCCCTGATCCGTGCGGGCACATCACCTTCGTTGGCGTCGATCACCAAGGTAGCCCCGAGTTCGAGCGCGAGTTCCAGTTTGGCGGGAACCCGGTCGACTGCGACGATCTGTCTTGCCCCCTGTGACTTCGCGGCGATCAAGGCGGCCAGGCCAACCCCGCCTAGTCCGAATATCCCGACCGAATCGGCGGGCAATGCCTCGGCTGCGGTGTTCAGCATTGCCCCGGCACCGGTCATTACCGCGCAACCGAAGAGGGCTGCTGTTTCCCACGGCAGGTCATCCGGCACGACAACGGCGGACTTTTCGGAGACGACAACATGATCGGAAAACGCTGAAACACCGAGATGATGGTGAATTTCGTTTCCGGCTTCGTCATGCATGTGGTGATGGCCGTCGAGGAGGGTGCCTTCATTGTTCGCGGCAGCCCCCGCTTCGCACAGAGCCGGACGTTCCTGTTGGCAAAAGACGCATTGCCCGCAGGCCGGTACGAATGCCAGAACCACATGGTCACCGGGAGAAAAGGGGGAGTCGGCGGAACCGGTTTCGATGACTTCTCCGGCAGCTTCATGGCCGATCGCCATCGGCATCACCCGTGGTCGCTTGCCGGTAATCACGGAAAGATCGGAATGGCAAAGACCAGCGGCTTTGACTTTGACGAGCAGCTCACCTGGGTGTGGGGGATCGAGGTCGAGTTCGATCCGTTTCAGCGGTTTGCTTTCTGCGAACGGAGATTCGTGGCCCATGCTTTCGAGCACCGTCGCTGTTGTCTTCACGGAGAAACTTCCAGCCGTTCGAGTGAAGACCGGATGGCCGGTGGGATCGGGGTCGGGCTGCGGTCTTCACGATTCACGAAGACATGGACAAAGAATCCTTCGGCGAGGGCCTGCCCGTCGGAATCAAAGAGCCCGATCTCATATCTCACGCTTGAATTGCCAAGCTTGCCGACACGCAGTCCCGCTTCGATGTCCTGGGGAAAACTGGATGAAGCCAGGAAACGGCATCCCGATTCGGCACAAAGTCCGATCGTGTCGCCTGCCTGAATATCGAGACCACCTTCTTCGATCAGCCAGGCGTTGATCACCGTGTCGAAGAAGGAGTAGTACTCGACGTTGTTCACGTGCCCGTAAATGTCGTTGTCTTTCCATCGCGTGGCGATCGAGCGCACGTGTGGGTACTGGTTTCGAGTCGGCGGCCCAGGCTTGCTCATTATCGAAGTATCGCGACTTTGATCACACGTCGCCGGGGTCGCGGCATGGATGCCTGATGGGTGCTTCACTGTGGAAATGTCCGCTGAGCACCAGTCACCTACCCCTGTGGCAGTTTCAATGGTGCTCGGTGCAATCGTTTCGATCCAGCTTGGGGCGGCGGTCGCGACCGAACTGTTCTCCGACATCGGTGCCGCAGGAGTCGTTTTTGCCCGTGGAGCGCTTTCGGCGGTAATCCTCACCCTTATCTTCCGGCCGAAATACCGGGTGCCGAAAGGTCAGCGCAAGTCAACTTTTCTTTATGGCGTGGCCCTTGCTGCCATGTTCCTCTGTTTCTACGAATCGATCGACCGCATCCCGCTTGGTACTGCGGTCACCCTCGAGTTCATCGGACCGCTCGGGGTCGCGGTGATCACTTCGAGGCAACGCCGTGACCTGATCTGGGTGGCTCTTGCCGCCGCGGGAATTCTGATCCTCGGTGGCGGAGTCGGTGGAGAAGACCTCGACCCGGTCGGGGTGGTCCTGGCCCTGCTGGCCGGCCTGTCATGGGGCTGGTACATCCTGCTCGGCAAGAAGGTCGGCCAGGAAAGCAAAGGCACCGGCAACCTGGCGGTCGCCCTGGCGATATCGGCTGTCATCACTGCCCCTTTCGGAATCTATTCGGGAGGCACCGAGCTTTTCGATCCGCGGGTTCTGGCGATCTGTCTTCTGGTTGCCGTCCTCAGCTCAGCGATACCTCTCTCGCTGGAACTCGAAGCGATGCGTCGCCTGCCCTCGAACGTGTTCGGCGTGATGTTGAGCATCGAACCAGCGGTTGCCGCCACGATCGGATTCGTGGTTCTCAGCCAGGCGATCGTTCCCGCACAGATGCTGGCCATCCTGCTGGTAATAAGTGCTTCGGCCGGTGCCTTGTGGTCGAGCAAAGCGCCACCGCCGATCGAACCCTGAAGCACCACTCCACGGCTGCCCAAAGCAGGTCGAATCGAGGACCCTGGCGGTCAGGGGTCATGCCCGGAAGCCGTCGCACGGCGTCGCTGGTTGCCGACCGATAGATTTATGCCTTCGCGGTGGGCGTAGCTCAGTTAGGTAGAGCTCCTGGTTGTGGTCCAGGCGGTCGCGGGTTCGATCCCCGTCGCTCACCCCTCTTGAAAGCCTTGTATGGGGTGGTCCGGGGTGATTTACTTTCCGGGTGGGGAAACCTCGCTGGACGACTGAACGACTTCGGGGAGATCTTGATCTTCTCGGTTCCCGGGGGCTTTCCACCCAGGACTACTTCGCCGAGCTTTCGCCGCGGCTGCGGCGGGTCGTGGATAACGATGCGTCCTGCTGGCACACGATGGATCCGCACGCCCTGCTGCTGACCAGCGACGCTCCGACCGAACTCGTGGGCAACGGGATCTTCACCGAGGAGAACGTGAATGCCGCGGGGGAGTTGATGATCAGGAGCGAGTACCTGATCGAGGATTCGAACACCTTTGCTGCGCTGGCCACTGGCCCCCGGCAGGTCGCGACGCTTGACACGGCGACCGGGGGGAACCCGGAGTCCAGCGCCCGCTACCGGGATCTGACCGTGCCGGCCGGGATTCCGCATGAGCTCCGGGCTGCGTTCCTGATCCGCGGGCGGGCCTGGGGTGCCGTTCAC
>JBAUOE010000050.1:0-2372 GCA_049579585.1 Solirubrobacterales bacterium | reverse complement strand
CTGACCTGAAGGTTGTCGAGGGCATGAATCTTGCCGGAGTAACGTGCAGCCTTCTCGCCTACCCGACAGCCGGCGGTACCGAAGAAGCTTCGGAAGTCACCAGGTCCCTGATTCAGGCCACCGACATCGGCACCTGGCTCCTCGCCGGTTTCGGTGACGTCGACGAAGTCAAGGCGGGTCTGGAAGAGCAGTCGATTTTCCTGACACGACTTTCCATGGTCGGTGATCTGCCTTTCCCCTTCCACATCGCCGTACACGACAAGTCTGGCAAAGCGATTGTGATCGAGTGGCAGAACGGCAAGTTGACCGTTCACGACAACCCGGTCGGGGTAATGACGAACGGACCGGACTTCCAGTGGCACCTGACCAACATGGGCAACTGGACTCACCTGACCAACGTCGATTCGTCGAACGGCAAGTTCGGGGATCTCGACGTACGTCAGCCCGATTCGGGAATCGCCACCGCCTCCCTGCCGTCGTCAAACACGGCTGTTGGCCGATTCATCCGCGCGGCCTTCTACTCGAAGTTCACGGAGAAGACCGACGATCCGGATCAGGCGATGCTTGCTCTGGCCCGGATCATGAACAATTTCGATCGGCCCCGTGGAGCCACAGTCGACCCGAAGACCGGTGCCGAAGGCATCAGCTTTGCGGGCGCCAGCCGTGGTGACGGCCCGCCGACCGAGTACACCTCATGGACCAACCTCTCGGATCTCGACCGCAGCAGGTTCATGGTCCGGACCTACGATTCGTTCGGTTACACGGCCTTTGACCTGGCCGCGCTCGCCGAGAAGGACGAGATCATGCTGTCCTTGACCTCCAAGCTCGACCCGCTCGGCGGCGAAGGAACCGCAGCAATGGTTCCCGCCTCCGCTATCGGCTGAGCAGTCCAATAGTCATCGGTGTGGGGCGGCAGGCCAACCTGCCGCCCCACAGCCTGGAACTCGAGCAACAGATGGCTGCGGCCGCAGCGGAGACGCAAGCTTAAGCGAATCAGGGCTGCTCCCTGCCTCGCTACATTCGGGTGCCCGCGGTCTCGCTTGACGGCGCTGGCTGAACATATTCCCAGGGTGTGAATATTCTGGCTGTATGACGAGCGCTCTTGGGCAGATCCGGATTCTCGACTTTTCCCGTGTTCTCGCGGGTCCGCTCGCGACCATGGTCCTGGCCGATCTGGGTGCCGAAGTCATCAAGGTCGAGCGGCCCGGGACTGGCGATGACACCCGGCAGTGGAAACCGCCAGTCGACAACCGTGGCCGGGCGACCTATTTCGAATCGGTAAACCGGAACAAACGCAGCGTGGCGCTCGATCTGCGGAACGCCGACGACATCGATTTCGCCAGAGGGCTGGCCGCTGAAGCCGATGTCCTGGTCGAGAACTTCCGTCCGGGTGTAATGGACCGGCTGGGACTCGGCTACGAAGAGCTGAAGGCCGGAAACGAAAGCCTGATCTACACCTCTATCACCGGGTTCGGCAGCGGCGCAGGTGCCGGACTGCCCGGTTACGACCTGCTGGTTCAGGCGGCCGGCGGACTGATGAGCATCACCGGTGAAGCTGACGGGGAACCGCAAAAGGTCGGCGTTGCCCTGGTCGATGTGATCGCAGGACTCTTTTCGGCGATCGGGATCCTTGCCGCAATCCAGCGACGAGAGGTTTCCGGCGTCGGGCAGAAGGTCGAAGTGGATTTGCTCTCGAGCCTGCTTGCCGGCCTGGTGAACCAGGCCTCGGCTTTCACGGTTGGTGGCAAGGTCCCTGGCCGGATGGGTAATGCCCACCCCAGCATCGCGCCGTATGAGCTGTATCCCTGCCTTGATGGTGAACTGGTACTTGCGGTGGGAACGGATGCCCAGTTCCGGTCGCTGTGTGAAGTGTTGCCGGATGGTGATGTCCTCGCCGAGGATCGGCGCTTTCTGACCAACGCTGTCCGTGTGGAGAACCGGCAGGAGCTGAAAGTTGAATTGACCGCCCGGCTGGCGGGTCGCAAGGCGGTCGACTGGGTCGCTGCCCTGTCGGAGCAAAGCGTGCCGGCTGGCCTGGTCAATGACCTCGCGGGCGCTTTCGCTTTTGCATCATCGCTCGGAATCGAGCCAACGGTTGAGCTGGCTGACGAAGATGGAAATCCGGTGAGCCTGACCCGCAATCCGATCAACCTGTCGGAAAGCCCGGCAACATATCGGACGGCCCCACCAAAGCTGCCGGAAAGTCCGCCTCGGCACGGCGCCCCAGAGGATCGCCCAACCTGGACCTGAACCCGAGCACTCGGTTCCGGATCGGTTTCACCGTCTCGGTCACGGCAAAGTCGACCCAGACCAAATTGAATCACCCGAGCACTCGGTTCCGGGTCGGTTTCACCGTCTCGATCACGGCAAAG
>JBAUOE010000049.1:0-24446 GCA_049579585.1 Solirubrobacterales bacterium | reverse complement strand
AAAGCGACCGATCGTGACGGGCTCCAGCAGATCCTGCGTCGTATCGGAGACCTGACCGAAGCTGAAGCGGAGGAAAGAACCGAAGAAGGCAAATCGGCCAAATCGATGCTGGGGAACCTGGTCAAGGAACGTCGGGTTGCGAGGGTCAGGGTGAATGGTGAAGAACGGTTCATTGCCGGGGAAGACGCCGGCCTCTATCGCGACGCCCTGGGTGTTTCGCCTCCGGGTGGGTTGCCGGCTGATTTCCTGGAGGAGCGCGACGACGCCCTGACCACCCTTGTTTCGCGTTATGCCCGCACCCACGGTCCATTTCCCACCGCCCAGCTGAGAGCCCGCTACGGGGTCGATCCGACCGCCGCCCTGAAGCAGCTTGAAGGCACCGGGGTCGTGGTTCGTGGCGAAATCCTGCCCGAAGGCACCGAGCGAGAATGGTGCGAGGCCGATGTGTTGCGCCGGGTTCGTCGGGCCAGCCTCGCTGCGCTCCGGCAGGAAGTTGAGCCGGCTGACGCCGCCACCTACGCCAGATTCCTCGCTTCATGGCAGGGGATCGACCGTCACAGCCGGGCCGGAGCCGGAGTCGACCGGCTGCGAGAGGTGCTGGTCCCGCTCCAGGGGGTGGCGCTAACCGCCAAGGTGTGGGAACGCGACGTCCTGCCCCGCCGCATGGGTGCCTACAAACCGATGTGGCTGGATGAACTGTGCACTAGCGGCGAAGTTGTCTGGATTGGATCCGGTTCGATCGGACGCACCGATGGACGCATCGCCTTCTACTTCCGTGACGACGTTCGCCTGGCGGGGCCGCCCCCAGCCAACGCCAAACTGGCCGTGCCGGAAGGGCCGGTTCATGACGCAATCGCGGAACGACTGGTCCAGGGCCCGACCTTCTGGCTCGACCTCGTGTCAGAGCTTGATTTCAAGGCGGAGGAACTCCACGAGGCTCTCTGGGACCTCGCGTTCTCGGGCCGGATCACCAATGATTCCTTCGCGCCGCTGCGGGCACCGCGCCTACGTGCGGTGCCGCCTGTCCAGTCTGGTGGCAGCCGTTTTTCCCGTCGCCGGGCCGCCGCTGGACCGACCGTTCAGGGTCGCTGGTCATTGACCGAACCGCTGTTCCGGAACGCACCGGCGATCGGACCGAGATTGCGGGCACAGGCTGAACTGATGCTGGAACGGCACGGCATCCTGACCAGGGAGATGGCCCTGGCCGAAGGAATCCCGGGCGGGTTCTCGACCCTCTATCCCGAGCTGTCCAACCTGGAGGTACTGGGTTCGGCCCGTCGCGGGTATTTCATCGAGGGTCTTGGCGGGGCACAGTTTGCGCTCTCCGGCGCGGTCGAGCGGTTGCGTTCGCAGCCACTCGACGATGAGGTCATGACCGTGCTGGCATCAACCGATCCCGCCAACCCCTACGGCGCCACCTTGCCCTGGCCGAAGCTGGAGAACCGGCGTCGCCCGTCAAGAACCCCGGGCTCCTACCTGCTGTTGCGGGCCGGGCGGCCGCTGCTTTATCTGGAGAAAGGCGGCAAAGGAATCCTCAGGCTCGATCTGACCCTGGCCGGTCCGGAGCTTGGTGTCCTGCTTGCCGAGCTTGCCCGATGTGCGGAAGGAGGCTTGATCGCGCCGCTCAAAATCGAGAGGTTCGACGGCGAGCCGCTGATTGGCTCGGGATACGAAACGTTGATGGTCGGATCGGGCTTCAGCCGCCAACCCCGCAAACTGGTGGTTCCTGCCTGAACCGGGTAGTTAACGGATATGGCCGAGGGCGACACAGTTTTCCGATGGGCCCGCAAGCTCGAGCAGGCTTTCGACGGAAGGAAAATCCTTTCGGCGGAGGCGCCCAGCGCGAGGAGTCCGTTGCGCCGCACCGTTGCCCGCCTTAACGGGCTTCATCTGGACCGGGCTGAAAGTCGTGGCAAACACCTGATCCTGCAGTTCCACGGGGGGCTGGCCCTGCACGCGCACATGGGCATGAGCGGCGGCTGGTACGTGTACGAACCCGGGCAACGCTGGAAGCGCCAACGACAAACGGCCTGGCTGGTGATGTGCCTGACCGGGGACGATTTGCCACCGCTTGAAGTTGTTCAGTTTGGCGGTCCGACCCTGCGGCTCGTAAGAAAAGTGGAACTTGGCCGTGATTCGCGTCTGGCGTGCCTCGGCGCGGACCTGCTGGATCCCGATTTCGACGTTGAACGCGGGGCTGAGGCCCTTGTGGCGGCCGGGCCGATGGAACTGGGCGAAGCCCTGCTTGACCAGCATCGGCTGGCCGGCATTGGCAACATATTCAAGTCGGAATCATGTTTCGAAGCGCGGCTGAATCCGTGGCGGCCGGTTTCGTCCTTCAGTTTTGACGAACTGACGATGGTTGTCGAGATCGCCCGGGACCAGCTGAAGGTCGGTGTCGACACGGGCCAGCGCCCCCATCGGATCTATCGGATGGCAGGCAAGCCCTGCCCCCGCTGCAGTCACCTGGTCAAGTCCCGCGGGCAGGGACTCGACAGCCGGATTACCTACTGGTGCGGTTTCTGCCAGACCTGAAGGTCTTCAGTTACCCGGCTCTACAAGGTGAAACAGGCCAATTGTTTGGCATTGACCACCTTCTTGAGGGATACTCATATGAGTGGCCTTGGTCGAGGAAAGTGTTGTCGGACTTCTCCGGAGCGTTCCCCTGTTCGCGGAACTGGACGAAGAAGAGCTTGAGAGGTTCTCTCGGGTGGCTGTCCCGCGCGCTTATCCGGAAGGAAGCAGGGTGTTTCATGAAGGCGATCGTTCGGATGCCTGTTACATAGTTCGAACCGGAACCTTCCGCGTCACAAGGGAGCATCCGGACGGCCGGGCGATAACCCTGGCGACGCTTTCGCCGGGTGACATCGTGGGTGAGCTGGCAATGCTGGACGGCGAAGTCCGTTCGGCCAGTGTTGAAACGCTCGGTGGCGACGGAGAATTGCTGGCGTTGCCGGCCTCGGACGTCCGTTCGCTGCTGGAGAAGCATCCCGACATAACGGTGAAAATGGTTGCCGCTTTGACCCGCAGGTTGCGTGCCGCGAACGAACGGATTTCACGGCAGTCTTTCCAGACGGTCCCGTCGAGGGTCGCCGGCGTCCTGTCGCAGATGGTCGATGACGAAGGCGGCGGCGATGGCAGTCCGCGTGAGATCACCATTCGCATGAATCAGGCCGATCTGGCCCAGCTTGCCGGCACCTCCCGTGAGAGCGTCAGTCGTTTCCTTGCGGACCTTGAACGCTCGGGCGTTGTCCGGGCAGGGCGTGGCCAGGTAACCATCCTGGAACCCGCCAAGCTCGGCAACTACATATTCTGAGTCCTTATGGCAGACGGTCTCTACGCACTCAATTTCTATTCCCCCCTTTTCGTCGATCAGCTGAAGCGTGGCCGGAAGACGGCGACGATTCGTCTTGGCGACAAATCCGCCAAGTACGAACGCAGCCAGATTGTCTGGGTGACGGTCGGATCGAGGCATTCGCGTCGAGAGAAGATCTTCTCCGCGGTGATCGACGAAGTCGAGGTCAAATCTCTTTCGAGTCTGTCCCCGCGCGACATCGAGCGGGATAACCCGGAATTCCGCCGGGTGGAAGAAACCCGGAATTTCCTCGAGCAGATCTACGATCGTGAAATCGAAGAGGATGCCCAGATCACGGTGATCCACTTCTCGCAGGTGGTTGAGCCTGGCATCAGTGGTTTCGGAACGGTGCCTTCACCGAACTGATGTCCCGGGGCCAGGATCCAGATCCGGCCTCCTTTGATTTCACCTCACGCTGGCAACTCGCCGTGCTCCCGGAGACGGTCTGGGATTCGCTGATTGATTTCCACAGCTGGCCGGACTGGTGGCCGGGACTGGAGTCGGTCGAAGAACTGGATCAGGGCGACGCCGACGGCATCGGGCAGCGGGCCCGGTCCCGTTGGAGGGGGCCGGTCGGATATCCGATCGAATTCGAGGTCGAAACGATCGAGAAGCAGTATTTGGAAAGTCTCAAGGGTAAAGCCACGGGTGGGCTCGTCGGGGCTGGCACCTGGCGGATCAGCCCGGTGGAGGAAAAAGAGGGGGCGGAAGGCACCTGGA
The DNA here is from genome assembly GCA_049579585.1 of Solirubrobacterales bacterium. GTDB lineage: Bacteria > Actinomycetota > Thermoleophilia > Solirubrobacterales > 70-9 > 67-14. The sequence goes on along the minus strand of JBAUOE010000049.1, from coordinate 20,371 downwards.
CCCGGATCGTTTTCGAGTGGCGGGTTGTAGCCACGAAACGATGGATGCGTGTGCTCAACCCGGTGGCAAGACCCCTGTTCGTGCGCAGCCATGATCACGTGATGGCCAAAGGGGCAGAAGGACTGGCCGATCACCTCGGTTGCGAGATCCGAGGGTTCGAAACCGGCGAAAAGGCCGGGGGCTGAACCGGGGAAGGCCCTGGCAGCGGATAGCAGTCGGCTCTCGAATGCCCGCGCCCTGTTCCGGGTCGACTTCCCTGCCTGTATGACGGTGAAATCGACCCGGAGTTGGTTGGTGCGGTCGAGCGGTTTCGACCGGGTCGACTTTGCCGCCCGGGTCGCGGTGAGGTCGACACGGGCTGGTTTGGCCTGGAACCCGGGTGGGATTTTTGGATCGGGCAGGCAATCTCCCAGATCCCCATTTCTTTACAAGCCCCGAAGGTGCAACCGTGTATGGTTCCGGGAGTTGAATTTGGCACTCTCGACGTGAGAGTGCCAACAGGAAAAACAAGCGTTGAATACACACATGACCAACGGAGGTATCGAATGAAGCTGAAGCCCCTCGGGGACAGGCTGATCGTTAGGCCTTTCGCGGAAGAAGAGACCACAGAGAGTGGAATTTTCCTTCCCGAAACCGCCAAGGAGAAGCCCCAGAAGGGAACGGTAGTGGCCGCAGGAGATGGCGCCATTGCTGAAGACGGAACCCGACGCGCGCTCGACGTGAGCGAAGGCGACGAGGTCCTCTACTCCAAGTACGGCGGGACTGACATCACGGTCGAGGGCGAAGAGCTGCTCGTCCTGCGTGAGTCAGACATCCTCGCCAAGGTCCAGTAACCCCTTTCCCAAGCCTTTCAGGAGGTCTAATTCATGGCTCATAAAGAGCTGAAGTTCGCAGAAGAAGCACGGGGATCACTGCAGGCCGGCGTCGACGCCGTAGCCAACGCAGTCAAGGTCACCCTCGGTCCCAAGGGCCGATACGTAGTACTCGACAAGAAGTTCGGCGCACCGACCATCACCAACGATGGTGTCACCATCGCGCGTGAGATCGAAGTCGAAGATGTGTTCGAGAACCAGGGCGCCCAGCTCGTTCGTGAAGTCGCCACCGCGACCAACGACGTAGCCGGCGACGGCACCACCACCGCCACCCTGCTCGCCCAGATCATCGTCCGCCAGGGCCTGAAGAACGTCGCTGCCGGAGCCAATCCGCTGGCGCTTCGCCGTGGCATCGAAAAGGCCGTCGACGAAGTAGTCGAGAATCTCCGCACCAAGCAGTCCAAGGAGATCAACGGTAAAGAACAGATCGCCCGCGTAGCCGCCATTTCGGCAGCTGACGACGAGATCGGCAACATCATTGCCGACGCGATCGAGAAGGTCGGCAAGGACGGCGTTGTAAACGTCGAAGAAGGCCAGACTTTCGGCATGGAACTCGAATTCACCGAGGGCATGCAGTTCGACAAGGGCTACATCTCGCCCTACATGGTCACCGACCAGGATCGCATGGAGGCTGTTCTCGAAGAGCCTTACATCCTGATTGCCAACCAGAAGATCGGTTCAGTCCGGGACATCCTTCCCGTGCTCGAGCAGGTAATGCAGGGTGGCAAGCCGTTGCTGATCGTTGCCGAGGACGTCGAAGGCGAATGCCTCGCGACCCTCGTTGTCAACAAGCTGCGTGGCACCTTCACCGGTGTTGCGGTCAAGGCGCCAGGATTTGGCGATCGCCGCAAGCGCATGCTCGAAGACATCGGCATCCTGACCGGTGGTGAAGTAATCACCGAAGAGATGGGCCTCAAGCTGGAGAACACCCAGATGACCCAGCTCGGACAGGCACGTCGCGTTGTCGTTTCCAAGGACACGACCACGATCATCGACGGTTCCGGAGATGCCGAAGGCATCAAGGGACGGATCAAGCAGATCAAGTCGGAAATCGAGAACACCGATTCCGAGTTCGACCGTGAGAAGCTCCAGGAGCGTCTCGCCAAGCTGGCCGGCGGCGTTGCCGTGGTCAAGGTCGGTGCTGCTACCGAAACCGAAATGAAGGAAAAGAAGCACCGCGTCGAAGACGCCCTCCAGGCTGCCCGTGCGGCACTCGAAGAGGGAATCGTCCCCGGCGGCGGAGTTGCTCTGCTCAACGCTCAGGACGGACTCGACGTCGATTCATTCGAAGACGCCGATGAACGCACTGGCGCTCAGATCATTTACCGCTCCCTCGAAGAACCGGTCCGGCAGATTGCCGAGAACTCGGGTCTCGAAGGTTCAGTCGTGGTCAACGCTGTTCGTGGCATGAAGACCGGTGAAGGTCTGAACGCTGCCAACGGTGAGTACGGCGACATGGTCAAGGCCGGAGTTCTCGACCCGACCGTCGTCACGCGCTCTGCCCTGCAGAACGCCGCGTCGATCGCGAAGAACATCCTCGTGACCGAAGCAATCATCGCCGAGCCCGCCGAAGAAGGTGGAGCGGCAATGCCGGCCATGCCCGACATGGGTGGAATGGGCGGCATGATGTAAGCAGCCATCTTCGATGGTTGTGCCGGGCCTCTGGTCTGGCAGGAAAGGTCCGGGAGAAATCCCGGGCCTTTTCTTTTGCACGGAAGAGTGATGCTCCTCCTTGACCCCGCCCAGAGCAGACAAGGAGGAGCATCGATTCCTTGGGGCCTATTCTCTGGGTCGTGCTTGCTGAACGTCTCACCTCTCAGGGGCTGGCCGGACCGAAGTTCACTGACCCGGTGGATGTCGTTGAACGCCTGCTCGCGGTCCAGGCGCAGGACGGGCGTGGAATGCGGCTGGCGATCCGGCCGCGCTCGAAGGGTGTCACCGCCGCGGATGTAGAGCAGGCCCTCACCGCCGACCGGTCACTGGTCGTCTCCTGGCTGAACCGCGGCACCCTCCATCTGGTCCGAAGCGAGGACTTCCCCTGGCTGCACGCCCTCACCGTCCATCGACTGGCGAAGACGAATGAGACCCGGCTTGGCCAGGAGGGGGTTTCGCCCAGTAAGGCCGAGCTCGGAGCAAAGACCATCGTCAAGCTCCTCGCGAACGGACCAATGGGGCGTGACGACCTGCGCAAGAGTCTCGACTCGGCCGGGGTCCCGACCGCCGGGCAGGCATTGGTTCACATCCTTCTGTTCACGACGATCCGGCATTCGATCATCCGTGGGCCGGTATCCGGTGCCGGGCAGCAGTTCGTGCTTGCCGAGGACTGGCTGGGCCCACAGCCGGAGATCGACCCGGATCGCGCCGCAGTTGAGCTGGCCCGCCGTTACCTCGCTGGCCACGGCCCGGCCGATGCCAGGGAACTTGCCCGGTGGGCGGGTATCACCCTCGGTCTTGCGCGCAAGGCGTTCGCCGGCATCGCCGGTGAAATCTCCGAGCGAAAGGATGGCCTGTTCGTCTTGAAGAAAGGACCGAAGAAAGAACCGTTGCCACCGCCACGGCTGCTCGGTTCGTTCGACCCACTACTTCACGGATGGGCAAAACGCGATTTCCTGATCCCTGGCGAAGACGACCGGGCGGTGGTCACCACCAACGGCATCTTCCGGCCGACCATCCTGATCGACGGTCAGGTCGCAGGCACCTGGACGATGCCTTCAACCGGAGTTGAGCTGAAACCCTTCACGCCGTTGGATGACAAGACGGAGAAAGCGCTCGCGAGCGAGACGAAAGCCGTGCAGAAATATCTCGGCGTCGACGACTAATCAGCCGTCGACCGGGCATCGCTCCTCCTTGACTGCTCCTGGCGACGAAAACGAGGAGCGATGCCGGCTTCAGCGTTGCTGGCTTCAGCGATGGTCGGCTTCTTAACGCCGGGCGTGGCCGTAGGCGTAAGGCACGAACCTCGGATCTTTCAACTGGTTCTTAATCACCTTGAGTGAACCCGGATAGTTGAACGGATTGAAAGTGTCCTCCGCACCGCCGAAACCACGGTAGTAGTTGAACATGCGAACGCGGGAACGTTTCTTCATCCAGTGGAATATCTGGCGGGTGAACTTGACGTTGTCCGACCCGGCCACGCCCCATTCGGTGAGCGCAACCGGTTTGTCCCGCCAGCGTTTGCTTTCGAAGAACTTGTTCAGGTCCTTCCAGTGCGGGTAGTTCGAGTAAAAGTCGACCCCTGCCCAGTCGACGAAGTTCGACCCCGGCCAGTAATTACCCGGCCAGTTGCCCTTGACCCTCGGCGAGCCGGCCGGCAACGGACTCCAGACAATTGCCACCGGTGGGGCAGGCAGGCTTGAAGGGCGCACAGCGGTGCCGTAGTTCACTGCCGCCATGCCCAGGTTCTTCAGCTTCTTGTCGATGCGGTTAGTCGCCATGCCACCACGGACAATCACCGAGATTCTCCGGAAAGCCTTGCGATACCAGTAGGTCTTGTGCTCGCCGCCCTTCTTCTTGCCGGAGCAGGTAACGGACGAGTATGGATTGAGGCAACGATTCGGTTCGCCGAGCGGGCGGATGTAAGCACGCAGATCCTTTTCGGCAAAGAACTGGTTGATCTCGAGAAGGTAGGCGTCGCCGTCGCCCCTCGCAATTGCCTTGGGCGTGATCAGTTCGGCCCGGGTTTCGTCATCGGCCGTCGAGATATGGAGCATCGGCCGTACTTCGGCGTTCTGCCAACGTTTGTAGGCGAGATCGAGGCCGTTTCCCCAAGGGTGAAATGTCTGGAGAACCGCCGGATGGGCCCCGACGGCGTCCGCGAAGTTCTGGAAACCCTCCAGCGTGCCGTTGTCGCTTACACCGGTCATGATCTTCCCGGCTGAAGGGCCGAGGATCGCGGCTTTTGCAGGCGGTGCCGGCAGGAGGAAGAGCAGCAGGAAAAGGAGGACCGGGGTGAACCGGACTGGATTCAGCTTCGAATTCATTACGGGTTGGAACAGGGTAGAGCTGCCGCCGATGCGGTCTGGTCAGAGTCAGCCAGGCTGGGAAAGAACATCCGACATTGAGCTTGGGGTGACTCCCAGCGCTTCTACGTCGGCGGTTCCGCGATCCGAAGTCATCGGTACCTGCATCAGTTCGGCTTCCTGCCAGGTGGCAAAAACAGCTTCTTTGAAGATCTTGTGCAAGGTGCTGAGCCCCAGATGAACGATTGGCAGCGGAACATGCCAGAGGCGCCTGGGACGCCCGGAAAGCTGGCCGACCAGGGTTGACATCTGTGAATAGCTGAGGGTTTGTGGCCCGACCAGATCAACCTCTTCGATTTCCGGTTTGTCGATCGCACTGATCACGGCAGCGGCGACGTCATCCGCCCAGATCGGCTGGTAAAGCGAAAGGCCATCTCCGGAAACCGGAATCACCGGCAGGAAAGTGAAACGGCGAAGCAGGGTGATCCACGGGTCTGACTGGTCGAACACGATCGACGGTCGAAAGATCGTGGTTTCGAGCGGTGAGGCCATGACAGCCTGTTCAGCAACCCACTTCGCGCGGAAGAACCGGGTGCGTTGAACCGACGTTGCGTTGAGCGCACTGAAGAAGATGAAGCGCTTCACGCCAGCCCTTTCAGCCGCTTCGAGCAGACGCACGGTGGCAAGACCGTTCAGTTCCTCGACCCGGAATGGTGGCTGGTCGCGGATGGAGGCGGCCAGGTGAATTACCGTGTCAACGCCGCGCATTGACTGGCGCAACAGGTAAGGGTCGTTCAGTTGCCGCAGGTCGCCCATGGTGATCTGCACGTTTACCCGCTGATCACCAAGTCGCCGGGGCTCACGGACCAGGCAACGCACGTCCTCGCCTGATTCGAGCAGGCGTGGAAGCAGGCGGGAACCGATCGATCCGGTGGCGCCGGTGAGGAGAATCAAGTGTGTCTCGGTGGTTGGACCAGCATGTGCCCGCAGTCTAGTGGGCTGCAATCACCGACTTGGTGAAGCTGCCGTTGTTCGCGGGCAGGCTCTAAGATGCCGAGTCATGAGCTACGTAATCGCCGAACCCTGCATTGGAACCAAGGATAATTCCTGCGTCGAGGTCTGCCCGGTGGACTGCATCCACCCGACCCCGGACGAACCCGATTACGAAAAGGTCGAGATGCTCTATATCGATCCGGACGAGTGCATCGACTGCGACGCCTGTGTTGAAGCCTGTCCGGTTGACGCCTGTTTCGCCGAGGATCAGCTGCCCGCCGAATGGTCAGCATTCGCCGCGAAGAACGCCGAATACTTCAAGAACTAGGCGCCTCAGACAAGGACTTCGAAAGCGCCCCGGAAGGGGCGTTTTCTATTGCAGGACGGGAAGTTCCCGCGCTTTTGCTCCGAGCTTGGTTTCCGCCGGCGGCGTGGCTGACTGCATCTCTGTCTGCAGCATCGGCAGTTCGCGTGGCGACATGCTGATTATGCGCTTGGCCATATCGATTATCGCTTTGCCGGCGGGAGATTCTGGCTGGTCGATGACCAGCGGATTTCCGTCGTCGGCGTGGATCCGGAGTTCTTCCGAAAGCGGGATCTGTCCGAGCAACGGCACACCGATGTCGTCGGCCAGCAGCTGTCCGCCGCCTTCACCGAATATCGAGAACGTTTCGCCACTGGGGGTGGTGAATCCGGACATGTTTTCGATCACACCCATTACTTCCAGATCAACCTTGTTCGCCATCTCGACCGAGCGGCGCGCGACTGACTGCGCGGCTGGCTGGGGTGTGGTCACCACAGTCAGTTTGGCCTGCGGCAGCAGCTGGGCGAGAGTCATCGCGATGTCGCCGGTTCCGGGCGGCAGGTCGAGCAGCAGGTAGTCCAGTTCGCCCCAGGCGACGTCTTCGAGGAACTGCTGGAGGGCTTTGTGCAGCATCGGACCGCGCCAGACGACAGCCGAATTGTCTTCAACGAAGTATCCGATCGACATCGTCTTCACGCCTGAAGGAGCTTCCGGCGGCAGGATCTTGCGCTCGCCGTTCACGTCGGGCTTTACGTCAATGCCCAGCATGCGCGGGATCGAGTAGCCGTAGACATCAGCGTCAAGGGCGCCTGTCTTCATGCCCTGGGCATGAAGAGCAGCGGCGAGATTGGCGGTCATGGTTGATTTGCCGACGCCACCCTTGCCGGAAGCAACACAGATCACGTTGTTGACCTGGGCGAGGGCACCCTGCGGCAGTTTGCCGCGGCCGAGGGTCTGCTGGAGGTTGCCTTTTTCTTCGTCGGAAAGGACATCGAAACCGACGCCGACCTTGGTCACTCCTTCGAGCGAGGAGACCTGGGTGACGACGGCATCCTGGAAATGTGAGCGCACCGGGCAGCCGGGGGTGGTCAACGAGACGGTCACATCGACGTTGCCATCGGGCTTGATGTCGATTGATCGGACCATGCCGAGTTCGACGATGTTGCGCCGCAGTTCGGGGTCGATGACCGCGGTGAGTTTCTCGGTTACCTGTGCTTCTGAGGGAAGGGCCATACCCCGATTCTGACAGAGAGGGGGCGACTTTCCCGGGGCCGGGCCATTGGAGGGGCAGATGCCACTATCCAAGGAGCCAAAAATGGGGAAGAAGAATGTCGTGTTTCTGCTGCTGGCAATGGCGGCGGGTTTCGGGATCCTGCTGGTTCCGGATGCGGGCGCGGTGCGTTACACGGTCACGCAATGCGGCTGGCACGTCGGGATGGACGCCAGTTGGGCAGACACGAGCGCGAACAAGTTCAGTCGCAGTTCGTATTGCCAGGCTCCGGCAGCGGCCGATCCTTTCGAAAACGTTCACATGACCAGCGAAACCAGGGGTTCGACCAGTACGGTCGGCGGCACCCGTTTCGCCCGTTGGCGCTGGCAGGCTCCCGCCGGGACCGGCATCGTCACTATTCACGGTCAGCGGTGGCAGATCCTCCGGGATGGTTTCCAGCATCGGATTGGCGGAGTCACCGGCAATGGATTCTCGCCAGCGGACACTTTTCAGAACACTGATCTGGTCAAGCGAGATTTCGCTGCGTCGTTCGTGCCTTTCGCGTCGGCGGTTGAAGCCCGGCTGCTTTGTGCGAAGCCTGATGACAAGGTTTGCTCGGCCGAATCGAAGTCGATGGCCGGGGTGCGTGGCTTGACGTTCACTCTCGATGATTCGATCAAACCGTCGGTTTCGATTGGCGGCGGCCTGACCGATGACCGCTGGCTTCGGGGGCCGCAACCCGTCAATTTTTCGGCTGGTGATTTCGGTTCCGGTTTGCGGTTCAGCCAGACCCTGGTTGATGGTGCGGTCAGGGCCCAGACTGAACATCCGTGCAGCAAGGAATTCATTGCCGGTCTCTGGCGCGGAACCCGGATGCAGCCCTGTGCGAATAATGCTGCCGGAACCCACATGGTCCAGACCTCCACCCTCAGCGATGGGCCTCATCAGTTGCGTCAGTGCGCCATTGATTTCGCGACCGGTACGGGATGCACCGTGGATCGCCTCATCCGTACCGACAACACCGCACCGGCCGCTCCCCGTGCCCTGACCGTTGCCGGCGGTGAAGGCTGGCAGCGCACCAATGGTTTCCGTCTTGACTGGGCCGAGCCTGACCAGGGGGTAGCGGCACCGATCGTTTCCCACGGCCACCGGGTGAGCGGACCCGCTTATGATCCCGGGCCGGTCTGGGCTTTCGGAAACCGTGTGATCAACGACATTCAGGTCCCTGGCGCAGGCGAGTACCGCGTTTCGGTCTGGCTGGTTGACCAGGCCGGCAACATGAATCCGTCAGTGACCGCTGATGCCATGCTCAGATTCGACGACGTGCCACCCGTGGCGTATTTCGTTGAGCCGGAACCGGCCCGGCCTGAGCAGCTGAGGGTGTCGGTTTCCGATGCCCACTCCGGCCCTGTCGGAGGCACGATCGCGTACCGGATCCAGGGCGGTTCGGATTGGCAGGCCCTGCCGGCTGAGTTCGGTGGCGACGGGAACGGCCGCTACCTGAAGGCCAGGTTTCCTTCGGACGAAGTGCCACCTGGCATCTATGAGTTTGAGGCCCGGGTCCTGGATGCGGCCGGAAATGGAACCGTGACCACCAGGCGGGGCAATGGTTCTTCGATGAGCATGCGGGCACCGACGAGAGTTACGTCGAGGTTGACCGCAAGGCTGAGATGGCAGGGCAGCAGTCTGCTGGCCCTGAAGGTGCCATTTGCCGGGCAGGCCGAACTCGAAGGACGTTTGACCAGTCCGGGCGGCGACGCCCTGGCCGGCCAGCGGATTCTTGTGACACAGGCCCCGACTTTCGGTTCGAAGCTGCCTGGCCGGACCGTGGAGACAGCCACGGACGGTGAAGGTTTCTACTCGGTTCTGCTCGACCGGGGAACATCACGCCGGGTGTCGGTCAGCTATCCCGGGACCGAACGGGTTTCAGGAGCGCAGGCTGGACCGCTCGACCTGAAGGTGAAAGGCCGGATTTCACTGCGGGCAAAACCGAAGCGTTTGCGTACCGGCCGCAAGCTCAGACTTCGTGGAAGGGTTGATGTGCGCTGGGCGAGGCCTCCTGCCCGTGGCAATGTCGTTGCGGTTCAGTACTTCGAGCGGTCGTCCCGCCGCTGGCGTCCGGTGTTGGTCACCAGAACCAACCGTTTTGGCCGGTTCAGGGATTCATACCGGTTCCGGTACATCACCGGGATCGCACGGATCAAGCTCAGGGCGGTGCTGCTGCCCTCGCAGTACTTCCCGTTCGAACCGGCGGCATCAAAGCCGGTCCGGGTGAAAGTCCGTGGCTGAACTGCCCGGCCCGGCAGCATGCCGGGCCGGTTCAGTCCAGAGGGGACTACTAGATGCCGAATACGCGAATCAGTACCGGCAGCGCTATCGCTGTTCCGGCAATACCACCAACCACATAGGCGAAGACGGCGCGAGCGCCAGTCGTTTCCACTACGGGGGCTACTACTGGTGAGTTCAGATCCATTGGTGCCTCCTTCTTCGTTTGGCCTGCGGGGTTAGCTGACGGGCTCGCGCTGAAGAAGCTGCGCTACGAAAGAAAGACCTTCCGATTCGCCCCCGGATTCCGGCTCTCGCCAGTTTCCATTGGGTCCCCCGCTCCGGTTCGATCTGGACCGGATTCGGCAGTTACATCTGAACGCGGCGCATCTTAGGGGATCGGTGATTTCAAGGTGTGTACCGCTCGGCGCAGCGCCGGATCCGGTCGATGTCCTGGTTCGCGTTCTGTACGCAGCGCAGCAGTCGTTTCTGCCGCTTGCCGTCCAACCTGGTGATCGTCCGCTTGATCTGGACTTCGCCCGGGCCGCTGGTAACCGGTGTGCCTACGTCGAATGCCCGGTTAACGTTTTCGAGCGCGTTCTGGATGTTGACCTTCTGGTCGCTACTGACTTTTTCGGTCGTTTCCAGGATCGGTTTGATGATGAACAGGTAGACCAGCGCCAGGGTGGCGAACAGGATGACCAAGCGCACCACCATGTTGACCAGGGTTCCGCCAATCTGCATACGGTGAGCCTATCCGGGGCTACCGACGACTAATGCGAATCCGCACGAAAAGTGAAACTCCGGGTTCGTTTGCTGTTATACGTAGTAAGGATCCAGAAGGCGTGGCTACGGCCGATCGACCAAACGCGATTCCAAAGCAGGTTCGGGGGAAACAGGAATGTTGAATCACACGGCTACGCGTATCGGTATCGCATTCGCCGTGCTGCTGGTCCCGCTGGCCATGGCGTCCTGGGCTGGTGCAGCCACGATCACGGTCAACTCGATTGACGACGCGGCCGCCGATGACGGCGCCTGCACCCTGCGTGAGGCGATTACTGCTGCCAACGATGACACCGCCAGCGGGGCAACCGCCGGGGAGTGCGTGGCGGGCTTCGGCGCGGACGCCATCGAGTTTTCGATCCCCGGCTCCGGCCCGCATGTGATCGCTCCCGACCCGGACCTTCCGTATCTGACCACACCGATGAGCATCGATGGCAGCACAGATCCACACCAGATAGCCCTGGACGGCAATTCGTCCACCGACGCATTTCCGGTCGGGTTCTACGTGACAGGAAACGATGTCTCAGTCAATGACATGACGCTCGTACGGTGGACGCGGGGGTTCTGGATCACCGACGCTGCCGACTCGACGGTGGTGAGTAACAGCTTCATCGGTACGACACCGGCCGGGACAGCGGGCTTCGGCAACTCGATTACCGGCGTCGACATACGCGGCGGGGCCACCAATACGGTGATCTCCGACAACGTCATCGCCTCGAACGTCCAGGACGGTGTGCGTTTAACCGGCGAAGATACGTCAGGCGTGAGGCTCACGGGCAACTGGATCGGCACCGACCCGAGCGGCACTGTCGGGATAGGCAACGCGGAGGGCATCAAAGTCACCGAAACGGTCGGGACCCACATCGGCGGAACGAACCCGGCGGACCGCAACGTGATCTCCGGCAACTCGGGACGGGGAATAACTGTCCTCTCAAGCATCTCGGGCGATGGTCCAGTGGAGGACCTGATCATCCAGGGAAATTCCATCGGAACCGATTCCTCTGGCCTGGCTCCTGTCGGAAACGGGAGCTACGGGATCGACTTAATCGGAGATATCAGGCGCACGACGGTCGAGGACAACGTGATTTCCGGCAACGGGAACACGGGAATCGTTCTGGAAGATTGGGTCTGGGACACGGTCGGGCCGAGCGATACCACTTTTCGCGGGAATCGGATCGGCGTCGGAGTTGATGGAAGCACCATCCCTAACAGCGGTAGTGGAGTTTCGGTCGACTCGCAATTCGGATATCCGATCATTGGAAACCAGATCGGGGGAACCGCAGGGCTCACACCGGGGGGCCCCTGCACCGGCGACTGCAACCTGATCGCCGGCAATGACATTGCCGGTATCTACCTGAACGGCGACGACGCCAAAGCTTCGATTCTCGGCAACGAGTTGCGGGAAAACGACAGCCTGGGAATCGAGTTGACCCCGTTCACGGGGCCGACAATGAATGATCCAGGCGACACTGACATCGGTGCCAACGGCCTCCAGAACTTTCCGGTCTTCGATGCGGTGTGGACGACCGGTGGTCAAACCGGTGTCACCGGAGAACTCGAAACAACCGCGAACACGGATTTCCGGATCGAGGTTTTTGCGAACGACACCGAGGACCCGACCGGCTACGGCGAGGGCCAGAACCTTCTCGATGCTTTCGAGGTGAACACCGATGGCTCCGGTGTGGCAAGTTTCACCAGATTGCTTGAGCAGTCGCTCGATCCCGCTGCGACCCTCAGCGCCACGGCGACGAAACTGGACGGATCTGGCGTTCCGGAAAGCACCTCCGAGTTCAGCCTGAACAAAGGTCCGACCTGTGACCAGAGCGGTGGCCCCGGGTCCGACGACCTGACTGCCGCCGCCGCCGGCCAGACTCTTTGCGGACTGGGCGGTGAAGACGCGCTGAGGGTCAACACGGGTGGCGACATCCTCGACGGTGGCCCCGGCAGCGACATCGCTGACCTGAGACTTTCATCGGGCGGAATCGTTGCTGTGCTGGAAGAGGATCTGGCGTTCGGTCCGGATGGCACCGACATCCTCTTTTCGATCGAGAGCCTGGTGGGGACAGCCTTCAATGATGTGCTGATCGGCGATGCTGGTTTCAATCTGATCCTGGGCGATGACGGCAATGACCTGATCGTTCCGGGCGTTGGCAGTGACAATGTGCTCGCTGGTGATGGCGATGACACGATTGCTGTCGCGAATGGTGTCGCCGACAACGAGGTCAACTGCGGCCCCGGCAACGACACGGTCAATGCTGATCCGGTCGAGATCGACGCCGAAGCGATTTTCATTGACTGCGAGACGATCAACCGGCCACCGGTGGTCGACCCCCCGGCTCCGACCTGTGAAACGGACGCTTCGCTTTGTCCACCGCCAACTTGCGAAACCGACGCTTCGCTGTGTCCGGACGAGCCGGATCCGGTGGTTTACAAGTGCGACGGCAAGGTGGCGACGATCGTTGGCACCAACAAGTCGGAGAACCTGGTTGGCACCGACAAGCGCGACATCATCGTTGCCCGGGCTGGCGCCGACAAGATCTATCCCAAGGGTGGCAACGACATTGTCTGCGCGGGTGACGGTGCCGATGTGGTCAAGGGCAAGGCTGGCAACGATCTGATTTACGGCCAGGGCGGAGCCGACAAGCTCTATGGCCAGGACAACAAAGACACCCTGAACGGTGGCGATGGATCCGACAAGCTCTACGGCTCGGATGGTGCCGATGTGCTGAAGGGAGCAGGTGGCAACAAGGACCTGCTTTACGGCCAGGGTGGTTTCGACAAGCTCGACGGTGGCAGCAAGAACGGCGATGTCTGCAACGGCGGTTCCGGCAACGATCGCAAGAAGGCACCAGGCTGCGAAAAGAAGAAACGCATTCCCTGATCGGGCGGTTGCCATAATGGGCAGGGATGAAGCCCAAAGACTTTCTTGAGATCGACCGGCTGCTTTCCGACGAAGAGCGGCTGATCAAAGAAACCGTCGCCCGCTACGTCAGCGAGAAGTACCTGCCGGGCGTGAACCAGCATTTCGAAGACGGCACGTTCGATCGTGCGGTGCCGGAGGCCCTTGGCAGCCTCAACGTGCTCGGCATGCACCTAGAGGGTTATGGCTGTGCTGGTTCCAGTGCTGTCGCTTACGGCATCGCCTGCATGGAACTCGAAGCCGGCGACAGCGCTTTGCGTTCCTTCTGTTCGGTGCAGGGTTCCCTGGCGATGTTCGCGATCTGGAAGTACGGCAGCGAGGAGCAGAAACAGCGTTGGTTGCCCGAGCTGGCGGCCGGTCGTAACATCGGCTGTTTCGGCCTGACCGAACCTGATTCCGGTTCTGACCCGGCCAGCATGCGCACCAAAGCGACCCGCGACGGTGACGACTGGATCCTGAATGGCGCCAAGATGTGGATCACCTCCGGCACCATCGCCGATGTGGCAGTGGTCTGGGCCCGGACCGAAGAAGGAGTTCAGGGTTTCCTGGTTGAGCCGGGCATGGACGGGTTCACCGCCCCCGAGATGCACGGCAAGCTTTCGCTGCGGGCATCAGTTACCTCCGAGCTGATCTTCGATGACGTCAGAATTCCCGACTCGAACCGCATGCCAGGGGTGCAGTCCCTGCGTGGCCCTCTCAGTTGCCTCAACGAAGCCCGTTACGGAATCGTCTGGGGCGTCGTTGGTGCGGCCCGGGCCTGCTTCGAAGCAGCACTTGAATACTCACTTACCCGCGAACAGTTCGGCAAGCCCATCGCGTCGTTCCAGCTGACCCAGAACAAACTGGCCGATATGGCTGCCGGTGTCCAGCAGGGGTACCTGTTGGCCCTCCACCTGGGACGGCTCAAGGATGAAGGCCTGATCACCACCGAGCAGGTCAGCATGGGCAAACGTCAGAACGTGAGGATGGCCCGTGAGGTTGCAGCGACGGCCCGAGGCATCCTCGGCGCGAACGGGGTCACCCTCGAGTACCCGGTCCTCAGGCACGCCAACAACATCGAATCCGTATTCACGTATGAAGGGACCGACGAGATCCACACTCTTTCGGTCGGCAAAGCGCTGACCGGAATCGCCGCCTTCACCTGACGGGGTAGGCAGGAGGCCTCCTCAGAGGAACCGAGAGGTCGAAGAGGCACCGGTAGGGAGGGGTCGAGCAGGGATGGATGGGGTAGGCAGGAGACCCCTCCCTACCGGTGCCTCCATCACCTACCTAACGAGGGTAGTTTTTGGCGAACTTCGGGAAGACGGACTTCATGACGTTACGTTTGAGGACCTTGCGTCCCTTGGGGAAGTTCTGAATCCGGAACTCGTTTGACGTACCGAAGTCCTGGTAGTAGACGAGCATGCGCATCTGCTTGCGGGTTCGCATGAAACGGAAGATCTTTTTCACGAAACCGGGCTTGTCTTCGCCCCAGAGACCCCATTCGGTCAGGGCCATTGGCATCTTCTTGCCGATCGCCCATTTCTTGTAAAACCGCTTTACGTGGCTCCATTTGCTGTACCGGGAGTAAACATCTGTCGCAACCCAGTCGACCCAGTCGGTTCCAGGCCAGAACTTCTTCGGTGCGTTGGCGGCGATCGTTGGCGAGCCGGCCGGGAGAGGACTCCAGATCATCGAGACCGGAGCGGCCAGCAGGCGGCGCGGCAGCTTCGTTGATTTTTTCTTCTTCTGGACTTTGGGCAGGCCTATCCGGGCGAGTCTGGCGTTGATGGTGCCGCGTTTCGCACCACCGCGAAGAATTATCGCCATTCTCCTGAAAGCCGATTTGTAGGCGCCATAGCCGTAATTTCCGCCCCTGATGTTTCCGGAGCAGTCAACGGCGGCATAAGGGTTGAGGCAGCGGTTCGGTTCGCCGAGCGGCCTGATGTAAGTCATCATTTTGCGTCGGCCAAGTGACCGGTTCAGTCGCAGCAGGTAATCATCGCCGGCGCCCCTGGCGATCTGTCCCGGGGTGATCAGTTCGGTGCCGCTGTCAGATTTTGTGGTGATGTGGAGCATCGGGCGGGCACGCACGGCGCTCCAGCGTGGGAGCGCGGTGTGAAGGCTGTTGCCCCAGGGATGAAATGTCTGAATTACCGCCGGGTGCTTGCCGACCGTCTGGGCGAAAGCACGGAAATCCTGGCCGTCTCCGGTGTCAGTAACCCCGAAATAGGTCTTTCCGGGCGGTGGCATGAGAGTACGTCCGGCTTCGGCGGTGCTGCTCCAGGCAAAACTGAAGAAAGCCACGAAGGTGGCCAGAGAAAGGGCAGCGAGGGTGTATCTGGGGCTGATTGAAGGCATCAATTAGTCGCAACCGGGCTCAGAGCCCATGGTTGCGGCCTTCCACCATAAGTTTTGTCCGATGGGCACAACGCGTGCGATCGCACACTGCACGATGAATCGCAGCGAATCGCGGGGACCGGGCTTTCGCCCCGGCCCCCATGGATTCGGTCAGGAAACGGCTTCGTCCTCGCCGTAAATCAGAATTCCGTAAACGATCCAGAGGCTCACGAAGAAAAGAGCCAGTGACCACCACGGAAATGCTCCCCCGATTGAAAGCAGGGAAACCATCGCCCCGAAGCTGCCGGCGATGACTCCGATTACGCGACCGAAGGCGTTCCCGCCAAACAGTGAGATTCCGCCGATCAGCTGGATCGCTCCGACAATGATCAGCAACCAGCCCATCGTGTTCAGGTCAGTCAGGATGAACCTGGCGTCATTAACGAAAATGTTGGCGCCGTCGACGGCCCCGATTCCGTAAATGATGTTCAAGGTTCCGACGATCACCAATAGGACTGCGGCGAAAGCAACTCTTCCCGCTCCGATCATTTCCCACTCCTCTGTTTAGTTAGCCGCTTCGCGACTTTGTATCTGGCAAAAGCCACCATCAAAGAAAAGTTTGACCCTTTGCCCGGCGGACCTTTCATCCGTTCCGGGTGAACTGACAACAGGGCAACAACAAACCATGGTCCGAGTCCACGTATCCTCATGGCATGGGTGTATCTGCCGAGATAGGGACTTCAATCGGTTCACTTTCGGCGGCCCGGCAACCAGCGTTGGCGGGCGGCGGTCCCGCATTCGTCCTGTCCGGGGAAGAAACGGGCGGCATTGTCGCCCGGCCGCGCCTGATCGAAAGGCTGCTCGCCTCCCGCTCGACCCCGCTCGTTTTACTGAACGGCCCACCTGGCTATTCGAAATCGACCAGCCTGGCCATCTGGGACAGGTCTGATGATCGTGAGTTCTGCTGGCTTAGTTGCCAGTCCCGTCATGACGATCCGGCGGTCCTGGTCGAAGCGATAGTCGAAGCGATCGAGCCAGTCCATACCTTCAGCCTGGACGTATTGCTTTCGCTGGGTTCACCCGACCCCGACATGAACACGGTGCTGAATCGGCTCGGCCGGGAAATAGCCAGCGTGGAGAACCCCCTGGTGCTGGTGGTCGATGATGCTCACAACCTGACGGCGGACGGCACCGCACGGGTGCTTGAGACCGTGCTTGAAAACCTGCCGGCCGGTTCACAGCTTGCGATCGGGACCAGGAGCTGTCCCGACCTTCCGCTCGGTGCGATTCGCGCCAAGCGTGGCCTGCTCGAGTTTGCCGCCACGGATCTGACCATGACCCGTGGAGAAAGCGGGGAACTTCTGCGCGGAATCGGGCTGGAACTCGAACCCGGACAAGTCGCTCTCATCCATGAAAAAACCGAAGGATGGCCGGCGGCGCTTTACCTGGCCGGACTGGCAATTGAGGGACAGAGCGGAAACCTCTCCGACCGGGTCAGCGCTTTCTCCGGTGACGACCGGATCGTCGTCGACTATTTCCGGGATGAGTTCCTGAAGGGACTCTCGCCGGAAAAGACGGACTTTCTATATCGGACGTCCTTGCTTGAAGAGCTATCCGGAGGGCTTTGCGACACCGTTCTGGAACGCCGGGACTCGGCCCGCATCCTGGAAGACCTGGCCCGCTCGAACTCGATGATCATTCCGCTTGATCGCAGCGGCCACACCTACCGTTACCACCACCTTTTCGCTGACATGCTGCGCCTTGAGCTCAGACTTCATGACCCTTCCGCAGAGGCAGAGATTCATCGACGTGCTGCTCGCTGGTATGCCGCCAGGGAGGATTTCAAGCGGGCGGTCGGACACGCGATCGAATCTGGTGATCTGGGCCTGGCCGGTGACCTGGTCTGGACGGCATTCCCCGAATTGAGCGGCCGCGGTCAGATGGCGACAATGGATCGCTGGTTCGACGCGATCGGGGATGAAGGAATCATGCGGAGTCCCGGACTGACCCTGGCCCGGGCCCACAAAGAACTGGTGAGTGGAAGCGGGACTACGGCGGCGCACTGGTCTGCCATCGCGATTTCCGAGCTGAACGGAAATTCAGCGTATGAGGCTGATCTGCTCGAACTCAAAGCAACCCTGTGCCTCGAAGGCATGGCCCGCATGGAGTCCGATGCCACCAAAGCCGCAGAACTTTTCGATGCTCACAGCGCCTGGCAAAGTCCTTGCCGGTTCTTCCGCGGGGTGGCAATCCACCTTGCTGGCGACCCTGAGGGGGCGGAAATCCACCTGCGGGACGCCATCCGGATCGGTTCGGCAATGACCCCGATAATCCAGACCCTGGCTTTGGCCCAGCTGAGCCTTCTTCATGGGGGTCAGGGACGCTGGGATGAGGCGTCTCGCCTCGTTGCCCAGGCAAAGGAGCAGGTAGAGCGGTGTGGCCTTACCCAGCTTCCCGTTATGGGTCTGGCGTTCGCATCGTCGGCTTGCATCAGGGCTCACCAAGGCCAGCATGAAGCTGCCGCTGCGGATATCGACAAGACGCTGGAAATGATGGCCGAGATGGTTGATATGCCGGCCTGGTTCGAGGCGGAAATTCGTATTTCGATCGGTCGTGCCGCGATCCGACTCGGACGGCACGAACTGGCGGCGGCGATGCGGGATGAGGCAGCCGCTTATGTTGAGGCGTCACCCGGCAGCGTGATTCTGGAGGAGTCAGTGCTCGAACTTGAGGGTCAATTGAACCGTTCACCCGACGTCGTCGCGGGCCAGCAACTGGGCTTGACCAAAGCGGAGCTTCGCACCCTCAGTTACCTGCCGAGTCACCACACATTCCGGGAGATTGGGGGACTGCTGCACCTCTCCCAGAATACGGTCAAGACACAGGCGAATTCGCTTTACCGCAAGCTCGGTACGAATTCGCGGGCCGGAGCGGTAATGATTGCCCGTGAATCCGGATTGCTGGAACCTGAGAGAGCCCATGACGGATCATCCCGATCGGACGAAGCAAAAGCATCCGGTTAGCCGTAAGTTGGATATGAAAGTCAATTCGAGGTAATTGGAGTGGAAAATTGAGCGACGGAATGGATGAAGAACTGGGGCCGATCGATTACCTGCTGATCGAATGGCCGGACAAACAGCCGACCGGCGAAGCCGTGCCGCATCTGCTGGATCTGGTCGATCGTGGGCTGATCCGCATCATCGATCTGGCTTTCGTCCAGAAAGGCGAAGACGGAACGGTCGAGGGGATTGAACTCGAGGATCTCGGCGACGGAGCGGCCGGACTTGAGGTGTTTGCGGGAGCATCAACCGGCGTTATCACCGGTGATGACCTCGAAGAGGCAGCTGTTGCTCTCGAGCCGGGAACGGCAGCCGCATTGTTGATCTACGAAAACAGCTGGGCGGCACCATTGGCCGGTGCGCTCCGGAATTCCGGAGCCCAGCTTGTTGCCAGCGGACGGATCCCGGTCGACGCGCTGGCCGCCGCCCTCGACGCAACCGAAGACTGAAAAGCAGAGGAGAATAGAAATGCCAGGACTACTAAGAGGTGTGGCCCGGACCGCGGTTATCGCCGGTACGGCCACGTCAGTAAGCAACAGGGTTTCACGCCGTCAGGGCAATCGATGGGCGGAGCAGGAAGCCCAGAAGTCACAGCAGCAGGCCCCGGCACCGGCTCAGGCCGCGCCAGCCGCCGCATCGGCAGCTGATCCGATCGAGCAGCTCACCAAGCTCGGTCAGCTTCGTGACAGCGGTGTTTTGACCGACGAAGAGTTCGCCGCAGAGAAAGCGAAGGTGCTCGCCGGCTGATCCGGCAGCGCCCCATGGTCAGCGGGTCCACCAGCCGGGTGGGCCCGCTTGCCAGAATGCTTCCATGGACGCTCCGGTTACTGACACTGAATTTGAGGCAATGGTCGCTGACGCGATCGACAACCTCCCCGACCAGTTCAGGGAGATCATCGACAAGGTTGCGGTGGTGATCTCGGATCTCGGTCAGGAACATCACGCTTACGGCATGTATTACGGCGACGGCATGTCCCGGGATTTCTTCGAGGACCGGATAATCATTTACCGCGACACCCTGACCCGGGACTTCGGCCATGACCGCCGATTGCTCGCGTCGCAGGTCGAACGCACCGTTCGGCATGAGCTTGGCCACCACATCGGTTTTCGCGAGGATGGAGTGCGCGGGCTCGGGCTCTGATCGATCCGCGCAAAGCAATCATCTAGGCTCACTGAATGTCCAAAGCAACGCTGAATACAAACGCCGGGGCCATTGAGGTCGAGTTCTTTGACGAGGACGCACCCAAAACGGTCGAGAACTTCCGCAAACTCGCAGCCGACGGTTTCTACGACGGCCTCATCTTCCACCGGATCATCAAGGACTTCATGATCCAGGGTGGCTGCCCGGACGGCATCGGAACCGGTGGGCCGGGTTACTCGTTCGAAGACGAGTTCAACCAGCACAAGATCGTTCGCGGGGCACTCGCGATGGCCAATGCCGGACCGAACACCAACGGTTCACAGTTCTTCATCGTGACCATTCCCGCCGCCGAGTGGCTCGATGGCAAGCACACTGTTTTCGGCGAAGTTACCGTCGGCATGGATGTGGTTGATGCGATCGAAGGAACCAGCACCGACGGCCGCGACAAGCCGGTCGAAGATCAGGTAATCGAGAGCGTCACCCTCAGCTAAGCAGCTGTCTCCGGGCATCGCTCCTCCTTGACCGCGCCATGCGCAGTCAAGGAGG
>JBAUOE010000048.1:0-20395 GCA_049579585.1 Solirubrobacterales bacterium | reverse complement strand
GCCCATCTCCCGCATGACGTCGGCCAGCAACGGTGAGCCGGAGAACTTCTGGGGCGGCAGGTCCCTTTTGCGCAAGGCTTCGGCCAGCGCATCGCGGCCGTCGCGTTCCGCATCGTCACGGCCTTCTTCCCGGAACCAGGCCCTGATCTTGTTGCGGGCGCTGTTGGTGCGGACCAGTTTCAGCCAGTCGCGGGATGGCCCCCGCTCCTGTTTTGCGGTCATTACTTCAACGATGTCGCCGGATTTGAGCTGATAGTGAAGCGGGACGATTTTGCCGTTGACCTTGGCGCCGACACAACGATGGCCGACGTCGGTGTGAATCGAGTAGGCGAAGTCGAGTGGCGTCGACCCTGCCTTCAGGTTCTTGACTTCGCCCTTCGGTGTAAATACGAACACTTCGTCTTCAAAGAGGTCGACCTTGAGAGATTCAAGGAACTCGGCCGGGTCCTGTTCGGATTCGGATTCGACCAGCTGACGCAGCCAGGTCATGCGTTCCCGCGACGAGTCAGTGCCTGAACCTTCTTTGTACGAGACGTGGGCCGCGATCCCGTATTCGGCGAGTCGATGCATCTCTTCGGTTCGGATCTGGATTTCGAGCGGCTTGCCTTCAAGCCCGATCACGGTCGTGTGAAGCGCCTGGTACATGTTGGTCTTCGGCATCGCGACGTAATCCTTGAACCGTCCGGGCAGGGGCTTCCACAGCGAATGGATGACCCCGATCGCGCCGTAACAATCCTTTACCGACCCGACGATTACCCGCATGGCGGTGAGATCGAAGATCTCGTTGAACTCCCGCCCCTTCTTGGTCATCTTCGTGTAGATCGAATAGAAGTGCTTCGCACGACCGGCGATTACCGCGTCGATTCCAACCTTCTGGAGTTCTTCCGCGAGGAAACCACCTGCTTCATCGACATAGGTTTCGCGCTCGGCCCGCTGCTGGGCGACGAGGTGTTTGATCTCGGAGTATTTGCGTGGGTGGAGCGTCGCGAAGGCGAGGTCTTCCAATTCCCATTTGATCGCGTGGATGCCAAGCCGGTGGGCGAGCGGCGCGTAGATCTCCAGGGTCTCGCGTGACTTGACGATCTGTTTCTGTTTCGGCAGCGAACTCAGGGTCCGCATGTTGTGAAGCCGGTCGGCCAGTTTGATCAGGATCACCCTGACGTCCCGGGCCATCGCAACCATCATCTTGCGGTAGTTCTCCGCCTGGCGTTCGTCGCGACTTTCGAAGGTGATTTCGGTGAGTTTTGTGACGCCGTCGACCAGTTCGGCAACCTGCTTGCCGAAATCGATTTCGATTTCTTCCAGGCTGGCAGAGGTGTCTTCGACGGTGTCGTGAAGCAGGGCCGCGCAAAGGGTGGCGGTGTCAAGACTCATGCCGACGCAGATCCGGGCGACCCCGACCGGGTGGGTGATGAATTCATGACCGGATTGCCGCTTCTGGTCTGCGTGGTGGCGGCAGGCAAAAACGAAAGCTTCGGTGACTTTGGTCCGGTCGATGATCTCGCCGGCCAGGTCACGTTCTCCCGCGACCATGGTTTCGAACTCATCGATAACCGCGATCAGGTCGTCCAGCAGCGAACGTTCCCGGGGGGTCAGCCCGGATGTCAGTTCATTGACTTTTTCGACTGCTTGAGAAATTCGAGATGCTCCTTGCAGAGTTCGGCATGGTGGGCAAACACGGGCGAGTCTTCGAGATTCACCTTCTCCGAGGATACGATGCTGACAACCCGGGCATCGCCCAGACCCTCACTCTGGACAAGATTTACCTCTTCGAATACTCGCAGCATCGAGGCGGCAAGTTCTGGCGGGCATGGGGATTCTTCGGGTCCGGAAAGAACTTCACGCAACAGGTCGCCGCGCAGGCGATCGGCGTCGCGCAATTTCAGGAACAACTGCCGCAGCCGGGCTTTCAGGTCGAAGCGCGCACCGACCACCCTCTCCGCGAAGCCCATTTCGTCCGGTCCGTAAAGCCGGTGAAGCAGTCCGTAGCCGTCCAGCAGGTCTTCCAGGTGCACCGGTGAATAGGCCGGGTCGAGCATCGCGACGTGCTCGAAACCGGAAACCAGCGCCGGCGATGAAGCCAGCAGCGAATAGTCGAAAACCAGAACCGAGTGATAGTCGGCCGAAAGTGCCTCCTGGATTTCGCGTTCAGGGCTGCCTTCCCAGAGACCGCCGACCGTTGCCGAGTCGTGAAAGCGTTTCAGGCCGGGGCCTCCACCGAGGTCACGCCAGCGCCTGCTGGCGTCAACCGTGCCGATGGCGACGCTTTCCCCGGAAGAGATCAGATCGGCCAGCCGCACCCCGGGTGGGCCGTCCGCCCCGAATTGCTGCCTCGCTGCGCCGTCGGGTCTGGCGGGCGCCGAAACTCTCTCGCCGGCGTGGGCTGCTTCAAAACGCCGCCACCATTCCTCGGGTTCGCAGCTGGCAAGACCGGGTGCTGGTTCAGCGGAGGTCTGGACCGGAAAGACTTCTTCCAGCTTCACCTGGGGCTCAACTGACCCGTTCCAGTGATTGACGCTCAGTTCGGCAGCAACGTCGACCGGGTCATCTTCTCCAACGCCAAAACTGGTGCGGCCGAAGCAGATCCCGGCGGCACGATGGCCTCCGGAGTTCAGGGAGAACTTCGCGTGTTTGCCGTCCCCGATCTCGCGCACATCGCATATCCGGGCCCCCGGAACCAGCAGGGTGATCGGCCGGTTTCCCTGGCCGAACGGGGCCAGGCGGGCAAGGTCTTCGGCCAGCGGCAGGCCGATCTCTTCGCCACCGACGATCAGGTCAGCCTGGAGCTTTGGCAGCGGAGGGTCGACCCCGATCTGGTCAATCACCGCTGCCGCGAGGGCAGCTCGGAACACGGGGATCGATTCGGGTTTGATCTGAAGCCCGGCTGCCGCCCGGTGACCCCCGAAACCTTCAAGAAATTCAGAGCAATCCGAGATCGCTTTGTGCAGGTCGAGCCCCGGTACGCCACGGGCAGACCCACGCGACACCCCTTCTCCGTTGGCAATCACCACGGCCGGGACTGAGTACTTCCGGGCCAGCCGGGAAGCGACGATTCCGACCACGCCCGGATGCCATCCGTCACCGGCCACCACAAGCGCCGGCGGGTCCGGGTCGTCAAGTTCACGCCGGGCGGTTTCAGCGGCGTTCTCCACTTCCCTTTCGACCCGGCGGCGGTCGAGGTTCGCTTTACCGAGTTCAACCCCGATCTCAGCCGCCCGGCCGGGTGAATCAGCCAGGAACAGCTCCACACCCGCGTCGGCCCGGTACATGCGGCCTGCGGCATTGATCCTGGGGCCGAGGCGGAATCCGAAATCCTCGGCGGTCAGCCGGGCCGGTTCGACCCTGGCTTCATCCAGCAGGGCCCTCATGCCGATCCGTTCGGCCCGACGGGCCACCGCCACCCCGGTCTTCACAAGATTGCGGTTCTCGCCGGTCAGTGGCATCACGTCGGCGACTGTCGCCAGAGCGACCAGGTCGAGGTCGGCTTCGTCCAGTCCGGGATCCAGACCGCGTGCCTTCCGGATTGCGCAGGCCAGTTTCCAGGCGACTGCAGCGCCGCACAGTTCATGGAACGGATAGCCGCAGATCACCGGATGGAGGATCGGGCAGTCCGGCAGGACATCATCGGCCTGGTGGTGATCGGTGACCACTACTTCCATCCCGAGTTCCTTGGCCAGGGCAACCTCTCCAACCGCAGTGATGCCGCAGTCCACGGTAATCACCAGATCGGTGCCGCGACCGGCGATCAGACGCATCGCCTCTTCGTTCAGGCCATATCCGTCAACAGCCCGGTCCGGGATGAACCAGTCGACATCTACCCCGAGGCTGCGAAACAGTCCGACCAGGATTGATGTCGAAGAAACCCCGTCGACGTCGAAGTCTCCGTAAACCGTGATCCTGCGACCCGAATCGATGATGCCGGAAACCAGATCGACTACCTGATCCATGCCCCGGAACAGAGCAGGGTCATGACGTTCATCAGCGGCAAGGAAAGCCCGGGCCGCTTCCGGTTCCCCGTGACCGCGGCGAACCAGCGCGGTCGCCACGGGTCGGCTCAGGCCAAGTTCGGCGGCGAGCTTCAGCGCCTCCTCAACCCGGTAAGGCGTCAGCTCAAAACTGATCGAAGCCCCTAAAGCTCGAGTTCCGGTTCTCCGGTGCGTTCGCCGATCCAGTAGATCAACGCAGCGCCAGCGACCGTTCCTGGAATGGCGGCGAAGAAAGTCGCCATGTTGGTGTCATTCACTCCGCTACCGGCGATCAGCATGTAGATCAGGCCGGAAACCATCGCTCCGAGAACACAGCCGATCAAGGCACCCATGATGCCCTGCCAGAAGCGTTCCGGCACGAAGATCGTGAAATGCCAGAGGGCCAGGCCAACGGTCACCCAAACGACGACAGCCATTATTTCTTTCCCCTCTTTTGACGCGGGCTTGGATGTTTGGGGTCCTTGCCGTCAGCTACGCCCACGGCAGTTCCGCCATCGTCATCCGGCCCGTCGGTTACTTCTCCGTCGACCTTTGCAACTTCCAGGTCCTCCGCGAATGCGGGCACGTAACCCTGGGTCTCGATCTGTTGACGGCGACGCCTGCGGAATCCGGGCTCACGTTCTTTCCAGAGCGCAAGGACAGGCGAAGCGATGAAGATCGACGAGTAGGTACCGGAAATGATTCCGATCAGAATCGCGATTGCGAATGCGCGCAGGGTCTCGCCGCCGAAGATCAGCAGCGACACAACGCCGACCAGGGTCGAGAAACTGGTTGCCAGTGATCGGGTCATGACCTCGGACATCGACTTGTTGACGATCTGCGAGTAGGTGGCCCTTGGCATCTTGGGCTGGTTTTCCCTGATTCTGTCGAACACGATGATCGTGTCGTAGAGCGAATAGCCCAAAATAGTGAGGAAGGCCGCCACGGTCGCACTGGAGACCTCGGCCCCAAGCAATGCGTAGAGGCCGGCCGCGATCAGGATGTCGTGCATGATCGCGATCAGGATCGGCACCGAGTATTTCGGTTCGAACCTGATCGCCACGTAACCCGTGATCAGAAGGAGTGAGAAAGCGACGGCCAGCAGCGCGCTTCGGGCAACCGATGCTCCGAAGGTGGGTCCGACGCTGGTGCTGTTGAAACCGTCCTGCGCGATTCCGAAGCTGTCTTCGAGTGTGGTCTCAACCTCCGCGAGCTGGTTGGGATCAAGCGTCGCACTCTGGATCTGGTACGCGTTCTCACCGAGGGTGGCGCTATCGGTGATGCGCTGGATCTCGGCGTCGGCCAGTCCTTCGTCGGCGACCGCGGAACGAAGTTCGTCAGGCGTGATGTTCTCATCGAGCGCTACCTGGATCCGTGTACCGGACTCGAAGTCGATGCCGAAGTTGAGGCCCTTTGTGGTCAACGCACCGGCGCCAACCAACAGGATCACACCGGAGATCGCGAACAGGTACTTCGCCTTGCCCATGAAGTCAAGGTGCCAGCGCTGCTTGCCTTCGATCCCGCTGAAACCACGCCCTGAGCGCAGGAAGTTGGTGTTGCTCATCGAGAACAGCAGTGCCTGGGTGAATACGACTGCGGTCAGCAGTGAAACCAGGGTGCCAACTCCAAGGGTGAAAGCGAAGCCCTTGATGCCGGAGGTGGCGAGTACGAAGAGGATGAATGCGGTGAGCAGGGTTACGACGTTGGCGTCGATAATCGTGCTGATTCCGCGGCGGTAACCAATGGATATCGCTGACGTGACGGACCTGCCGAGACGTAGCTCTTCCTTTATTCGCTCGAAAATGACGATATTCGAGTCGGCGGCCACACCGATGGTTAACACGAGTCCCGCGATGCCCGGCAGGGTCATGGTGATCGGGATCACCTTGATCAGCGCGAGGAAGATGATCGCGTATGCGATCAGCGCCAGCGACGCGACCAGACCGAGGAAACGGTAGAAGATGAGCAGGAAGATTATGACGAGCGCGAGCCCGATTGAAAGGGCGAGAACGCCCTGGTCAAGCGCTTCCGCCCCGAGGCTGGCCGAGACCTGGCTCTGGCTGGTCAGGGTCAGGTCGATTGGCAGCGCACCACGCTGCAGGAACTCGGCGAGTTCCTGTGCTTCTCCGGTATCGAACCCTCCTGATATCTGGGCTCCCTGGCGGCCGTCGATTCCGTCCGGGTTTTCAGCGAAATCGATGATCGGCCGGGAAACGACAACGCCGTCCAGCACGATCGCGAAGTTGCCGGAGAGCTGCGGTGAAGTAGTTGGATCGATCGGACCGACGACGCGGGCAGCGCCTTCCTGGGCGATCCGGCGCGTTATCTCCTGGAATGACTTGCGTCCGGAGTCGGTGAATTCGAAGTTGACGTTCGGCAGGTTGGTGCCGGGATCGGCGCCCTGTTCCGGGTTCTTGATCTCGCTGCCGGAGAGGGCTGCGTTGTCTTCGAGTACATAGAAGCCGGCCTTCGATTCGAAGTCGCCTTCAACGTCCTCGTCAACCTCGATTGCGGCGCCGTTCGAGTCAGTCGGTAGCTCGGAAACGACCACGGTGCCCTGGGGAACCGTCTTGACGATCGTTCCTTCTTGCGGGATCGGCGTGCCGGTCTCGTCAAAGTAGAGATCTTCCTTGGCCGTGGTCGGACCGGCCAGAAGGGTGTGTTCTTCATTGTCACTGAAGAGGTAGTACTGGTCCGGAGCCGCGCAGTCCTCACAGGGAGCCTTGCGGGGCTGCTTGGAGGCGAGCGTTACCGCGTCCCACATCGTCGGTTCGGCACCGAGGGCGATCAGCTGGCGGTTCTGGTTGTCGAACGGCTGACGGCCGGCGTCGATCCACCGCTGACGGTTGTTTTCGAGGACCTCGGTCTTGTCGGCACTGGTCAGGTCTGTCTGCAGGTCCTTGGCCGGACCGATCAGGTTGTTCTGCCAGTCGTAGAAGTAGAGACGTGCCGGTTTGGTGGCGCATTCGGTGGCTTTACCAACCGAGGTGGCTCCGGGGATACCTACCGAGATCTGATCGGCCCCGAGTCGGGACACCTCGATCTCGGCGATACCGAGACGGTCACAACCCGACCTGATGATGTCGACGGATCGATCCATCGATTCGGTGGTGACTTCCGGCGCCTGCGGCGTCGGACGTCCCTGCAGGGTCAGCTCGATGCCGCCCTGAAGGTCGAGACCCAGTTCAGTGGGTTTGTTGAGAGCTACTACGGCCGAGACAATGATTAGTCCCAGCACGAATAGCAGCACGAATATGTTGCGGCGCCTGCCTCCCATTGGCGAGAGTTTATCCTTCTGGCGTGAGGACGATCATCAGGCCCCCGTCGTCGTCGTATGCAGGGAACACATCAGCGATCGCTTCGGCGACCGATTCGTTCTCGGAATTGACCGCAACCCGCTTGCCCAGTGACCTGACACCCCACTCGAGAGATGTCTCGATCGGATCGGTCTCACCGTCACCGTTCGTGTCGGCCGTCGGGCCGCCGTCACCGGAGTCGACCCACTTCAGTCCCAGGACGTCCTTGACCGGTCGGCCAATTACGTCTTCGTCGGTCAGTCCGGTCAGTTCGTAACTGCCCCTTCCCGCGTCGATCACACGACCTTCCTGATCGCAGACGAAAAACGCCGCGTTGGGCGCCGGGTAATAGTCGTCGAGCAATTCGAAAACAAAACCGAAGCCGCACTTGGTGCAGCCTTTCGGTCTTGTGCTGAAACCGGCGGTGCGGTCACCACCACTTTCGCGGTTGCCACAGTTTGGACAGATGAAGAAGGGCATCGGCGGAAGGCTAGTGAAGCCACCGCTTCGGTGTCTCGCCGACCCTGTAGATTCGCTCCGGTCCGGATCCTTTGGGGGATCTGAAATCAAACGCACGAGGGAACTGAACAGGCTTGATCGAAATTCTGCTGCCACTTTCACTGGTTTTCATCATGTTCAACATCGGGTTGAGCCTCACCACCGAGGACTTCCGACGTGTGGCCCGGATCCCCAAGGGTGTCGCGGTCGGCATGGTCAACCTGCTGATCATCTCTCCGCTCCTGGCTGCGATCGTCGCCACGGCTTTCAATCTCAGTCCCACCCTTTCGATCGGTCTGGTCCTGCTGGGAGCGGCTCCCGGCGGCACCATGGCCAACATGTACACGCATCTCGCCAAGGGACAGACCGCGCTTTCGGTGACCATGACCGCGCTGTCCAGCGTGCTTTGTGTGGTCACGATCCCGATCTACCTGAGCCTGGCTGACAATCATTTCGGCAATGGCGAACTGATCGGTGACGTCAGCATGTGGGGCATCGCCGCCAAGGTGATTGCAATCACCCTAATCCCGCTGCTTGCAGGCATGTTCGTGCGTTCCCGCCGCGAAGCATGGGCGATCGAGCGCAAACCCGGTTTCGACCGGGCGGCAATCGTCGTCCTGGTGCTCGTGATCATCGGTGCCGTGGTCGCCGAATGGGACCTGATCTACAACAACTTCGCAAAGATCGCCCTGGCCGCATTGACCCTGAATGTCGTTGCGATGGGATTGAGTTTCGGGATCGCCCGCGGGATGAAACTGACCGAACGGGCCGCGACCGCGATCGCCCTGGAGCTGGGCATCCATAACGCGACGGTGGCCCTGACAGTCGGCAACCTGCTCGGCAACGATGCGTTCATGGTTCCGGCCGGCGTCTACAGCCTCTTCATGTTCACTAACGGCGCACTGTTCGCCCGTTACATGAGCAAACGGAACGCCCGGGCGGCGGCCGTCTGACCGGCTAGAAAAGCTGGTCGTTGCCGGTGGGGAAAGGCAGCCCGAGGTGATCGAATGCCGCTGCGGTGAGCACCCGGCCCCGGGGTGTTCGCTTCAGCATTCCCTGCTGAAGCAGGTAAGGCTCGAGCACATCTTCGATCGTGTCCTGTTCTTCTCCACTGGCAACAGCGATCGTTGAAAGCCCGACCGGACCGCCACCGAATTTAACGGCGATCATTTCGAGCAGGGCCCGGTCGGAACGGTCAAGCCCCGCCTGGTCGATTTCAAGCATTTCCAGCGCACCTGAAGCCATCTCGGCATCAACCACGCCTGTGCCTTTGACTTCGGCGAAGTCCCGCACCCGTTTGAGCAGGCGGTTCGCGACCCTCGGGGTTCCGCGTGATCGTTCAGCGATCGCGTAGGCGCCCGGGTCTTCGATCCTGACTTCAAGGATTTTCGCCGAACGGATCACGATCTTCATGAGGTCTTCCGGGGTGTAGTACTCAAGCCTGTGGGAAACACCGAACCGGTCGCGCAGCGGGGTCGTCAGCAGTCCGCTTCTGGTGGTGGCCCCGATCAGAGTGAATGGTGGCAGCGGCAGGGTTACCGTCTGTGCGCCGGCTCCCTGCCCCAGGACTACCGGCAGTTCGCCATCTTCCATCGCCGGATAGAGGGTCTCTTCCACTGCCCGTCCCAGGCGATGGATCTCATCGATGAAAAAGACGCTGCCCGGTTCCAGCGAGGTGAGGAAAGCCGCGACGTCACCCTTGCGTTCGAGCGCCGGGCCGGCCGTCTGAACCAGGTTCACCCCCATCTCAGCGGCAACGATGTTGGCGAGCGAAGTCTTCCCGAGCCCCGGAGGGCCGGCCAGCAGGACGTGGTCCAGCGGTTCGCCCCGGCGTTTGGCGGCTTCGATGAAAACCGCAAGCTGGTCCGTGACCTGGGTCTGGTTCACGAAATCGGAAAGGGATGGCGGGCGAAGCGAACGGTCGAGTTCCTGGTCCGGCTGGTCTGCCCGGGCGTCGTGGACCCGGGGCTCAGCGCCTTCGGGCAGGTCGGTATCCATGCCGAGATTTATTCTGCTGCCGCCGATGTCGGGAAGGTCGCCCATCTCTATTCAGGGCCCCTTCCGCTCGAGCCGGCCCGTTTGAGTGCGGCTCCGATCAGAGCCTGAGCATCGTCTTCTCCGGGTATGCCGTCCAGCATCTGTTCCGCTTCCAGCTGGGCGAATCCGAGGCTGATCAGGCCGTCACGGGCCAGCGAGCGGGCATTGGTCGTGGCCGGTGTTGGCACTGCGCCACCCGACTGTTCAACCTCGACTGTCACCCGGTCCTTGAGTTCAAGAATGATTCGCTCGGCGGTGCGTTTGCCGATCCCGGGCACGGCCTGGAAACGCTTGGCGTCGCCGGCGACAATGGCCATGACCAGCTCCCGGTGAGGACCGCCCGATAGCGCCGCCATTGCGACTTTGGGACCGATGCCGCTGACCCCGGTCAGCTGAACGAACAGATCCCGTTCTTCTTCCGAAGAAAAACCGTAGAGCAGCAGGGAGTCATCCCGGCTGATCGTCTCCGCGTGAAGGAATGTTTCCTGGCCGGCCGCGGGAACGCTGCGCAAGGTTTCCGAGCTGACAGCGAGCCGGTAGCCCACACCGGAAGCTTCGATCACCACATGGTCGGCCCGGCGCACCAGCACCTCGCCGCGAACCGAGGCAATCAACTCGCCACCCGCAATGGTCCGTCGTCTTTTGCCGGTCCGTTGGCGAGTGCGGTTTCGATCGCTTCCCTGCGGCCAGCTGTGCCGCCGTGACAGATCGCGACGGCGAGAGCGTCGGCCGCATGGTCAGGCTGTGGGACTTCGGTGAGTCCGAGCAGGGTGGCAACCATCTTCTGTACCTGCCGCTTGCCGGCGCTGCCCGAGCCACAGACCGACGTTTTGATTGCCTGAGGGGTGTAGGCAAAACATTCGATTTCTTTCTGGGCGGCGGCCAGCATGCACACCCCGGAGGCCTGGCCGACTTTCATCGCGGACCCCACGTTCTTGCCGAAATAGAGATCCTCGATCGCCAGCGCTGTTGGCTGATGCCATTCGAGCAGTTCGATTATCGAAGCGTGAATGTGTGAAAGCCGCTTTTCGGCTTTCTGATCAGGTGTGGTTTCGATTACCCCGCCGTCGAGCGCAACCATGTGACCGCCCTCGATGCGCACGACTCCGAAGCCCAGGTTGGCTGTCCCGGGGTCTATGCCCATTACGACTCTCATTGGTACCCATTCTGGCCTCAGCGTCGGATGCCTTCACGGAGGCAGCGGCACCGATTTGGCTTAGACAGCCAAACCGGAGTTTCTGAATCGTCAAGCGCCCGGAAGCATCCGGGCTCCTGACCGGTCAGCCCGCGATTCGTTCCAGGATCTCGTCCGAGATGTCGAAGTTGGCGTAAACCTCATTCACGTCATCCTGATCTTCGATCGCTTCAAGCAGCTTCAGGAGGGTTCCGGCCTCGGACTCTTCCACCTCAACCGTGTTGGTTGGTTCGGTGGCCAGTCCGGTCGACTCGACTTCGATCCCTTCGGCCACGATCGCTTCCTTGACCGCGGTCAGGTCGGTTGGTTCGGCCAGGACCCTCAGCTTGCCGTCCTCTTCGATCACGTCGCTAGCTCCGGCATCGATGGCGATTATCAGGTCGTCTTCGCCATATTTTCCGCCATCAACCACTACTACACCGTGGGTTTCGAACATCCAGGCGACCGAACCCGGTTCACCGAGGTTGCCGCCGTGCCGGCTGAAGGCATGACGGACCTCCGCGGTGGTGCGGTTGCGGTTGTCGGTGAGGGCTTCGACCAGCACCGCGGCCCCACCGGGACCGTAGCCTTCGAACATGACCCGCTCGACGATTACCGCGTCGGCCCCGTCACCGGTACCCCGGTCGATTGCCCGCTCGATGTTGGCTTTCGGCATCGATGCATCACGGGCCTTCTGGATCGCGGTATCCAGCGACGGATTCGCGTCAGGGTCCCCACCACCCTCCCGGGCCGCTACGGTGATCGCCTTGGCGAGTTTGGTGAACAGCTGGCCCCGCTTGGCATCTGCGGCGCCCTTCTTGTGCTTGATCGAAGACCATTTCGAATGACCGGACATAAACTGATTCTATGGTGACGCGATGACGACGAAAGTAGAAGAGCCCAAGCAGCACCGCATCGCGGCTGGATTGATCGCATTCCTGATGCTTGTTCTGGCCCTGTCGATGTGGACCGCGGTCCCGCTGGCGTGGCTCTGGATCGGTTCGCAGCTCGCAGCGACGCAGTTCCCCAGCATGGGCCCCTACCTGGTCGTATTGCTCGGGGTGATCGTTTCGATCCTGCTGGTCGGCTATCTGCTCGGCCGGCTGAACGAGGTCTACCTGAAGGTGACCGGTGAAAAGAGCGTCGACCCGATCCGGCTCGGCTGGCTCAAGAGCCTGAGGGATTCCGAAAAGACCCAACGGCCGCCATCGGTCCTCGAAACGGTGATCGTCGGTTCGGTTCTGATCGCTTCGATCGCAATGCTGGCCTGGTTCTTCACCCTGGCCGGATCACCGATCACCCAGGGCGGTTAGGCGCCCGGCTTTCGCCCACCGTCTGCCTGCATGGCGAACCACCGGTGGATCCTGTCGTCACCGGTCAATTCCGGATGGAATGAAATTGCAGTGACGTTGTCTTTCGTCACCGCGACCGGGTGGCCCTGCATTTCTGCCAGTACCTCCACCCCGTTGCCGATCGATTCAACCCACGGGGCACGGATGAAAACACCCCGCACCGGCCCTTCGGCGATACCTTCGATTTCAACTTCTTCTTCGAAGCTGGCGAGTTGACGTCCGAAAGCGTTCCGTCGGGTTGAGATGTCGATCAGTCCCAGGTGGTCGCGGTCGCTGACAATCATTCCGGCACAGGTCCCGAGGATCGGTTTGCCCGACCGTTGATGACTGCGGATCGGGTCCGCCAGTCCGGCCGATTCGATGCCCATGGTGATCGTGGTGCTCTCCCCGCCGGGCAGAATCAGGCCGTCGAGGCCTTGCATGTCCTGTGGCGTCCGGACTTCGAGTCCGATCGCGCCAACCGATTCAAGATGCTCAAGATGGGCGGCAAAGCCGCCCTGCACCGCGAGAACGCCGATTCTCACGGGCGTCTCACTCATCTGGAATTCCGGCTACCAGCCGCGGTTGGCAAGGCGGGTGTCTTCGCTCAGCGAAGACATCTCGATGCCGGGCATGGCTTCGCCGAGATCCTCGGAAGCGGAAGCGATGCGTTCGGGATCGTTGAAATGCGTGGTCGCTTCAACAATCGCCTTGGCGCGGCGTTCCGGGTCGTCGGACTTGAAGATTCCGGAGCCCACGAAGTTGCCTTCAGCGCCGAGCTGCATCATCAGCGCGGCATCCGCAGGGGTGGCAATGCCACCGGCGCAGAACATCGGCACGGGCAGCGAACCGCGGGTCGCGACGTCACGAACGATTTCAAGCGGGGCCTGAAGTTCCTTGGCAGCTGCAGGGAGTTCGGTCGAGCTCAGGATGCCGAGGTACTTGATGCCTTTGGTGATCTCGCGCATATGGCGGACGGCTTCGACAACGTTGCCGGTTCCGGCTTCGCCCTTCGAACGGATCATCGCGGCACCTTCGCCGATGCGGCGCAGGGCTTCACCGAGGTTGGTTGCTCCGCAGACGAAAGGAGCTTTGAAATCAAACTTGTCGATGTGATTGAACTCATCGGCCGGGGTCAGGACCTCGGATTCATCGATGAAGTCGATGTTGAGCGATTCCAGGACCTGGGCCTCAGCGAAATGACCGATGCGGACTTTCGCCATTACCGGGATCGAGACCGTTGCCTGGATCTCCTTGATCATCTTCGGGCTGGACATGCGGGCTACGCCGCCGTCACGCCGGATGTCGGACGGCACTCGCTCAAGTGCCATCACGGCACAGGCTCCTGCGTCCTCAGCGATCTTCGCCTCTTCGGCGTTGACCACGTCCATGATCACACCGCCCTTGAGCATCTCTGCAAGGCCGGTCTTTACTCGGAATGTCGCTTCTTCAGCCATCCCCTCCAATATAAAGATTCGCGGTCGTCGAGGCTTTGGTCGAATCGACCGTGAATGCCCCGTAAACCGGCCGTTTCGTAACTTCCGACGAACCAATACGGGGTCCTGAAGCCATTTCCGCGCTCACGCGGAAATGGCGGCGAGACCCTACTTCAGCTTGTAGGCCCGGATGCGATCGCGGTGCGCGTCTTCGTCACGGGTGTAGACACCGTGGGCCAGAGCGTGAACCAGGGCCATCAGCGCCGTGTTGGAACGCAGGAACGAAGGGCTGTTCGATGAGTAGTAGAGGCTCATGTCGGCCTTCTTCACATCGTCGGAAAGGGTTGCGTCGGCGATCGCGAGAGTTCGGGCTCCGCGATGCTCGGCGAGTTTCATTGCCCGGGCCAGGAGCGGGTGCGAACGGCCGGCGGAGAGCGTGACCAGCAGGGTGTCGGCATCGATCCGGCCGAGACGCTGCAGTGACGGGCCAGCAGTTGAGGTGACGATCTGCGCGCGGATGTCGAGCAGACTGAGGGTGTGCCGGAAGTAGCTGGCGAAGAAGGCCATCTGGTCGGTGCCGACCACGATCACCTGGCTGGACTGTGCGAGCGCGGCAATGGCCTGGTCGATCTGTTCCTGGTCGAGTTTGCGTGCCGTCTCTTCAAGATTGGCGTGATCGGTGCCGAGCGATGCTTCGAACTCGGAGTGGTCGAATGAGAAAAGCATGCGTCCGCCGGTGTTTTCCGCCCCGCCTCCGACTGTGGCCCGGTATTCCTCGATTGCCGAGCTCTGGAGCTCGGGGTAGCCTTCGAATCCGAGGGCCTGGGAGAACCGCACGACGGTTGAGGATGAGGTGCCGGCCCGCCGGGCCAGTTCTTCTGCCGTCAGGAACGCTGCTTCGTCGAGATGATCGACGATGTAGCGGGCAACATCCTTTTGCGAACGGGAAAATTCGTCGATC
Organism: Solirubrobacterales bacterium; assembly: GCA_049579585.1. Lineage (GTDB taxonomy): Bacteria > Actinomycetota > Thermoleophilia > Solirubrobacterales > 70-9 > 67-14. The sequence continues at coordinate 5,697 of JBAUOE010000048.1, read as the reverse complement.
CGGTCCTGGATGTAAGTTGACAGAGTCTTGGTTTCGGCGGTCACTGTGCTCACGCCGACCATTTCGCCCCGCCACCCCGTTTCCCTTCAAAGAGCAGGGATTATGAGTTCACTTTCTGGATTGCCCAATCGACGTACAAGCCTCACCGGTCACACCGATGAAGGAGATGAGATCTGGATTATCAGGTCTATTTCGCAGAAGTTCTACAAGTGCCAGGGGTGCTACGGCCCAATCGAGGTCGGGGACGAACACGTCGTTGTCCAGTACATCGGTCGCGCTGGTGGAACTGAGCATTCACATTGGCACCGACGCTGTGCCGAGGAAATTCTCTACAACCAGACCCGTGGTTTGCGCCAGGTCAGGGCGAAGGAATCCGACCGGGGCAAGCTGGAGGCCCGCGGTCGCCGCCCCGCCGGTCGGCGGCGTCGCGCCCGCTGAGCTTCCGCGACCGCTCAGCCTGCTTTTTTCACGCTCCTGTAGATCAGGAAAGCTACCCCGCCCGAAATGACCAGACCGACGATGATCGCCGGAATCAGGAGTCCGGTGTCACGGTCGTCATCTTCGCTTGAATCGTCAGCGGTGGTTTCGGCCAGGTCATCGACGTTTTCGGCCGTTTCACCCGGGGCCCCAGGGTCTGTTTCTGCTGGTGCCGGGTCAGCGACTGGTGCCTGGGCTGACGATGTGAGGGTGACCACCGGAGCCGGGGTTTCCGGAGCGACCCCACTCGCTGGCGCCTTCTGGATCCACGCAGTCGTAGCTCCGTTCTCGCACTTCTGAATCACGCGAAAAGCCAGTTCGTCGCCTTTCTTGCCGTAGAACTTTGCGGTGAACGGAAGTTCCTGCAGGTCATGATCGGGCAAAGGACCACCCTTCCAGACCATTTTCTCGGGGAGGTTCTGGGCTTTCCAGCCGGGAACCGATCTGGCGGCAAAATCAGCAACGTCCCCGGGAACCAGCACATCAAGGCCGGTCGTTGCCTGACCGTCACACCCGTGACCGATCTGGAACTTGAGATTGACTGTCTTGCCCGCCGGTGCGGCATTCGGCGAAACGTCGACGTGCGCCCCGGCCACGCCCGGCAAAGCCGGGGTGACCAGGAGCGCAAGCACGAATAGAAGCGCTCGTTTCATCGTCTATTCCTACTTGGAACGGCGGCTGGAAACAAGTGCCGTCCCACCGGCTGCGAGGCCAAGGGCACCGACGATCAATGCGGCGATGGCGAGACCATCGCTGGAATCATCATCGGAATCCGAGCTGGAAGCGGCTTCGGAGTGGGATGCCTCATCGCTGTGCTCTTCGTCCTCTGCGTCTGCTCCACCGTGGTGGTCTGCTTCTGCTGCCGCAAGGGTTACGGTCGGCGCGGGATGATCCGGCTCTTCACCGCTGGCTGGCGTCGACTGGATCCAGGCGGTCTCGGCGCCACCGGCGCACTGTTGAATCACCTTGAACTCGACCACGTCGCCCTCTTCACCGCTGAATGCGACGCTGAGCGGGAACTGTTCGAGCTGGCCATCCGGCAGGGGTCCACCGGTCCATGTGACTTCTCGTACACCTTCGGTGATCGTTTCGCCATGCTGCTCGGCGGGCACCGGAAGCTTGCCTTCTTTCGTCTTGAGGTTCCAGCCAGCAACCACGCCCGGGGTTGCCGAAATTACCTGTGGCGGCATTTTGATTACGAGACGGTTGGTCGGCGCGGCTTCACAGCCATGCGGAACCACAAAGTTCAGCAGCGCGTAACCACCGGCCGGCGCCTCTGAAGGAGCTACCGAAACATGGGCGGATGCCGCTGCGGGGATGGCCAGCGAAAGCAGCGCCGTGAGGGCGAGTGAAAGTTTCAATTTGAGATTCATTTTGTTCCTTTGATTCGAATGCTTTTTGGCCGTTCGTCGGCCGTCGGTTCGGTTTGCTTCAGACCGACACGGGCGGCGCGCGGCCAGCCATCGACCGGGCGATCAACTGACCGCCGCGAACGGGTTTCATCAAAGAGTTGAGGCACCTGCGGCCCGGTTCGGGCCGGGGGACTTCCCGATGGTGGCCATCGATCAGCTGACGCAGCCGTTCGATGAGTTTCTCGCCGGGGTATCGCCTGAAACAGAGCGGCGCCAGCAGCGCCAATAGCGGCAGGAAGCCAATAAGGAGGTCAAGGGCACTCATCTGATTGGCACCTCGAACTCGACCAGCTGTTCGTCGAAGCGGGAAAACCGGACCGCAGCCTGCGCGAGCCAGTCGCCCTTCACGGCGAGCATGGCTGCTGGGGCGACGTAGTGGCCAGGGCCCGCTTTGCGCACATCCGCATCGATCGCCGCGATGTCCGAATCGGGCAGCGAGAAAGTCATTTCGAGATCGCGCACTTCGACCGGCGCGCCTGTTTCGTCATCGAACAGATAGACGTGTACTTCGTTGCTGCCAACCCGGGCTGGGTCAACTGTGTACTCGAGGTTCTCCCCCTCCGTCTGAACCGATCCGCTGACCGGGCCCGACTGGCCGGCAACCGGTGGTGGATAGCTGACCAGGGCTGCGGTCACAGCCAGGACCAGGGTCACGAGAATGAGTTCGATCCGCAGGTTACGCCGGATCGAAACACCGGCCTTACCGGGTGATTCGTTCTTCTGCCGCCGGCTGACCAGAGCCGGAATGAACCGGCGGCGGTTCTTCGCGGCAACCGCGATCAGGATCAGGAACAACACGAGTTTGATCAGCACGGCCCGGCCGAAAGCGGTGTCGATCAGCGCCGGGAAAGAGTTGACTTCGACGACTGCCTGAACCGTGCCGCTGATCCCGATCACCAGCACGGCGATCAGCGCAACCGTGGAGAACCTGAGCAGAAATGCGGTCAGGACGGAGGTTTTTGCGGAGACGCTTCCGATTGCCCGGGTTGCGGCCGGCAGCAGCAGGATCAAGGCTACGAGTCCACCGGTCCAGACGGACATCGCCACGACATGCAGGATGTCGGAGGTCGTAAGCAGCCAGATCGGATGCTGGGTGGATGCGTGACCGGCAAGTGCCGGGGTGACGGCAAGGACCAGCACGGGCAGCGAGATCAGGGCTACCAGGGCTGGTTTCCGGGTCAGTTCACGGTCGGCGACCAGTCGTCTGCCGGCCAGAGCGATCGGGATCAGTGCCAGCAGCGCCACGATCCGCAGGATCATCACGGATCCGTAACGGGTGTCAGCCACCTCCCGTAATACCTCGGGCCTGAGCGAATCCCAGAAACTGGTCCCGGCCGCGCTGGCCCCCTGCAGGGGTATGGCAAAGGCCGAGGCGAGCAATCCGGCGAGGATCGCGAGGCCCAGCACCAGGTGGAACCTGGATGCCACGGCGATCGAGGCTGCCCCGACAAGTTCCTGTCGGGACCTGGACAGCGGCGACCAGACCAGGAGCAGAAAAGAAATCAGTCCGACCGCGATCGCAAGGGCGATGTACCCGACCCAGCGATCGAACCAGAACGCGACTTCGGTGACCGGCCCGACGTCGCTGAGCGCAATCAGTTCGGAAATCGTCTTGCCGGAGTTCAGGCTGGCGTCACCCACCGTGAAAACAAGGCCGCCCGAAATCGGATGAGAATCAGCGGAAACAACACGGTAGGTCGCCGTGTAGGTGCCGTCATCTAGGTCCGCCGGGATGTCAACAGCGATCTCTTCGCCCGTGTCCCCCAGTCGCTGGATCTCACCGGTCGGGATCTGGTTCGCTTCGGTGTCGAAGATCCTGATCGCACCGAGACTGACCTCAACCGGCTCGTTGAACTCGAAACTCACCTCGGACGGCGGGCTTTCCAGTACTTCGCCACGGGTCGGACTCGACGATGACAGCACGGCGTGGGCCATGGCTGAACCCGGCAGCACGAGGCACGCCAGGACTGCCAGGCAGAGCGGCACCAGGATCTTCGAGTACGACCGGATCACCATGCTTCGGTTGAATCCCCGTCCGGTTCGCCAGTCGGGTCGCCGGACCCGGAATCATTTTCGTCTTCGCTACGGCGGCGGCGGATGGTGACGATGCCGACCGCGCCCAGAACGATCACGGCAGCCAGTCCGATGAATGGCCCCACCGGGAATCCGGACTTGCCGACCCACGTGAGGACACCATTTGCTTCCACCGGAACTCCGCCGACGCTCATCGGGATCACGTAAGTGAAGACTTCGGTTTCCTGCGATTCATCCTTGACCTGGGTTGGTGTTCCGAGACCCATGTAATGCGAACGGTGGTCATGCCAGGCATAAATGCCGTTGTCGGCGACCTGTTTCCAGACCGGTTCGGCTTTGGCATCGGCCCGGTCGGGAACGGTGACATCGGCGAAGCGGTCTTCGTTCAGGTAATACGAAGGCGAGTTCAGGTTCACGTCAACGGCACCGTCAGCGCTGGCCCGGATGTAAGGCTCACCGTCGTAGCCGTCGACCAGGACTTCTTTGCCGGTTCGGTTGTTGAGTTCGACGTTGTCGTCGAAATTCTGGATGGTCAGCACCAACCCTTGTGCGGCAGATGCCGGGGTGACGGTGACGATTTCCGATCTGTAATCCGGGTTGCCCTCATGGGCGTTGGCTCCGGTTGGTAAAACGATTGCCACCAAAGCCATCAGCACGGTGGCCGTGCCTGTAAAACGCTTCATTTGCTGCTCCTGTTTCCTGGTTCCGGTTACTGGAACCCGAGCAATCGAGCCGCGGAGCGGCGACTGCTCAGGTGAAGGAGAGCGGCGGCGCGCGGCCGGCCAGATTTGAAGCAATCAGAAGTCTGCCGCGAACTGACGACGTTGCGGCTGCGATTCGCCTGCCTCGGGGCAGTCCGTGAACACGTTTCGAGGTACGTCCCATGCTCGCCAGGGTGGCGATCAGTTCTTCCCCGGCGTACAGGCCCAGGGCAAGCGGTGCGGCCAGCATGAAAACCGGAATGGTGAACAGGATCACTTCGGGTGATCCGATGGCGGAAAGGAAAAACGCCCAAACCACAGCCACCAGAACGAGGCCGTAAGTGCGACTGTTGAACTGCGAATTCACACCCCAAGTGTAGCCAGCCCGGCCGGATAGGTCCGCTCACTATTCTGGCTCCAACCTTCTTTCCTCGAATCAGTCAGGCGTACATGAACGAAAAACCGTTCGGCTCCGGTCGAATCACCGCGAAGCTGTTCACCGACCCCAGTTGCCCTTTCGGGTACTCAGCCAACCCCGCATTGCGGACGATTGAGTGGCGCTACCGCGATCAGCTCGATTGGCAACTGGTAATGATCGGCCTGTCGGAGCCCGATGGCCCCGGACTGCCTTACACGCGGACTGAACTCGCCCGGAGCTGGATCTCTTTGCGTGACCGCCACGGAATGCCTTTTTCGGTTGAACCGAAGCTGCGCTCGTATACGAGTTCGCGGGCCTGCCAGGCAATTGTTGCTGCAAGGCTGATCCAGCCCGGATCAGAGTGGCGCACCCTGAGGGCACTTCAGCTGCTCCACTTCAACTCGCCGCTGATGATCGACGATGACGAGCAGCTTCGTGCGGCCTTGAGTTCGGTCGAAGGTCTGGACGCCGACCGTATCGTCAGCTCACTCGACAGTCGCGCAGTGCAGGACGCGTACCGTCATGACTGGGCTGAAACCCGAACGGCGGCCGGCGGGCCGACCGACCTTCAGGGCAAATCTGCTGAAACGCCGGATGGGATTCGTTTCACGGCTCCCTCAGTAATTTTCGAGTCTGCTTCCGGCGGCCTTGAACT
>JBAUOE010000047.1:0-2377 GCA_049579585.1 Solirubrobacterales bacterium | reverse complement strand
GCCTCAGGGTCAGAGGGTTCTGGTCGGCGAAGTCCCGGTCGGCGCCGCCGGCATCTATGCCCCCGGTGGCCGTGCTTCCTATCCGTCGACGGTGGTAATGGGCTGTGTTACCGCCCGAACTGCCGGGGTGGAAAGACTTGTCCTGGTGGCACCGCCGGGACCGGATGGCAAGATCGATCCGACCACCCTCGCGGCTGCATCGATCTGCGGCGTGGACGAGATCTATGCCGTCGGAGGGGCCCAGGCCATATTCGCCCTTGCCCGTGGCACCGAATCGATCAAGCCGGTCGATGTGATCGCCGGACCGGGCAACGCCTGGGTTCAGGCCGCGAAGAAAGAAGTCTTCGGTGAAGTAGGCATCGATTCGCTGGCCGGACCCTCGGACCTGATGGTGATCCTCGACTCGGAGACCGATCTGCGCTTTGCGGCACTTGACCTCTGTGCGCAGGCCGAGCACGGCGAAGAAAGCCTGCTGCTGGCGGTCGGTCCCGATGACGAGACTCTCGACCGGCTCCAGGCCGAAGTCGAAAGAGTGGTCGGTGAGCAGCCCAGCGTCAAGGATTGCCGGATGGCGATGGTGGTCGCCCCTGACGACCAGCTGGCAGTTGAACTGGCCAATGCTTTCGCGCCCGAACACCTGCAGCTGATGAATGAAGGCTCAGCCGCGCTGGCTTCCGGAATTCGCACCGCAGGTTGCGTTTTTACCGGCCCGGAGGCAGCTACCGCATTCGGTGATTACGTTGCCGGTTCGAACCATGTCCTTCCGACCGACGGTACCGGTCGAATTTTCGGCCCACTTTCCCCGGCTACCTTCCGCAGGAAGACGTCGCGGGTAAGCTTGGATGCCGCATCGGCCGCAGCGCTGGCAGGACCCCTTGATGCCCTCGCCAGGGCGGAAGGGCTGCCGGTTCACGGGATGTCCGCAACCGCGAGAACCGAGGAAGAATGAGCAGACAGGCGAAGATAGAGCGAAACACCAATGAGACCCAGATCGTGGTCGAACTTGATCTGGACGGAACCGAATCATCGGCTTCGACCGGGGTCGGTTTTTTCGATCACATGCTCGATCTCCTGTCCCGCCACGCCAACATCGGCCTGAACGTGACGGCCAATGGTGATCTTGAAACCGGTTCACACCACACCGTGGAAGATGTAGGCATCGTGATCGGCCAGGCGATCGACCAGGCACTCGGTGACCGTTACGGCATTCGTCGCTACGGATCCGCGGTAGTGCCGATGGATGAAGCCGCCGCATCATGCGCCCTCGATATTTCCGGTCGCCCGCTTTCCGTATTCCGGGGCGAGATTCCGATCACCTCAATTGCCAATTACGAGACCGAATTGACTGAAGAGTTCTTCCGTGCGGTTGCGAACGGGGCAAAGATGACCCTTCACATGGAGATCAATTACGGGTCGAATGTGCACCACATGATCGAAGCCGCATTCAAGGCCTTCGCACGTGCGTTGCGAGTTGCCGTTTCGATCGATCCCGACGAAAAGGGCGTGCCCAGCACCAAGGGCACGTTGAATACTTGAGTGCCGTATCTGATGTGAAGCTGGCCGTCCTGGACTACGGGATGGGCAACCTGCGTTCAGTCGAGAAGGCGTTTGAGCGAAATGGTGTCGATGCGGCCAAGACGAACGATGCGGGGACGATCCGGTCGGCGGACGGATTGGTGCTGCCCGGGGTGGGTGCTTTCCCACGGGCGATGGCCCGAATCAGGGAACTCGGGCTGGATGAGATGCTCCGGGACGCCGCCGGACAGGGCACCCCGATCCTCGGCATCTGCCTCGGATACCAGCTGCTCTTTGAATCATCGATCGAACTTGGTGGTGACCAAGGCCTCGGCCTGCTTGACGGGCCGGTGACCCAGGTGCCCGCTGGTGGCCGGAAAATTCCCCATATCGGATGGGCTGCCGTCACCTGGCAGAAGCCCTCGCCGATAAACGACGGGCTCAGGCCGGGAGAACCGTTCTATTTCGTTCATTCCTTCGTACCTGAACCGGATGCCGATGAAACCGTCGGGACCGCCACTTACAGCGGTGATTTCGCCTGCGTTGCTTCAAAAGGAAATACCTACGGTGTTCAGTTCCACCCGGAGAAATCCAGCCATGCCGGCCTGCGCCTGCTGCAGAACTTCGCATCGATCTGTGTCAATCATCGTGAAGGGGTGACCCCATGATTCTCTATCCGGCAATTGACATCCTGGGTGGCAAGGCAGTGCGCCTGCTCCAGGGTGAATACGACCAGGAAACCCTCTATGACAACGATCCGGTCGACGCCGCAAAGCGCTGGGATGACGGCGGAGCTGAATACATCCATGTGGTTGACCTGGACGGAGCCAAAGCTGGCAAACCGGTGAACCTGGAAACGATC
>JBAUOE010000046.1:0-5713 GCA_049579585.1 Solirubrobacterales bacterium | reverse complement strand
ACTTCGGCCCGGGCCTGGGCCGTTTCGCGAAAATGAACGGCGTGGATACCGAGCTCGGTGGCCGCATCGCAATTGATCTTCATGTCGTCGATGAAGATGCACGCTTCGGGCGCCAGATCAACCCGCAACAGGGTCAATTCGTAGATTCTCGGGTCCGGTTTGCGCAGACCGACGAAAGCCGAATCGACCACGGTCTCGAAAAGTTCGTCGACCGGCAGCATTTCGCGCCAGAGCGGCTCCCATTCCTTGACGTTGTTGGTCAGCAATGATGCCCGCAGTCCGTCGCGCAGGACTTCCCTGATCAAGTCGATCATGCCGGTGTTCGGCTGGAGGGTTCCGAAGATTTCAAGGCCGAACTTGCGGATGTCCGGGCGGTGGCCAAGTTCCGGTTCGAGCGCATCGGCCAGCTGATCATCGAACTCCGCTTCGGTGATCCGTCCACATTCGAGTTCGAAAAGCGGGTTGCTGCCTGTCTTTTCGGTCGTCTGTCGCATCGCAGTCGCGAACGATTCAGGGGCGATACCGACCTTGTCCTGAAAGTTGAGGAAGGCTTCGTTGAGCGGGGTGGTGAGAACTCCGCCGAAATCGGAGATGACCATTTCGATCTTGCTCATGCCTGTCCTGTCTGAATGTTCTGGGTTATTTCATAACGCCCCAGCCCGACATGGCCGTCCAGCGACCAGCGAAACAGGGCTGTGTTGATCCTCGCGCCTCCGACCTTCGCGGTGCAACCCGTAATCACGGATCCGGCGCCGTGAAGGGCGGCGATCTCGTCGGTTGCCGGCCAGAGTTCCAGGGTCGAACGTCGCTGACGTCCACCTTCATCAAATTCGGTGGAAAGCAGGATTTCGTCGAACTCGATGTAGCCACCCGGATGTGAGATGGCCGCGATCGTTTCTTCGTCGCTGTGGCGGGTGACTCCCGGGGGGCGGGTCGAAGTGACGCAGACCAGTCCGCCGTCGGCGAGGATGATGGTCAGGTCCCGCCTCAGGTCGCTTGCCGGCAGGGGGCTGGAATCACGGGCGTGCAGCACACCTGAACAGTCAAGCTCGATCGTTTCTCCTTGATCGACCAGGCTGCCGGTCATCCGGGCCAGACGGGCTTCGCGACGTCCCGAAAGTTCGCCGTCAAAGACGATCGGTTCTCCTTCCGAAGCGATCGCGAGTTCAAGCGAGCCGCGTTCTGTTTCCAGGGTCAACGGGCCGTCAGAGAGCCCGTCGAGGCCGGCTTCCGGGATTGGGGCCGCGGCGATCACGTCGTTGCCGATCATGATCGCTCCGGAGCCACCGTTGGTCAGGCTGACGAAGAGGCCGGATTCGGGATCGAGGATCTCGATTGAGTTGGTTTTCAAGGCTTGGGATTCGATTCCGGAGAGGGTAGCTGCGGGGCGTCCTGCCCGGTGTTCCCGTCGGGATCCTCGGTGACGTCGATCGCTTCACCTTCAACGTCGTACTGGGTTTGCTGACCGCGATAGGCGTTATAGCCCTTGGCCCCCCAGGTGGTCGTCGTGGCCGTCACCTTGAACTTGCTGGCGAAAAGGAAGAAAAGGACGATGCGAATCAGGTACCGGGTTGGTGGCAGAAGCAGCAGCAGCCCGATCACAGTGGTGATGAATCCCGGAATTATCACCAGGAAAGCCCCGCCGGTGATCATCAACCCGTTGAATGCTTCGCGTCCCGGAGGGCGACGTTCGGCAAGTGCGAGCCGGAAGCGCTCCCAGTGGGCGCGGCCGCGATTGCGCAGCAACATGATGCCGGCAACAGACGAAATGAACAGCAGGCAGAGCATGTAAAAGAAGCCGATGGAATCGGCGACCTGAACCATCACGAAGAGCTCCGCAATAGGCCAGATGATCAACAGTGCCAGGAAGATGACGAACATGAGACAAGGTTATGGCACCGGCCAGCTAAGCTCTGTCCATGTCTGAAGATCAGAAAGCGATGCCTTCCGAAGAGATCGTGTACGAAGCCCTCGAAGAAGTGATTGACCCTGAACTGGGACTTGACTTCGTTTCACTCGGCCTTGTCTACGACGTCGAACTGGATGCCCCGGACGTTTACGTGACTTTCACGTTGACCACTCCAGCCTGCCCGATCGGCCCCCAGGTCTCCGAGCAGATGAAAGAATTCGTCGGCAATCTCGACGGCGTGCGAGACGTTCATCCGAAGATGATTTTCGATCCCGCCTGGTCGCCGGAAATGATGACCGACGACGCGAAATTCGCGCTCGGTTTCTGATTCATCGGTAGCACTCCAGTAGCGGTGGCTGGAAGGGCCCGGAAATGATCCAGACCTTCCTGATCGTTTTACCGTTCGCGCTCGCCGGGGCGGTCAGCCCGATGATGCTGACCGAACAGACCCTTTTGCTGGCCGGCCCGGGTGGCAGGACGGCGAGCCGCAGGTTCGCCATTGCGGCGATTCTGGTGCTGTTCCTGTTCGTAGGGGTCCTGATCGTGTTCGGGCGGGCGATCGCTCTGCCGCACGAACCCAGCCTCGACGCCAACCTCGACATCCTCATCGGCTGCCTGCTGGTGCTCGCTTCGTTGCTTATCCGGCATCGCCGGCAGCGCGGCACCGATGAAAAGAAGGAGCGACGGCAATTCGGGCCGGGTGAGGCATTCGGGTTCGGAGCGTTTTCGATGGCCACCAACTTCACTTCACTGGCTTTGGTTATCCCGGCCGCCAAAGCGATAGCCGCAAGTGACCTTTCGTTTCCCCAGCGTGATGTCCTGGCCGTCCTCCTGGTGCTGATCGTGGCGACACCGGCCTGGTTGCCGCTGGCCTTGACCGCAATCGCTCCCGGTCCCGCAGAGAGCTTCCTGGTGGGTCTCGGAAACTTCATCGAAAGCAACGGACGGGCGCTCACCGTTCTGCTTCTGCTGCTTCTGGGCCTGGTGCTGATCGGCCACGGGATCATCCGTCTGGCCTGACCGGCCTCTGGCCCTGCGGCTGGCTCAGCCCTGGTCGGCCCGCAGCAGTTCGTCAAGGGCCTCATTCAGCCCCTCCGAAATCAGCTTCAGGTCAGGCATTGCGTCGTAGTCGCCAAGCAGGCCGAAATTGACCTGTCCGTTGTAACTCATGACACCGATTGCGAGGGCGTGGTTCTTGGCGAGGAAAGCAACGGGGAATGTTTCCTGAAGCTTTCGGCCAAGCACATAGAGCGGAATCTGCGGGCCGGGAACGTTGGTGACCAGCAGGTTGAAGAGCCGGGTCGAGAAGGTGAGCCTTGCCGCCTGGGCCAGCAGGGTGGGGGGTGCAAAATCATTCAGGCGGGCGATGACTTCAGCACCCAGCGCCTGTTTGGACTGTTTCAGCCCGTCCATGGCGGCGCTGACGATCTCCAGTCGTTTAACCGGGTCGGGTTCGTAAACCGGCAATGGTGCCCGCATCGTTGCGAGCTTGTTGCCCAGCTGTCCGTGCTCATCTTCGGCCCTGATCGAAACCGGAACCATCGCCCGCAGCTCCAGGCCTTCGGTTTCAACCCCACGGTTGATCAGCCATTTCCGGACAGATCCGGCAACCACGGCCAGGACTACGTCGTTGACGGTCGTGTCATGAGCGTTCTTGATCCGGCGGAAATCGGAAAAGTCGGCGCGGGCCCAGGCAATACGACGGTGGGGCCCGATTTCCGTATTCAGCGGAACGTCCGGGGCCGGGTCGGCGAAAGCCCGGGCGACTTCCGACACGCCTTCGGCCCCGTCACCGATCCGGTTGACGACCGAATCCGGTCGACGTACAGCGTTGATTGCGCTTCCGGTCAACCGCAACGGGGTTGCTGCCAGATCGGTCAGGCTCTGACGCAGCAGGTTCAGCGAAGACGGTTCCGGGCGGGGGTTCCATTCTTCGGCCCGGGTTTGCGGTTCCGGGTCAGGGGTCACATCGAAAAGGACGGTTCCGATATCGACCCCGGACACGCCGTCGATCATCGCGTGATGGCTCTTGATCAGGACCGCGAAACGGTCGTCCTGGAGTTCCTGCACCAGCCACATTTCCCAGAGGGGTTTGGTCCGGTCCAGCGACTGGGAGAAGATCCGGTTGGCGAGCGCGATCAGTTCCTTGTCGGAACCGGGGGATGGCAGCGCCGTGTGGCGCATGTGAAAAGAAAGGTTGAACCCGGTGTCATCGGTCCACAGCGGGCGTCCGGCCTCAAGCGGCGGTTTGACCAGCTTCTGGCGGTAACGCGGCACATATGGCAGACGGGATTCGACGTGGGCCACGAAGTCCTCATACGAGGGTGGCGGGCCCTCGAATATCAGGACCGCGCCGATGTGCATGTGGCTGTTCTCGTTCTCGTTGCTGAGAAACGAAGCATCCACTGCTGTCAAGCGGTCCAGATGATTTGTCGGTGGTTCCAAAATGCTCCCCTAGCTGCAGATTCCGGCTGCAGATTCCGTCGGTACCTTGCGGCCGGTACCCTGTCTGTATGTCTTCTCAAGCACCAAGCAGTCCTGAACGAGTGATCCTAGCCGCGCCTCGAGGCTATTGCGCCGGCGTGGATCGTGCTGTCCAGACTGTCGAACGGGCGCTCGACATGCACGGAGCCCCGATTTACGTGCGTAAGGAAATCGTCCACAACAAGCATGTTGTCGAACAGCTTTCCGAGCGTGGCGCGATCTTCGTTGAAGAAGAAACCGAGGTCCCGGAGGGCGAGATGGTTGTTTTCAGCGCCCACGGTGTGTCGCCGGCAGTCCATGAGCGCTCAAAGGCACGCAACCTGCAGACGATCGATGCGACCTGTCCGCTGGTAACCAAGGTTCACGTCGAAGCCCGCAAATTCGCGGCCGACGGTTACACCATCGTCATGGTTGGACACGCCGGCCATGAAGAGGTCGAAGGCACCATGGGTGAAGCTCCCGACAGCATCGTTCTGGTCCAGACCGTCGAAGAAGTCGATGAACTTCAGCTTGAAGATCCGGATCACGTTGCCCTGATCACCCAGACCACACTTTCGGTTGATGAAACAGCGGAGATCATCGCCCGGTTGCGTGAACGTTTCCCCGGAATCGTTACGGCCAAGGGCGAGGACATCTGTTACGCCACCACGAACCGCCAGATCGCGGTGAAGCAGCTGGCCAAGCAGTGTGACCTGGTCCTGGTGATCGGTTCGACCAACTCGTCGAACTCGAACCGTCTGGTCGAAGTTGCCCGGGAGTACGGTTCCGAATCTTTCCTGGTCGACAATCACACCCAGGTCAAAGAAGAATGGCTTGAAGGCGTCAAGACAGTCGGAATCACATCGGGCGCATCCGCGCCTGAGGAACTGGTTGACGCCGTCGTCCAGTTGTTCAAGGACCGGGGAGTCGAAGATGTCTCCGAGCTGCGGACGGTTGACGAAAACGTGCGGTTCATGCTGCCGAAGGAGATCCGTAACGGACTCCCGATGGTGCCAAGCAGCTGAACCGGGTGTCCTGAACCCTCAGGTTGCTGAGGGGGAGAAGCTGACTGACCAGATTTCCGGATCGCCGTCAAGGGCGATCTCGATCCGGTGGCTGCCATGCGTTTCGTGCTCGGCAAGCGTGTAGAGGCCCGGACCGTCGATCTCGACCGGGGTGATCGGTTCCCCGTCCAGAGCGAGCAGCAGAGTGCCTTTGCCGCTCGCGGTCGTGTGAACGCCGCCGCCTTCGTACTCGACATCGAAAACGCCACCATCTTCAGTTCGGGTCCAGGCCCGGCCTTCGACCGGGATCAGTTCGGCGCCGGGCGCGATGACTTCG
>JBAUOE010000045.1:0-23129 GCA_049579585.1 Solirubrobacterales bacterium | reverse complement strand
GGGCTGAGCGCCATCACCGCAGCCCCGACCAGGCCGGCACGCAACCCGACCGTTTTCACGCCAAGCAGACAGGTAAGCGGGATCGCCGCGATGCCGGCCAGGAGTGAAGGGAGGCGGATGAGTTCAGGGGCCGAACCCAGCTGGACCGCAAACCAGCTGAGGATGAAGCTGAGCGGAGGCGTGATCTCGGCATCCCCGCGGACCAGCTCGACCGTACCCCCAAGTCCATTGTTGGTGACGATCCAGAGCGTCGAAAGTTCGTCTCCTGTTACCGGCTCTCCGTACCGGATCAACCGCAGGACGACGCCGACCAGCGTGATCAGGAACAGCAGCAGGGCCGCTTTGCGACCCGGACCCCAGTCACCCACTGACCGGCCCGACACCACTGCTTTTTAGAACGCGAGCGGAACGTAGATTTCCGGGAAAACCGAAGGGCTGAAGAACCAGCTCTCGATCGCGTAACGAGGTTCGGTCAGACCTTCTTTGCCTCCGGTTTGATGGAGGTAAAGCTCATCGAAAAGCAAAGCGTCACCCGGAGCGAACTCGGGGTTCACGACGCCGCGATCACCGGCAGCTTCTTCGGCCACCGCCTGCGAAACCTGTGACGGGAAGAAAGTGCCTTCGGTTCCGGCAGCAACATGACCTTCCAGGCGGCGCGGCACGAGGTCCATGCCCGGGGCCGGATTGTCACCACCACAGTTCGAAAGTGAAAGCCAGACATTCATTGCGCGAATGTCATCGCCCATGAACTTGCCGTCCTGATGCCACGCTCCGACCACATCCGGGGTCGCTTTGCGGAGTGTGCACTTGTCGGCGGAAACGGCGGGCCTCTCACCGAGATATCCCTCAATCACCTTTCGCAGCCCGACCGACTCGAAAGAACTGAGCATGTCGTTGAACATCTTTGGTGAATCGGCGGCGAGCACACCGCCGCCCTCCTCGATCCAGTCACGTTTCTGGACCTCATACGGTTCTTCCGGCATCAATTCGTCGTAAAAACCGTCGGAATCCGTCTGATCCGAACCCTTGAGTTCGGTCCGCACGGCAAAAGACTTCTCGATGTCATTGGCGAGGCCGGTGGCGGTTCCCTGATCCATCAGTCCGCGAACCAGCAGGCAACCGCTGTCGAGGATCGCTGCCCTCAGGATTTCCGGAGTCAGTTCTTCCGGCGTGATCTCGGGCAGGCCCGATTCCGGGTTGCGGGCCGGGGCGACCGGTGACGGCTCGGGGAAAGGCGGGTTGACCACAGGCGCCTGGACCAGGGCGATTCCGGCGAGATGACGCAGGCGTCGCAACTCCCGCTCTTTGGCCGGGTCACGCTCAGCCCGGTTGGACTCGGTCAGCTCATCAATCTGCGCAAAGAGTTCAGCCGGGTCGACGGCCGTGGCACTGCCACCTTCACGTTTCTTCTTGCCCCGGAAGAACACTGCTCAGAAAGCGATCGGGACGTAGTTCTCCGGGTAAGACGATGGTCCAAAGAACCAGCTTTCGATCGCGTAACGATTGTTCGGCATGCTCGGATCGGAACCAGTCTGATGCAGGAACATGTGGTCGAACAGCAGCGCGTCGCCCGGGTTGAAAATCGGCCGGACAACACCAACGTCACCGGCGAGCTTCTCGGCAGTCTGGTCAGAGATCTGGAAGTCGAGATAGGTGCCGGGGCCGCCCAGCTCGGCGAACTCTTCCAGACGAACCGGCACCACATCCATGCTCGGGGCGACGTCACCGCAACGGGAGAGTGACATCCAGACGTTGACCGAGCGAATGTCCTCGCCCATGAACTGGCCGTCCTGGTGCCAGCCACCAGCGACGTCCGGAGTGGACTTGCGAAGTGTGCACTTCTGGGCGGAGACGGCTGCTTTCTCACCGAGATAGGCCTCGATGATCTGACGCAGGTTGGCCTTCTCGAAGGCGTCGAGCATGTCGAAAAGCATCTTCGGGGAGTCGGCCGCAAGCACGCCGCCGCCCTCTTCGACCCATTCACGCTCGAGGATCCGGAATGGATCTTCCGGCTGCATCTCGTCGTAAAAGCCGTCGGGATCAGGGTTGTCACCGCCCAGCTTCTTGCGAACTTCAAAGGAATGGTCGATGTCGGCGGCCAACTGAAGGGCCTTGTCGTCATCCATCACGTCACGAATCAGCAGGCAGCCGGCCTCGAGGAAGGAGGCGCGCAGGAGCTCCGGGGTCAGCTGGTCCGGAGTTGTTTCCGGGCAACGGGACTGTTCACCGCGGGCCGGAACTTCAGCGTTCGGCTCCGGGAACTGGGGGTTCTCGGGGGCGTTCTCGATCAGTTCGATACCGGCGAGGTGGCGCACCCGGCGGAGCTCACGCTCAACGTTCGGATCGCGCTGTGTCCGGTTGATTGCGGTCATCGCATCGATTGCCTCAAAGAGCTTGCCTTCGGCTTCGAGGGCTTCGATCTCGGGTGACACCGGCTGGCGTTCGATTACAGCTGCGCCGGACTGGCGGTTCTTGCGTGAGAAAAGGCCCATTCGTTACCTACCTTGATGAATTTGGATTCCCTAAGTCTTGAAAACTCAGGTTACGCTAGCACTACCTAGTTATTTCCGACCGGTTTGGCGGGAATACCGACGACCATCGTTTCCTCCGGTACATCCCGGGTGACCACGGCCCCGGAACCAACTATCGCCCCGGAACCGACAGTGAACGGTCCGAGCAGCGATGAACCGGTGCCGATGAAGCACTTCTCGCCAATCGTCGGACCCCGGAAATCGCCGGCAACCAGGCCGATCGAAACCCACGGGGCGATCACCGTTCCGGACTGGATTTCGACCAGGCCATCGAGCACCACCTGGCCGTGCGGGAAGTAGATCCCGGGGTGGAGATGAACCGGATCGCCAATCGACATCTGGGAAGTCATCATCGAGATCTTGTGAAGGATGCGCGGCAGGATCGGCACCCCACGCGCCAGCAGACGCATCCTCAGGCGGTAACAGATGTGGGCAAAGAAGGCGTCACTTACCCAGGCCAGTCGGGCGGCCCGATAAATGGTGTACCAGCCCGATTTTTCCTCGAACTGTTCCCCCCGATGCATAGAGGTGACTTTGACGTCTTCGGTAACGGCGATACGAAAGCCGGGATGGCACTTGTGAAACTCGCGCCAAAAGGCTTTCATCTCTGATCTTGATCGTTGAGTCATTTGAGCGACGCAGCCTATAGCCTCCCCGCCGATCAACGTGGCCGAGAAAGAACAACAGACCGAGCAAGTGACCGAGGCGCTTCAGTGGGGGTATTCCCTGGCCAACGTCAGTGAAATCATGACGCCGTGCCTCGATGCGGCCGGAATCAGGACCCTGATGGAAATCGGTTCCTTCCGGGGTGAACTCACCGAAGAACTCCTGAAATGGGCTGATGACTCCGGTTGCGACATCGCCACCGTCGAACCGTTGCCGCCCGCCGATCTGCTCTCGCTGAAGAAGCGGCGCCCGGAACTTGAACTGATCGAAGACACCGGAACCGGTGCCCTCGAAGGCCTCGAGTCCCTGCCCGACGCGATAATCATCGACGGCGACCACAACTACTTCACGCTGACCCAGGAACTGGACAAGATCGCGGAAAAGGCCGGCAGCAACCCGCTGCCCTTCCTGCTTTTCCATGACGTCGGCTGGCCACATGAACGCCGTGACACCTACTACGCACCGGATCGCATCCCGGAAGACGAGCGCATGCCACTCGGTCACAACTGCACGATTGAGCCGGGCAACCCCGGGTTGAGCGAAGGCGGACTGCCTTACGAATGGGCTTCCGATCATGAAGGCGGCCCGAAAAACGGTGTCGTCACCGCGATCGAAGATTTCATGGCTGGCCGCGAGGGCCTTCAGTTCGCCGCCGTGCCCGTTTTCTTCGGTTTCGGGTTGCTTTGGGAAACCAGCGCACCCTGGGCCGATGAAGTCAGCCGCCTGATCGCGCCCTACGACGCCAACCCGGTCCTGAAGCGGGTCGAAGCGAACCGTGTGGCCCATCTCGTGAACGGCCACAAGGATGCCGCGACTATCCGTGATCTCACCGCCCAGGTCCGCAAGCAGGATGAACTGCTCGCCCGGATGCTCCAGTCAAGCGCGCTCGGCCTGGCCGAAAAACTGAGCAACCTGAAACAGCGGGGAAACCCGATCTTCACCCGGCAGGAAATTCAGGACCTGCTCGACCGCAAAACCGACTAGCGACCTCAGTGGTCGGAAGGTGATTCACCGGCGCGAATGGCGTGGTGAAGCTTCTCTTCCTTCTTCGCTTTGCGTTTCTTGAAGATGCGTGAGAAATCACGCATCGGCTTGGTGATCTTCCAGCTCTTGCTGTTCTGAAGTTCCTGGAGTTCCCGCTCCATCGACTCGTTGATCAGATGGCCGGCCCCGGCCAGTGTCCTGGCCGCTGAAGCTTCCGCTTCGGCCCGGCGGGCCCGATCCTCCCAGGCACTGTCGCCTGAACCTTCCGGGGAGGGCAGCATGTGCTCCCACTTTTTCGAGAAGGTGATGTGGGCGTTGACCCAGGTATCGAGATCGCTGATCAGCTCGATCGAGTGGTGGTGAATCACCTTGAGATCGGCGGTAACTACCTTCTTGCCCTTGTCGCGGGCCTGATGGCAGATGTCGAAGTCATACCCGTGGAGGGCACCACCGTTGATCTCGTCGAAACGCAGGTTCTTGATCGCCCAGGGGGTGAAACCGAGAACGAAACCGTCGACCATGTCGACTTCCCCGAGCTTGGCGTAAGAAGGCGTGTCCTGGGCAAGCCAGGTGAGCGCCGGAATCTCACCGCCACCAAGTTCGTCATAGATGTGGGTGAAAGAAGCCCAGGTGACGGCCCCTTCCCACCAGGCGATGCTGCGCACGCCGACCGATCCGGCGCAGCCAACCAGGCCAACGTCAGGATCTTCCATCTCCTTGCGGATTTTCGCGATGAAATCCGGGTCGATGATTTCCGCGTCCTGGTGAATCAGCACCAGAAACTCAAGGTCCTCAATCTGCGCCGCCTGATCGAGGATCAGGTTGTAACTCCGGAACAGGGTTCCGGAGCTTGCGAAAGAGAAAACCTTGGTGTCAGGCTCTGACGCGAGTTCGATTCCCGGGAGGGCGTACTTCTCGTACTTGTCCGGGGAAGTAATTGCACTTCCGATGGCTACCACGACGGAGGAAGATAGTCGTTCTGTGCGTTGCTTCGCGTTGCCGGAGGCAACCGGGGTCATTCCCGGTTAACGACGACGGGCAACGATCACGTTGTGAGCGCACAGTCGGCGGAGCCCCGGAGTGCGTTCAACCGTGGACTCGAGGCGCTGGGTGAGGCCAAGCAACGCGGGCGGAACGAAGTCCGGTACGAAACCGAGCTGGTCGGTGGAAACCAGGGCTGCTCCCCCCTGCACCAGGCCGCTGACGATCTCCACCTCCGGGATCAACCGTTCCGAACCATCATCCTGCGGCACTCTCGCCATCAGGTTCTTCCAGTAGGGATTACGCGGGTTGTGGTCCCAGACCAGGATCAGGCCGCCATGCCGGGTGACCCGCACCATCTCGATCAGCGACTCATTCACCGCGTCCGGTTCGGCGATGTGGTGCATTACGGCAACACACATGGTCAGGTCGAAGGTGTCGTCATCGAACGGGAGGTCGGTGGCGGACCCCTGCGCCGCCGTTACCCGCGGATCACTCGAACGCAGGTGTTCCAGCATCCCTTCCGAGGGATCCACACCGGTCACTTCATACCCCTGGTCGGCCAACTGTGAAGCGACGACCCCGGTGCCGCAGCCGACATCGAGAATCGAACCTTCCGGCATCAGCGACTTGACGAACTGGATTCGTTTCTGCAGGTAGTGCTCAACCACATGCGGCGGCAGGGATTCGTCGTATTCAGAGGCAATCTCGTCGAAGTGCGCTTCGACCTCATTCAGCTTTTCGGCGTCGGTGCTCAACTGCCACTTCCTTTGCGTTCGTAGATTGAGACGACGACGGAGTATGTGCCAGGGAACGTTTCCTCGGATTCCCTGGTGAAGCCGGCGGGCAGTCCTTCACCGTCAGGACCACTGATCGGTTCCTGATTATCGAGACTCACCAGGATCACCCGTCTGCCATCAGTAAAAGCCCGGTCGAACATGGCCGCGGGGTCAGGGGTGATCGTGTCGCCGGTTCCCCAGGGTGGGTCGCTGACCGGAAGCCCGATCTGAAGCTCATTCGTGGCCAGGTCGGGATCCAGATAGGCATCAAGCGGAGTCAGCGGCACCGGGGTCAGGTGGGCCCGGTTCAGGATGATGTCACCCGGCTCTGATTCCGCCTCGATGTAGCTGGCGGCCTCCTCGAAAGGAACCCCGGACCTGGACGGATCGGCAACCGCGACCGAACCGATCGACAATCCGGCGACCACGAGCAGGGTCGCGATGGTTCCCCAGATCCGTCCGGCTGCTGTCAGCAAGGCGCCGAGTGCCAGCGGAATCCCGATCCAGGAAACAGCGAGATTCCGGGTACCGAAAACGTCAGTGCTGAAGGTCGCAAACAGAAGGGCTCCGACCGGGGTGGCCAGGATCAGCGCGACCACCAGCACTACGTTGCGATCGAGATTCCTGAGCCAGGCAATCAATCCGGTGCGGCGCTGGACCATCCAGCCTGCGGCAACCAGGGCCAGCAGAGAGCCGAGCGTGATCAACCACGCGTCAGGGCGGTTGCTGGTCCACGGATCGACGCTCACTTTCCAGAAAAGAACCTGCTCGACTGCCAGTCGTTTAGCTTCGAACCCGTAACCCTGAAGGGCCTCGAGGATCGTCGTCGTGGGCGAGCTGGCGTCAGCCAGGTAGCCCGGTATCCACGGCAGGAAAAGGAGGGCTGCGCCCGCATTGGCAAGTACGGCCTTTACCCGGTCCGCCTTTGAATAGGCAAGCAGCCAGACAAGCTGGACGATCAGAACGAAGGCGCCGGTGTAATGGGAATACATGACCCCCGCGCTGGCCACGGCGTAAACCACCCACCACCGGTTACGACCGCCTTCCATTGCGTAAAGGAGCGCCAGGGTCGACAGCGCGAGGAAGAAGAACATCACCGAATAGGAACGTCCGTAACCGGCGAGGTAAACCAGCATCGGACTCAGCGCGGCGATCGTTGTGGCCAAAATGCCGGCCTGGCGACTGAAGAGCCGCTTGCCAAGCAGGTAGTAGAGCGGCAGGCTGGCCAGGCCAAAGACAATCGAAGGCAGACGGATCAACTCTGGGGCGGACCCCAGTTTCGTGGCAAGCCAGGCAAGGATGAAATAGAGCGGCGGGCTGATCTCCCCGTCCCCTGAGACGTAGCTGACAGTGCCACCCAGCCCGCGTTCCCAGACGATCCAGAGAGTCGACATTTCGTCAGCCACCACTGACATCCCGTAGGCCGAAATCCGTGCCCAGATGCCAACCGCGACCGCAAGACCCATCAAGACCCAGGGCGCCCACCGGATCAGCCCCGAAGCAGAGGTCGACGCCTTCCTGGCTGGAACTTGCTCATTCACTGGTTAAACGAATACAGGAAAAGGAACTACTGGAAACCCGTTCAACGGTCACGACCCACCTCAACCCTGTAGAAATGGCCCGGATGCGAGTCCTGCCAAGTTCAGACCGAGCCGAGAAATCGGCAACCGGACCTCAATGAAGGTCACCGGAGAACGAGTAGTCACGCCGGAAGGCGGATTCAACCCGACCTGGCAGCGACATGTTGCTGCCTACCAGCTGGCTGAGCCTGTTTTCGGACCAGAACCAGTGCTGGACCTGGGGTGCGGCATCGGCCACAGCTACCACCTGCTGGAACCGCGCACGACGATCGGGGTTGACATCGACCCCGGAGCCCTCGAAGGACAGGAACGCGAAACGGTTGTTGCCGACATGCGCGAATTGCCGTTCGATGACCGCAGCTTCACATCCCTGCTTTCCGTCCACTCACTGGAACACGTCCCGGATCCGGACCGGGTCCTGACCCAGGCAGCCCGGATCCTGACCGCAGAAGGTACCGCCGTTTTCGTAACTCCGAACCGGCTCACCTTCGGGCGTCCGGACGAAATCATCGATCCTTTCCATTACGTCGAATTCGACCCTGCGGACCTGAAGGAACTCTGTGAGGGTTCATTTGCCGAGGTCGAGATTCACGGCATCTTCGGTTCATCTCGCTACATGGAAATTTTCGATGAAGAGCGGAAAACACTTGATCGGCTGCTGAAAATGGACCCTGCCAGGTTGCGCCGGGCAGTACCGATGAAAACGAAGCAGCGCCTGTACGACACCCTGCTCGGTCGCTTCCGTAAAGACAATGACCCGCGCGCCGCGAAAATCACGCCTGACGACTTTCACCTCGGCACGGAGAACCTGGACGAATCGCTCGACCTGGTCGCAACCTGCCGTTCCCCCCGCCACTGATGGCCCAGCCTGACTGGCAGGGGACAGTGGTTAATGTTTGCGCCTGGTGCGGCGACACCCCGCTTCCCGATTCGGGCCGACGTTACGGTCGCGCGGAATGTGCCCGCTGCGGAACAGCCACCACCGACCCGGCTCCGACGCCGGAAGCGCTCAACGCCGCATACGGAGCCTGGTACTGGCCAACCGCCGGCAACCGGTTCAGCCTGATCGGCGATGCATTGCTGCGCCGGTCACGCGCCGTAATGGCGAAACGGATCAACCAGATCGCCCCGCCCGGCGCGATTCTCGATGTCGGGGCAGGCGAAGGAACCCTGATTGACGCGCTGGAATCGGCTGGACGTGAAGCCAGAGGGCTGGAGCGTGAATCGGACCATCCACGGATCGAAAACATCACCATCAATGAAGTCGAGGACCAGTTCTCGGCGGTGGTCTTCTGGCATTCGCTGGAACATTTCGGCAACCCGCGGGAGATGGTCAATCAGGCTGCCCGGATCCTCATCAAGGGCGGCGTAGTCGTTATCGCCGTGCCAAATTACGGCAGTCGCCAGGCGCGCTTCTTCGGGGATGACTGGCTCCATCTCGACCTGCCCAGGCACCTAGTCCACCTCACTGACAAGTCCCTTGCCGAAGGCCTCGAACGTTCCGGCTTCGTTGTTACGGAAGTTTCCGCGACCCGGGCCGGACAGGTCGTGATCGGCTGGCTGGACGGACTGGTTTCACGCCTGCCCGGTGACCTTGACCTTTACCAGTCACTGCGTCGCAAGCAGGCCCGTCGTATCGAAATTTCACCGGCCCGGCGAGTCGCTACGATCGCCGCCGGAGTCGTCCTGTTCCCGGTGGCGCTAATCTGCGCCGCGGTCGAGATTGCTTCAAAGCGATCCGGCACCGTCTACGTGGAGGCTCACCTTGCCTGAGGAGAAATCAAAGAAAGTAATCGTCGTCATGCCGGCCCGGCAGGCCGCAGCGACGCTCGAGCGAACCTTCGCGGAAATCCCCCAGGATGCTGTCGATGAAATCATCCTGGTCGACGACTCTTCGACCGACCGCACGGTGGAAATCGCCGGTGGGCTGCCAATCACAGTCATCTGGCATCCCCATCAAGTCGGATACGGCGGCAACCAGAAGACCTGTTATCTCGAAGCCCTGCGGCGCGGCGCCGACGTTGTCGTGATGCTGCATCCCGACGGCCAATACGAACCCGGACTGATCCCGAGCATGGTCAAACCAATCGCCGACGGCGACGCCGACCTGGTTCTCGGATCACGCCTTCTGGTTCCCGGCTGGGCGATCGAGGCCGGGATGCCCAGATGGAAGTTCTTCGCCAACAGGTTCCTCACCGAAATCGAGAACCGGGTGATGGGCACGAACCTCTCTGAAGCCCACACCGGTTACCGCGCCTACTCCCGCGAACTGCTGCTGGAAGTGCCGTTCCTGCGCAACTCCCTCGACTTCGTTTTCGACTCCGAAGTGCTGATGCAGGCTTCACACATGGGTTTCCGCATCGAAGAAGTCCCGGCCCGCTGCCGCTATTTCGAAGACATGTCCTCGGTAGGTTTCAATACCGGAGTCGTATACGGCCTCAAAACCCTGTGGGCGGGTTTCCGGCTGGTGCTGCATCGCAACCGCATCCTGCCGTCACGCAAATACAAACGCTGAGATTTCTCAGCTGCGCGGTTCGAGGCGGTAGACGGTCAGTCCGTACTTGCCACGCTCAACCGTTTCCAGCCTGTAGGTCGAGGCGATCCGGGCCAGCGCCCGGCGCTGCACCGCTTCCATCGTTGACGTGAGCTCGCTCAGTTCAGCGTCGGCCTCGGGATTTGCCTCCGCGTAACGGAATGCTTCTGTGGCCGATTTATCGAGCAGGATCAGATCGCCCCCCTCCAGCTGGTCGACGGCAGCATCGACCTGTGGTGCATGGGGGCCGGAAACCCAGCTCATCTCCTTGGCGTCAGTGATCGCCAGTGCGTTCGCTTTGTCCGATCGCACGAGGATGTCGACATCGAGATCAGGCACGGTCACCACCGCCGCTTTGTCCTGGGCACCCATGTGCTTCTCGACCAGTCGCTGACCCTCATCCGAACCGGCCGCCACCGGGGGCATGTTCCAGAGCCGGTCGAAACCTTCCGACAGCGAAGTATTCCCACCCGGGATCGCATAAGCGAGCAGTGAATCCGAATATCGGGTGCCAGCCGCCGGCCAGGCAACGGCGACCATGAGCACAGCAGCGGCAGCAGCCAGTCCCATTGCGTACCGACGCAGAACCGGGCGAACACCGGTGCGGGCGTCAATCAGGAAAGAAAGCCAGATCGTCGCGACCAGCAGCGCCGGCAGCGAAATGTAAGGAACCACATGATCGAGCGAACGGTTGTCGTAATAACTGAACAGGGCGATGCCGTAGGCGGTCAGCCCGGCAAGAGCCACCATCGCCGGACGCCGTGCCTTGACGAAAGCTGCGTTGCGGGTCGCCAGTATCCAGAGAGCTACGACCGAAGCCACGTAGATAAGCGCGACAAAGAAAGCGCGGGACCACGGGGTGAAGTCATAGGTGAGGTCACCGACGTCACCAGCAAGAAAGTCCCTCAAGTAGGTCAGATAGAGGCCCCAGTCAGGCAGGCTCCCGCCAAAAATCAGGGTCAGGATCGCAAAGGCGGCCTGGACCGCGATCCAGGCCGCGACCATCTCGCCGATCCGGCGCACGGCGGCCCGCAGGCGAGTTCCGGGCTCATCCCAGGCGAGCAGCATCAACGAGAGTCCGAGATAAGAGAAAGTGACGTAAAGGAAAGCCTCAAGCGCCCAGATCGAAGAAACACCAACCACCAGCAGGGCCACGATCTTCGCCGGCCGGGCAAACTGCGGCCAGCGCAGACCAGCCACCACCGGAGCGATCAGCAACATCGGCAATCCAAACCGCAGGGCACCGTGCTGGAGCAGTCCGCCCAGCGGATAGGTGAGGTCGTAGACCAGCGCGACGACCGCGATCGCCATTGCCGCGAACGCCAGCAGAAAACGAACCCCGGCCATCCTGAGAAGCGCAAACCCGATGCCGAAAGTCACGGCCGAAAGGAAGCCGTCAAGGAAGCCCAGCGTGCCATGCCCGATCGGAGCGATTGCAAAGAAGCCGGCGATCACGTAAATCGGGGCGATCCCGTACTGAGAAACGGTATCGACCAGCAGAGCCGAACCGGCAAGCACCTGGCTGGCCGCACCGAGAAAGAGGTTCTGGTGAAACGGAATTATGTAAGTGGCGAGGCTGGCTCCGGGAACGGTCCCTGCGCGTTCAACCGGAACGATGATCATGTCGGGCACGGCAAGCAGCAGGAGCAGAACCGCGGCGACATCAAAGAATCTCCGCCATGGCTTCGAAAGGTCAGGCAGCCGGAAACGGCTGATTCCCCAGAAGACCGCACCGGCAACCGCCGCACAGATGATCAGGGCAGGCAGGTCAATGTGTCCGAATCGGACCAGAGTAAGCAGAGCTACTGGCAGCAATGCGGCGGCTGCGGACCAGCACCATTTCGTGTGCGGAACCAGCCAGAGGATCGCCGGAGATCCCGAACGCCGACTGGCACGAAACAGCAGGAAGGCGGCGAGGACTGCCCAGATGATGCTGCCGACCAGCAAGGTGCCGAGACCGCCACGCGACGTAGTTGCCTCGAGCAGCCGGGTGCCTGCAAGCAGCAGGAAAAGCAGCGCCGCCAATGACGCGACCAGGGCCGGGAAAGCCTCCCTGTTCGGACCGGACTGGATGCGGTCAGCAATCCGCGGGCCAAACCAGAGCCAGAAAGGAAGGATTCCGAAAAACGAGAGCAGGTAGACCAGGGTCTCGGCGTTCTGCTTGTGCTCGGCCAGACCACCGGCGACCACAGTCGGATTGGCGAGCAGCACGACCGCCGGCATGATCACCAGGAATGAGACGGTGATCAGGGCGAGGACCAGCGCTCCGGTGATCCCGGCAGAGGCCGGGCCGGCATCTGCTGGCGTGGTGGTCTTGGCTCCCGGCACCGGCGGATCGTAGCGAAGGCGGACGCGACCTCCGCCCTAATTACACTTGCGCGGTGGCGCGAGGAGGGGAGAAGCCTGCCGACAGCGAGTTCCGCGAGGAGCTTGAAGTCGAAGCGAGCGCGGTGCTGTCCCCACCGCCCGGCCATCCCCGGTTCCCGCTGCTCGACTCGATCCGGGCGCTGGCGGCGATATCCGTACTACTCGTTCATGTCGGCCTCTTCACCGGTGGTTTCGGCCCCTGGTACAAGCAGGTATTTGCCCACGCCGACATCGGGGTTCCGGTGTTCTTCCTGCTTTCCGGCTTTCTGCTCTACCGGCCGATGCTGGCCGCCCGGGTCCTCGGACTTCCCCGACAGAAGCTCGGAACGTACGCGACCAACCGGTTCGTAAGGATCATGCCCGCCTACTGGGCGGTGCTGGTGATAACCGCCTTGGCCCTGGGGTTCAACGGGGTCTTTACCGAGAACTGGTGGGTCTACTTCGGCCTGCTCCAGAACCTGCCTGTCTACACCCCGAACACCGCCTGTGCCAGCAACCCGTTCGAATGTGGTGTGCCGGTCGCCTGGAGTCTCAGCATCGAACTGCTCTTCTACATAACCCTGCCACTTCTCGCTTTGTTGATCGCCCGTATTTCAAGGGTTTTCAGGAGATCACGCTGGTTCATGGCCGACGCGATCGTGCTGACCCTGATTTCGATCGTTTCTCTGTATATCCAGGCCGGCACCCCCGCCAGCGACCTGGATCTCTGGCTGTTCTTCTCGCCGCTCGGCCGTGGCTGGTGGTTCGCTCTCGGCATGGCGCTGGCGGTGGCATCCGTCTGGATCCAGCAGCGTGGGAAAGAACCGCAACCGGCCCGGTTCGTGGCCCGACATTCCGGTTTGCTCTGGATGGTCGCGGGGGCCCTCTATGCGTTCACTGCGGTCGTTGTCCTTGATCCGAGCCCGACTCTTGCTTTCCCCGTCGGGAACAACACCGCGTACCTGTTTGCCGTATTCGCGTTTGGCCTGACCGCACTGCTGATCCTGGCCCCGGCGATCTTCGGCACACCCGGTGGGGGAGTCGTCAGGCGACTGCTGCGGAATCCGGTTCTGATCTGGCTCGGCCTGATCTCCTACGGCATTTTCCTGTGGCACATCCCGGTGCTGAACTTCCTGCTCGATCACGGTGCCCGCGACCTGTTGCCTTCACATCAGTTCCCGGTCATTCTGGCCCTGACCCTGGGCCTGACCATCGTGGTCGCCGCGCTCAGCTACTACCTGATCGAGCGCCCGCTGATGCTTTGGGTCCGGCGCCGGGCCAGCGCGAATCCGGCGGCCTAACGGCCGCGGAGCAGACCGCCGCGCGGGCGCCAGTCATTCAATTGACGAAAATCAGCGACAGTTGATCCCGGACCCGGTTCTTCCGGTTCCGCCGGGTACCGATTGACCAGATCCAGTCGGGTTTCGACGCCTTTGCCATCTTCGGCTTCCACCTTCCAGATTCCGGCGCCGGGCCGAAAGCTCATCGCTTCGACCAAATCACCGTCAATGAAAAGCATGGCACTCTGATCGTCAGCCCCGTAGCCAGCCGGCATGCCCGCCCCGACGTCAGCGAGATACCGGGTGCGCCGCAGCGGATCCTGGTGGTAATGGACACAGAGGCTGCCTTCCAGCAATCCGAGCCCCGGGGCAGCCGCGGGCAACCCGGAGGAGCTGGTTATTCCGTACTCGAACCAGGTCATCGCACCGGCACTCTGGCCACAGATCAAGATGCCCCGGTCGAGGCAGGCTTCCAGCAGTTCGTGAATCCCGTGCGCTTTCCAGATCGCGACCAGGTTGAGCAGGCTGCCACCACCAACATAGATCGCGTCCTGATCGAGCAGATGGGCCCCGACATCGATCGGGTTGGCCCCCAGCCGAAACAGGGATATGTCGGTGACTTCGCAGCCACGGCTACCGAAGGAGCGACGGAAACGGGCTATCTGATCTTCCGGATCACCGGATGCGGTTGGCAGCAGGCAGATCTTCGGCGACGGCTTGCCGGTCAGTTCAATTATGTGGTCGCAAACCGATTCGTTGCCATCGAGCCGGTCGAATTCATGCCCTCCCATTACGAGTAGTCGACGGCTCATGCATCAACCTTTTCGCTACGCGGCGAGCGGAGAGGACGACCACGGCAGCGACGAATCCGCGACCAGGGGAATGTGGTCGGGGGAACCGAGATACCGGGTTGCGATCTGGGTCGTTTTCGGCCGGTCACCCTTGAGGTCAAGGCGGTAGGCGCGGGCCTCAGGCCGGGAGGCGATCACTTGAACCATCTCGGTGTCGACGAAATGTAGTGCGGCGCCATCGGCGGCCGCATAACCCGGACGCAGGCCCGTCTTCAGTTCCTCTTCGTAAACCTGATGGCGTTTCGATCCCGCCTCAAAATGGACCATGTTCGAGTAAGGCAGGAAGCCCAGCCCCAGCACCCTTTTGCTCTGATCCTGGTAGCCGGTCAGCCCCTCATCAAACCAGCAGAGCGAACCGGCGCTCAGGCCGCAGAGCACGATTCCGCGTTCCCACGCTTCCCGCAAAATTTCATCGATTCCGTGTGCCCGCCAGACACCAAGCATGCTGATCACGCTGCCACCGCCCACATAGATCAGGTCCTGGGAAAGCAGGTGGTCGCGGATGTTGTCCACCCCTTTTTCGCGCCGGAACAAAGAGATATGGGACGCCTCCGATCGATCACGGAAAGCGTTGTAGTAGCGCACTATGTAGTGGTCCGCATCACCACTCGCAGTCGGCAGGAAACAGACCCTGGGTTTCTTCAGTCCGGTCAATCCCGTGACGAAATCGTCGAGCAGGGGGTTACCCGACTCCATCGAGAATCCACCACCACCAAATGCAACGATCTGTCGTTTGATTCCCATGAAGGCATATTCGCCCTCAACCCGTTCCTTCAT
This sequence comes from Solirubrobacterales bacterium, assembly GCA_049579585.1. Taxonomy (GTDB): domain Bacteria; phylum Actinomycetota; class Thermoleophilia; order Solirubrobacterales; family 70-9; genus 67-14. The sequence goes on along the minus strand of JBAUOE010000045.1, from coordinate 7,821 downwards.
TTTGGACGAGTGTCGAAAGATTCACCGTTCCCGATCCGACCTGTGTCCCACGCCGGGATAGAGCACCTGTCACCTGAATCCAGCCCGGGCCGCAACAAAATGATCCGGTTCCGGTTTAAGAACGTATTAGCTGTCAGACCCATTGCCCCGGGGACGCGAAGGGAATCAAGATCGTTTGAGTTTCCGCTTCACCGGGTAGCCGACTTCAACGCATGCTTTGGGGAGTAAGTAGTTCAAGCAGCCCGTCCGTCCGACTGAGAGGAGACCTCAATGCAGTTGTCACCAGATAGTCACCACCGGAACCGTTTCGGTCAGATCACCCTTTTCCTTGTGGCGATCGCCCTGACCACCGTAGGCATCACGGGGCTGGCATCCCAGGCAAAAGCAGGCCCGGTCACCCTGAAGTTCGACAGCGGCCAGATCACTGCCGGCCTCTTCGCCAAGCAGAAACTGCTTCCCGCCACCGACAAGTTCCCTTCCGACAGCCTGCCCACGCCGCAGCGCACTGACATTGAGCTCAACGGAACCGAAACCAACGGTGCCCTCGACTTCCCGGCCGTGACCAATACGGGTCTGCAATTCCCCTACATGTTCCTGCCCCACCCCCTCGAATCCGGTGTCAAAATTCCTCTCACCATGAGGGTCACCCCTCCGGGACTTACCGGCACCTACGACGACGTCACCGGCAAAATGACTCTCGCAGGCAAGCTCGACATGTACATCATCACGGGCACCGGCAAGAACTTCCCTCTCCCCGACGGCATCTCCGATGTCGGGGTCCCTCCCCTCAATCTTTTTGCCCGCTGCCACTTTGTCGGAATCCCCGTCAATTTCTCTTCCGAAACCACAGCGCCATTTACCGCCAGTAACTTCACCGGGGGCTTCGGAATCGACGGATCCATGACTTCTCCCTGGTCGGCCATACCCAAACCGATTTCCGAAAATGGCGGTGATTGCCCGCTGGTCTCAGCAACCACGGCCGGTCCGGGCGGGATCTGGTTTGCGAACGGGATCCTTGCCCCGGAACCTCAGCCACCGATCCCCCCGACCTGCAAGGACGATCCGGCGGTCTGCCCGGAGCCACTCAAGGCCATCGTCGGAGTGAAGGTCTTCCCGAAGAAGAAAACGGTCAGGGCCACCCGGAAGGTCAAGCGGGTCCGGATAAAAGTCAAGGTCCGGAACCTCGGACTCGGCCATGCGATCGCACAACCGGTCAAGCTGAAGAGCTCCAACCGCAAGGTGAAGATCCAGAAGAAAGTCGTGATGGACATCGCCGCCCAGTCGACCGCAACCAAGGTCGTCTTCGCCCGGGTTCGGCACCGGGCCAAGGGCAAAGCGAAGATCACCGCGACCACCGAAGGTTTCGTCGGGTCCAGCAAGCTCAAGATCAAGCCGATCAAGAAAAACAAGAGCAAGAAGAACAAACGCAGGTAGTGCCTGCCTTTCCCGATGTCGGGCGGAGTCTGTCTTTGGACGAATAGACTCCGCCCGCAATGGGAGCAGGGGAGCTAGAGCGGGGCAACTCGAATATCGAGGATCCCGGTAAAGAGGCGCGATCGGCGCAGGGGGTCCCGATAGTTCCAGCCTTCGATGGCTACCGGGCGTTCGCGATCCTCGGGGTGCTGACACTTCATTTGTTCTCGGCATCCGGCGTGCTCCAGGATGGAAGCGACGGGTTGCCGGCCCGTCTTATCTGGGGAACAGTTGGCCATGCCATCGACATCCTTTTCGTAGTCAGTGGATTCGTGGTTTTCCTGCCGACAGTCGCCAGGAAAGGCAACTTCGGCGGGGTGATTCCCTACGCAATCCGCCGGGCCGCCCGGTTGCTACCCGCCTACTGGCTGGCTCTCGCCCTGGTTTTCGTCCTTATCCTCACTGTCAACTCACCGGAGTTCGCCACCCCCGGTTTCGGCAGTGTCGCTGCCCACACTCTCGGAATTCACGAAATTGCGAATCTGATTTTCGGTGGTGTCCCACCCGGTTTCGGCGTTGATTCACCGATGTGGACCCTCTCCGCAGAGATCACCTTTTACGTGGTTTTGCCCCTGGTGGCGGTCTTTTACTTCAGACATCCGTTCATCGGACTGGCGGTTGCCGCCGTAACGACCCTCACCTGGGCATTCGTTTTCGAACACTCAATGGACATCGCTTCACTGTTCGGCTTTGCCCTTTCCGGCCCGGAAGCGTTCCGCCTCCTGATGGTCTCGACCCTGCAGTTTCCCTCGTGGGCCTTCTCGTTCGGGCTTGGCATGACCGGCGCCTGGATATATGTGCGGATCTGGCGCAGCCCTGGGTCGCCCCGACGTGACCTGACGATCAAACTGGTCCAGATCCTGTCGCTGATCTCCCTCGCCATTTTCGCCTGGATGGCTGGCGGATACTCCGACGATGCGAACATCCGCCTGGTAGCTGAACTTGCCCGGCTTTCACCTGAGATCGCAATCGGCTATTCCGGCAGCCTCGCATGCTTGATGGTCGCAACTGCCCTGGGTCCGAATATCTGGCGGATGCCATTCGAGAACCGGCCGATCCGGAAACTGGGTGACATCAGCTACGGGATCTACCTGGCACACGTGGTTTTCATGGTGTACCTCGGGACACTGCTCGACCTCCCCGTCGACGGAAGCCTGACCACCCTGTTGCTCTGGATCCTTGTGGTCGTTCCGCCATCTGTTCTCTACGGCTACCTCTCGGCAAGGTTCCTCGAGCAGCCAATCCGACGCTGGGCCCGACAGTTCGGAAGCACAAGGCCGGACAGTTCCAATTAGACTGGCCCGTCCATGCGCCAGACCAGCCCCGAGACCCACGAAGAGAAACTTGAATACCTGCGTGACCTGCGAGAGCAGGCTCTCAACTCTGCTTCGGAGGAAGCCGTTGAGAAACATCACGCCAAAGGCAAGCTCACCGCCAGGGAGCGGATCGGTGTTTTGCTCGATCCCGGTTCCTTCGAGGAGCTCGATACTTTCGTCCGGCACCGGACTACGGACTTCGACATGGACAAGCGCCGTCCGTGGGGCGACGCGGTAGTCACTGGCCACGGCACTATCGATGGCCGCAAGGTTTTCGTCTTCTCCCAGGACTTCACGGTCTTCGGTGGATCGCTCGGTGAAGTCATGGCCGAAAAGATGTGCAAGGTCATGGACCTGGCAGCCAAGGTTGGTGCCCCGGTCATTGGCCTGAACGACTCCGGTGGAGCCCGCATCCAGGAAGGCGTCGTTTCACTTGGCGCTTATGGCGATGTCTTCGCCCGCAACGTTTCCAGCTCCGGCGTAATCCCCCAGATCAGCGTGATCATGGGTCCCTGCGCTGGTGGCGCTGTGTACTCACCGGCCATGACCGACTTCATCTTCATGGTCAAAGAGACCTCGCACATGTTCATCACCGGTCCCGAAGTGATCAAGACGGTCACCGGCGAAGAGGTCGAGTTCGAAGAGCTCGGTGGCGCGATGACCCACAACTCCAAGTCCGGCGTCGCCCATTTCGCGGCCGAAGACGAAGAAAGCTGCCTCGAAGACGTGCGTTACCTGATGGGCTTCCTGCCGCTCAACAACCTCGAGCAGCCGCCACACCTGCCCACCGCTGACGACCCGGATCGTGAAGATCCCGAACTCGACACTTTCGTGCCGGACGATCCGAACAAGCCTTATGACATGCGCAAGGTCGTAGCCAAGGTTGTCGATGACGAAGAGTTCTTCGAAGTCCACGAGCATTTCGCGAAAAACATCGTTTGCGGTTTCTCCCGCCTCGACGGCCATCCGGTCGGCATCGTCGGCAACCAGCCCGCTTTCAAGGCCGGCGTGCTCGACATCGAATCTTCGGAAAAAGCAGCGCGTTTCGTCCGTACCTGTGACGCCTTCAACATCCCGATCATCACTTTCACCGACGTGCCCGGCTTCATGCCCGGCACCGACCAGGAGTGGAACGGCATCATCCGCCACGGCGCCAAGCTGCTTTACGCCTACACCGAAGCGACCGTGCCGAAGCTGACCGTCGTCACCCGCAAGGCTTACGGCGGCGCTTATGACGTCATGGCTTCCAAGCACATGCTGGCCGACTTCAATTTCGCCTGGCCGACTGCGGAAATCGCCGTGATGGGTCCCGAGGGAGCGGTCAACATCATTTACCGCCGCGACATCGCGCAGTCCCCGACCCCGGAAGACCGCCGGGCCAAGCTGATCGCCGATTACAAGGCCCACTTCGCCAATCCGTACTCGGCGGCTGAACGTGGCTACATCGATGACGTGATCGAACCTCGCCAGACCCGGCCGAAGCTGATCAAGGCACTGCGTACGCTGCAGACCAAACGGGTAGCCCAGCCGAAGCGCAAGCACGGCAATATACCCTTGTAACCACATTGCTTGACATACAGGCTCTAACAGGAGAAACGCATGAAGCGAACTTCCTTGATTTCGATCGTTTTGCTGTCCTTGGTGTTTGCCTCCACGGCAACTGAAGCGTCGGCCGCGGGAGCCAAAAGTCTCACCCAACCCTCGTTTTCAGCGAGCCCCGGAATCTCACCGGCATTTGGCTGGAAGCGCCACGACTACGTCGTCCGCTGCGATTCCTCGCCGGTCCGTTTCAGCGTCAAACTTTCCGGAAATTGGAAAGGCAGGATTGATTCGCTCCCGCGACGCCACCGGAGCTTCACAACCAAACGGCGGATGAAACCTGGCTCCAGGGTCGTGCTCCGCTTTACGGCGCCCGGCGGGCGCCACCGTAAATTCTCGGTTCGCTGCCTGCCCAGTGATTTCCCCAAGTACACCTTCCGGCGCCAGGCCAAGGGGGGTCCGCGACTCTTCGTCATGCAGTTCAACCAGCATTACGCGGCAATCATCAACCGTGATGGTGCGCCTGTCTGGTGGTACCAGGCTGAAGGGGTGCCCGACAATGCCATGCTCTTGCCCAACGGAAATATCGCCTACGCGCCGGTCGCTGACTGGACCTACCAACAGGGCTCTTACGAGATTCGAACGTTGCGAGGCCGATATCTGAAGACGATCAACACCGCCGACGACAACCCCGCTGACGTTCACGAAATCGTGAAGCTGGCCAACGGCAATTTCCTGACTGGATCGTTTACGTACCGCACCGGCATCGACGCAACCGCTTTCGGCGGGGCCGCGGACGCCTCCGTGAGTGACGCCGAAATTCAGGAAATCCGGTCCGACGGTTCACTGGCCTGGAGCTGGGATTCAGGCGACCACATCGGTCTGGAAGAAACCGGCCGGTGGTGGGACACGATCCTTCCTCAGGGTCAGCCCTACGACGTCGTCCATTGGAACTCGGTCGAACGAAACGGCAACAGCCTGCTGATGTCGTTCCGACATCTCGACGCGGTCTACAAGATCGACCGTGCTACCGGCGACATCATCTGGAAGCTCGGCGGCACGCCAACACCGGAAAGTCTGGAAATCACCAATGGCCCCGGCGGTCTGCCCTTTGGCGGACAGCATGATGCTCGCCTGAACAAGGACGGCACGATTTCCATATTCGCGAACAACACGGACATGTCGAAGCAAGCGGCTGGAATTCGCTACCGCGTCAACGAAAAGCTGGGAACAGCAAAACTGGTCAGCTCAATCAACGACCCCAAAGCCAAATGGTCGTTCTGCTGCGGGTCCTACCGGGTGCTGCCTTCCGGTTACAGCCTGGTCAGTTGGGGAGGAGTTCCGACTCTCCCGGGCAACCCTCTCGCTACCGGGGCGACCATCAATGGCGTCATCGGCGCCTACGACACAAAAGGCCGTCCGGTCTTCCGACTGAAGACCCCGGTGGGAGTCAGCTATCGTGCCAATCCGGTCGAAGGGCCGAATCCCAGCTTGAAGAAGCTTAGAAACACTATGGACTGGATGAGCGAAAACTCGTGAACACATATTCTTTCAAGACCATTCAGACGGCTACTGACAGTGAAGCCGCCGCGATCTCAGCGGCAATCCAGCGCTTCCAGTCGGACACAGCGGTCGCGCCTCCAGTGGCGGATACCGGCATGGATCCGTGGCTGAAGGCCGCCCTGGTGGAAGGTGTCAGCGCCAAGGACGGTTTCGGTCCGGGCGATCCGGGCGACCTTTTCTGACCTGAGTTCCCCGCGGTTTTACCCGCACGTAAGAATGCCTGCAATGATGAGGGTGGTTTTCACGACCGGATTCAATACGAGGAGGAGCGCATGGCAGTAGTCAAGATCATCGAACTGGTGGGAAGTTCTCGGGTTTCAACCGATGACGCTGCCCAGCAGGCACTGAAGCAGGCCCAGGATTCGCTGCGGAACATCCGTGCGGTTGACATCGTCTCCACCGGCATTCGCGGTGAGCACCTCGACGAGTACCGGGCCCACGTCCGGGTTGCATTCCTGATCGAAGGCGCCGACGTAACCTGATTCAGCTGACGGGACTTCCGGCCAGAACATGGCCGGAACCCCGTCACCGGCAAAGGGAAGCCCGCAAAAAGCGGAACCCCAGCACAACCCGTCAACACTGGCAATGAATTGTCGTCATATAGACGACAATTCATTGCCAGTGTTCTTTTGTGGAGGGATTGGTAGCTTTCCCTGCCCATGGAAGCTTCTGAAAACACCCCAGATATCGAACGTTCCCCGGCCGAAGTCGCAGCCCTGATCGCCGACGGCGCCCAGCTGATCGATGTGCGCCAGGACTACGAGTTCGAGGCCGCGCGCATTGCCGGGGCTTCCCGAATCGGCCTCGAGATCCTCGCCGAGGATCATGGCGCAGTCGATTCCGACCGCCCGATCGTCTTCTACTGCCGCACCGGTGCCCGGTCCGACATGGCCGCCCAGGCCTTCGCATCCGCCGGCATTGACGCGGTTTCACTCACCGGTGGCATCTACGCCTGGATCGAAGACGGACAGCCGATCGAACCCGAAGACGGCTACGTCGCCGAACCCGGCCAGGCGGCAGCAATTCTGCAGGCGAAGGAACGCGCCCGCTCCTAGAGCCGCAACGTCCGCTTTACCCGATCCGAAAACGACCTCCGGATCAAATACCTAAAATCCGGTCAGGTTTACATGCTTTGCTACTATCTTCGGGGTCGGAAGTCGCCGACCCGTTTTCCAAACTTCCCCGATATAGCCACAGCAGGAGGATCACCCCATGGAGCCCACTACGGCCCCGCCCAAAGTCAAACCCAAGATGAAGCCCGGTGACAAGGGCGTCGAGCAGGAAGACGGCAAGGTCCAGACGGGCAAAGGCAAACTCGGAACCCTGACCAACCCGGAGACCTACGACAACGTCCCCGGCCACGTCATCCCGATCCTCGAACACGAGTTCGACGACTTCGAAGGTGAAGCAACCGAGTTCCTCGACGGCAACACCCCCGAGAACGAGTTCATCGGTTTCCGGCTGAAGCAGGGTGTCTACGGGCAGCGCCAGCCTGGCGTCCAGATGGTCCGGGTCAAGCTTCCGTTCGGTGGAGTCACCCCCGAACAGATGGACGCTTTCGCCGATTCGGTAGAGGTCTACGCGCCGCTGAACAAGGGTCACATCACGACCCGCCAGAACATCCAGATCCATCACGTCCCGCTGAACCAGATGGTCCACATGCTGCGCGACCTTGCTCCCAGCGGACTTTCTTCCCGCGAAGGCTGCGGCAACACGGTCCGGAACGTAACCGGCGACCCGTGGGCTGGAGTGGCCGACGACGAAATCTTTGATCCGACCACGTACGCCGGCGCTTTCACCCGCTACTTCGTGCGCCACCCGACGACCCAGCTGATGCCGCGGAAGATCAAGACCGCCTTCACCGGGTCCGACGCTGACCGTGCGATGACCGGAATCCATGACCTCGCTTTCATCAGCCGGATCCGCGACG
>JBAUOE010000044.1:0-5103 GCA_049579585.1 Solirubrobacterales bacterium | reverse complement strand
TCGAGGCACAGGGCAAAGTGACCGGCGGTGACTACGAAGACGTGATGGTGCCAGCCGTAGAAGCGGCCCTTGAAGGACGCGACCAGATTCGCTTCCTCTACGTGCTTGGCGAAGAATTTGAAGGATTTTCGGCCGATGCAGCCTGGGAGGACACGAAACTTGGTCTCCATCACCGCAAGTCTTTCGAGCGGATAGCGCTTGCTTCCGACAATCGTTTCTACCGGGACGGGGTTGAGGTTTTCGGCAAAGCGATTCCAGCCGAAATCAAGGTGTTCGGAATTTCGGATCTGGACGAAGCCAAGGCCTGGATCGCACGCACCTAGGCGGCAAGTGCAGTAGCCGCCCGGGCCTGATTCGGGACCGGTACGACCTGGAAGCCCGGCATCTGAAAGTCTCAAGCGTACGTCCAGTTGATGTATGCGATGCCAAATGAAAGTCCATCCGGGTCGCTCGTCGGCCTGCCAGGGAGCGGTGTAACCGAGGAAGTCCTTGATCTCGGTGACGTTCGTGTGGGGCTGCGCCGCACATCGGGCCGTGGCCACCCATTGGTGATGTTCCATGGATTGATGGACAGCGCCGAAAGCTGGGATCCTTTCGCCCGGTCGGTTTCACGTCCGACCCTCGCTTTCGACCTGCCCGGATTCGGCAGGAGCAGCGTGGCAGGTGACGACCTTGATCAATGGCAGGATCTCTTCAGCGATGTTTTCGACGTGCTTCAGGTCGACCGGTTCTTCCTGCTCGGACATTCGCTGGGGGCCGCGCTTGCTTCTTCGCTCGCCGGGGCACATGAGGAATCCACCCGTGGCCTGATGCTGATCGCACCGGCAGGCTATGGGCGCATTCCGCTCGCCCAGCTGCTCGCCCGCCGGGACATGGAGTTCCTGCTTGGCCTCACCGCACCCGAAGCCATGCGATCGAGGATCCTGGTGGGGCTGGTTTACCGCAACCTGTTTTCGAACAATCATGGCCTCTCGGATGGCCTGATGAGACGGCTGGTTGCATCACGCCGCCGGATGGTCCCTGGCATCCGTAACGCGATGCATATCCTGCGCGAACTATCGCGTGACCCTTTCACCGCCAACGCGTATGGTGGTCCGGTTTCTGCCCTCTGGGGAGAGCGTGACCGCCTGGTCCCGCCGGCCCGTTCCCAGGAGCGACTGCTTGAAGTGTTCCCTCAAGCCAACGAATTGACCCTCAAGGACATCGGACATCATCCGCAGGAGGAATGCCCGGAAGAAGCACTCAAGTGGATCAGCGAATGGAGCGAGTCAAACGTCATCGGGCCACTGAACCTCGCTGACAACGATCCGGCAGCTGTCTGAAGCCTGGAACCAGCGGTCGGAATCACTTGATTCGGGTTAAGCGCCTCCCTCCAGGGAGGGTAAAATCGTTCGGGCAAATCGCGACGACCAGATGACACAGCAGTACGAAAGGCGAATTCAGTGGAAAACGGGGGAGATTCAGTGAATTCCGAGGGCCGCATCAACACCCGGGCGGTGGTCGTTGGGCTGGCCGTAATCGTTGTTTTGCTGGGCTTGCTGGTCCTTTGCCTCGGCAGCACCATCCAGACGCTGAAGCCAGTCAACATGCCGTTCGGGCAGGTTGGGTCCTCATCAGTCGTAAGCGGGGTCCAGGACGAATTCTCGTTGGACACAACTTCCTACTCAAACGAAGCGGATGCCCGCTCCGCGGTTGAGCAAGGTGATGTTTACGCCGCATACGTAACCGGATCAGCCGGTGACAAACTGATCCTCGCCGAAGCGAAAAGTTTCTTCGGAGGAGTTGAAATCACAGCCGCATTCGAATCCGCGGCCGAAAAGGAAAAGCAGAAGCTCTCGGTCGAAAACGCGGTTCCGCTCCCGAAACGGGACCGGGTCGGGGCCGTCTCCGCGCTGCTGCTCCTGCCGACGCTAATCGGCGGTTACTTCATCGCAATGATGCTGGCCAAATCAACGGGAACTGTCAGCCGCAGGGCCCGTCTTGCCGTATTGCTCGCGTTCTCGGTGGCCAGCGCCCTGGTCATTGATTTGATCGCCGGGCCATTGATCGGCGCCTATTCGAACGACCATTTCTGGTCGCTGCTTCCGTTCTTCGCATTGGTGACTTTCGCGGTGTCAGCTTCAGCCAGCGCCATCATGGGACTCGCCGGACGTTTCGGAACCCTTCTCGTAGCGCTGCTTTTCATCGTCCTCGGTGGCGCGTCGGCTGGCGGTGCGGGAGTTTCGCTGTTGCCCGAGTTCTGGCAGAGCATCGGTCCGTTCCTGCCGCCGCAGAACGCCGTCGAAATCTTCAGGAACGTGATCTATTTCGATGGTCACAACAACCTGGCTTCAATCATCGTGCTCGGCCTCTACGCGGTTGGCGGAGTTGCCCTGCTTTTCATTCTGGAGCAGCGCCAGGCCCGGACAGATGACTCGACAGAGGTTGCTGAAGCGACCGCAGGTGACGCATCCGCTCCCGGTCCCAATCGCCTGATTACGGTCGGCATCCCGATCGCGATCGCCTCTTTGCTCACTTGCCTTTTCGCCGTGAACTACATGAGTTCAGGGCACAGTCCTGAAGCGACAGACATGCCGTTCGGGACCGTCGGCTCGTCGAAACTGGTCAGTGCGGTCGGTGAGCAGTACTCGCTGTCTGTAACCGAGTATTCGGACGAAGCGGCAGCCAAAGAAGCGATCGACAAGACCGATATCTGGGGGGCCCTGGTATCGAGCGGTACCTCCAGCAAGCTGATAGTGGTGCCGTCGATCAGCGACATCGCTCCCCTTGACATGGCGTCCGAGTTCGAAGAAGCCGCGAAAGAACTCGACACACCGGTAAAGGTCGAGGCATACACGCCGACCCCGCTTGCCGAAAACGACCCGGGTGCGCTTTTCATCGGTCTGCTCTTACTTCCGATGCTGATCGGCGGCTACATGGGGGCCTCCGTTCTGGCAAACGCCACCAGCGCTTCCGGCCGGGGACACGGGATGATCCTCCTGGGGTTTGCCGTCGTTGGTGCATTGGTGATGGACGTGATAGCCACTGTGGTGCTCAAGGGACTGCCAGGGGACGCCTTCCTCATCGCCTGGCCGATCATGACTCTGGTGATCCTGGTCGTCGCGATGGTGACGGCCGTGCTGAGAAGGTTGCTGGGCCCACTAGGGATCGTTGCGACCCTGATCGTGTTCATTCAGTTCGGAAACCCTTCCTCCGGCGGATCGAACGGGGTTCCGTACCTGCCTGATTTCTGGGCGAGCGTCGGGCCATTCCTGCCGCCGCGCAATGCCTTCATCCTGCTCCAGCACAGCGTCTATTTCGGCGGCAACGGAACTTTCCAGGCGCTCGCGGTCCTGCTGGCTTATCTGATCGTTTTCGTGGTCATCTTCAGCCTGCTCAACTGGTTCCGTTCGCCGACCCGGGATGCGATGAGCCCGGAAACGGAACAGGCAACCGGGGCGGCTGCCGCCGGAGCGGTGAGCTCCGGCGTGGCTTGAGCCGTAGCACTGCGCACTTGGACACCCGCCGGACCAGAAGCCAGGATCAAGGCAGGGCAGGTTCCCGGCGGGTGGGCTGTAACGTAGAACGAACGCATGGAAAAACTCTCACTCGGAATCTTTGCCGGTTCCCGCAAGCAGGACGAACGACGACTCCCGCTTCATCCGCGTCACATCCATCGCATCAATAAGTCCCTTCGAGAGCGCATCTTCCTCGAGTACGGCTATGGCAGCCACTTCGGATTCAGCGACGCTGATCTCGCACCTTTCGTTGGCGGTCATCGCACACATGACGAGATAGTTGCCGAATGCGACGTGCTGCTCCAACCGAAGCCGCTGGCGGCTGACGTCGCCGAAATGCGGGAAGGTCAGGTGCTTTGGGGCTGGCCGCATTGCGTGCAGGACACGGCGTTGACCCAGGCGGCAATCGATCGACAGGCCACCATCATCGCCTGGGAAGCAATGAACCATTGGAACTCCGACGGCACCTTCAACCTGCACGTCTTCCACAAGAACAACGAGCTCGCCGGCTACAGCTCGGTCCTCCACGCGCTGCAGCTGGCCGGGGTTACCGGCCAGTACGGGCGACCGTTGCGGGCCTGTGTGGTCGGTTTCGGGGCGACCGGACGTGGTGCGGTGACTGCGCTTGCGGCACTCGGCCTGCATGAAGTCTCGGTGCTGACCCAGCGCGACGTCGCCGCGGTTGCCTCCCCGATCCATTCGGTACAGATGATCACCTTCGAACAGGACCCCGATCGACCGGGCGACACGCTCGAACTCGATGGCCGGAGCGAATCGGTCGAGGAGTTTCTCGCCGCCCACGACGTGATCGTCAACTGTGTCTTCCAGGACACCGATGCCCCCCTGACCCTCGTTACCAACGAGGAGCTCTCCCTGTTCTCCGCCGGCACCCTCTTCATCGATGTTTCCTGCGATGAAGGCATGGGGTTCGAGTGGGCGCGCCCCACATCGTTCGCGGAACCAACCTTCAAGGTTGGTGACGGCCTCACCAACTATGCGGTCGATCACAGTCCGAGCTTCCTCTGGGATTCAGCGACCTGGGAGATCAGCCTTGCCCTGATGCCTCATCTGCGCACCGTGATGGGGGGATCCGCGGGCTGGCTCAGCGATGAAGTGATCGCTCGCGCGATCGAGATCCGCGACGGCAGGATCCAGAACCCGAAAATCCTCACCTTCCAGGGACGATCATCTGAATTTCCGCACCTTCAGGACTGAAGGTCTGGGGGCAGACTGGTTCGTCGGTTACGGTAGTAGGTAAAGAATCGAGCACCGACCGAACAGGGTGGAGGCAGTGGCCGTGGCCAGCAACGCGATCTCATCGTTGAAGCGGGGTAAAGCCCGGCGCTTTGTCGGACTGGCTGCTCTCGCGCTGACCCTCCTGTTTGCCGCCGAGGCAAGGCCGGCAACGATCGTGGTCGACAGTGCCGACGATCCGGACCCGTCTGTCGTTGACGGCAACTGCACGCTTCGCGAAGCGATCGATTCGGTTGACGACACGGGCGCGGACGCCTGCGCCTCGGGTATTGACGTGGCCGTGGATGTCATTACTTTCACCGGGCTGGGTCCGGGCAATCACCAGATCGACGCTTACCGGGATTTCATCCTC
>JBAUOE010000043.1:0-3076 GCA_049579585.1 Solirubrobacterales bacterium | reverse complement strand
CACACAGCGATGAGTCCTTGGCGAGCTTCTTGGACTTCTTGGCGGTCTTTTTGTTCTTCTTGTTCGTCTTGGGCTTGTATTTGCCCTTGGCGATTACCTTTTTGGCGCCACAGGTGCCCAGCTTCGTCTTGCCGTTGCTGGTCAGCTTGAGGGAGATGGTTTTGGTCTGCTTCTTGTTCTTCTTGAACTTGACGTTCTTTTTCTTGAAGAGGTTCTGCTTGCCTGAATAGACAGCAAAAAGCTTGACCGTGGTCTTGCCGGTTGACTTGACCTTGACGTTCAGCTTGCCTGCCTTGAGCAGAGCAGCCTGGTTCTTGGTCTTCACGCTCAATGTGACCTTGGCCTTCTTGGCTTTCTTCGCGTTCGCGCCAGGGGCGGTCAGGGCGATGGTCATAGCGAATGCCATGAACAGGGCGAACGCAATCAGCGCGAGGCGCCGGGCGTCCGTAAATCCGGATCGGTGGTTCATCTCTTTACTGCTCCCTCTATTCGTGCGGCCAGCCTGGGTGGCCCCTTTTCCCGGCCCGTATGTGACGAGCGTCACAGATAATAGACCTCTTGGGCACTGGAAGTTGCGCCTCGGCAGGCGTACGCCGTCGCCTCTGAGTTCCAGCCCGTTAACCACCACGACCGGGCACAGGGCCCGGTCGTGGTGGTGCTTCATAGGCAGCGCTGAACGCGCGGCCCCTGGGTCTTGCTGGTTACGGCAGGCCGGTCGTTCCGTCCCATCCGTTGGAGAAGCAGTATCCGCTCGGATCGGCGCAGGCACCGATGGTTCCGTCGTTCAGGAACGTCCGGGAGTGCTCGATCGCATCCGGTGCGCGACGCGGGAAGGAGTGCGGATCGTCTCCGTAACCCCATTCGGTGCGCGGCGGCACGTTCTCGAGCGGCGGTGTACCGCTGCCAGGGTCCACGTTCCCGACGAAGTCAGGCGGACCTCCGTCGTAGAACACGAAGAAGCTTTCACCGGAACTCGAGGGCAAGCTCGGGATCGCGGGGATCGCTTCGTAGTTGGTCTGCCAACGACGCTCAGGAACCAGGGTCGGCGCGTAACGCTGGGCCCCGATCGTCCTGGCCAGCACTTCAGCCGCGTCGTTGCTTACCTGATGGTCACCAACTGCAACTCGCATCAGCAACTCGTGAGAGTTGGTGCCTGGCAGCGGGTTGTCGGTCATGTTGTGGGCGTAGCCGTTACCTTCGCCACGATCCCAGAGCAGCTGCATCAGGGAGAGCAGCAATGCCCGTTCACCCTCATCCGGGTAGTTCGAGTAGAGCCCGGCGCCGGGGAGCTTGAAGTACTCATCCGAGTCCACCGAACGGCGGAGCAAGGTTGAGTAGTTGATGCCCGGAACTCCGAGAATGCCACGGTCCATGTCCGGGGAGAGAGCAACAAGCGCTCCACCCATGATGCCGCCCTGGCTGATTCCGATGTACGAACTACGTGTGTTCATGCCAGCGCTCGTGTCGATGGCTGAACCGGGAGTGATCGGCGTAACGCCGTTGTGAGTCATCTGGAACGCCGGTTCTATGGCGAATCCGGACGGGTGGGCGAGGGCACGGTCGATCATCAGGAAATTCACGAATCCCTGCTGCATCCGGTCCACTGCTTTGTTGAAGTTGGACATGTCGGCGAGAGACGAAATGATCGTGCCGATGTCCAGTTCAGAGAAACCATCCCAGTTGGCTCCACACCAACTTGAGTTCGTTTCGTTGCCGACCTCACGGGTCGAACCGGTTGAGAACACCTGCGAGAGGTTTCCGAGGAGGCCGTGGCCATAAACGCCAGTGCCGCCAGGAACAACTGCTCCGGTATCAACTACGGAGAGCGGGATTCCACACTGGAACGGAACGTCCATTGTGAATGCCGGGTTCCATTCGATGTCACCGTTTGCGTCAAACGCAAACTCAGCGCCAGTGGGGCAGCCGTTTTCGTCGAGGTAGCACGGCACGTCACGGATGAATCCGGAAACGGTCCGTTGGAAGTAAGTCGCATTCGGTACGGGCGACTGCGGGGTTCCCAGCGGGTTGTAGCTGGGCTCTCCCGGATTGTTGTTGCCACAGGCTGCGGCTCCGGTGTCCGACAGGTCGCAGAAAGCGAGCACGTCGATGTCGGGGGCGCTGCCGGCGATTACGCGGTCAGCCAGGTTGTCATCGCCGAGACGCGAAAAAGCGTCGTCACGAATTTCAACTGCCCGGCCGGTAACGCTTTCTTCCGAAGCAACTGTGAAGTCCCATGCCATGTAGAGGCTGGAACGATCAACAGAGGCCTTGTTGACGACGTCGTCGATTACCGATTCCATGTGCGGACGCCGGTCTTCGACGATCTGCTGCTGGGTCGGCAGGTTGTCCCTGTAGACCTCGAATGCAACCGGGGCCGGGATAGTGGCATTGGCCTGGTCCTTGAGATTCCGGAGCGCGACGATGTACCGCTTTCCGAAGTCAAAGTTCTTGGCCGGACGGATGATCAGGTTCACGTCTTCGGTGTTACCCGGATCAACATTGATGCCGCCGTCGCCAGCGCCACTCGGATCGACCGAAGTCGGGTTCGAGTCGAGTTCCGACCAGATTGCCTGACGTTCGCCTGTTTCGGCGTCGATCACGATCAGTGCCTGGTTCGGATCTTCGTACTGGCTGATGTCAGCCAGGCCGACGAGGCCCGAGTTGTTGAATGCCGCCGGGGTATCGAGCCCGGGGATCTTCAGGGTGATCAGGTTGCCGGGGCTGAAGCCGTCGGCACGGTTGATGTCGGTTACCGACAGGTTGTTCGGGCTGGCGTTGCCGCTGTTGATCGGCGTGGAAGCCGGGTTCAGGTCGAGCTGCTTGCCAGTCGGCGTCGAAGCTGACTTGGTGTAGTAGTCGTTGGCGAAGGGCTGGAGGCAGACCGTCGTGTCGAACCAGTCGCAGTACTCGGGGTTGTCGCCGAGCGGGACGGTTGTGTAATCAATCGGTTCGTCACACAGCGATGAGTCCTTGGCGAGCTTCTTGGACTTCTTGGCGGTCTTTTTGTTCTTCTTGTTCGTCTTGGGCTTGTATTTGCCCTTGGCGATTACCTTTTTGGCGCCACAGGTGCCCAGCT
>JBAUOE010000042.1:0-7116 GCA_049579585.1 Solirubrobacterales bacterium | reverse complement strand
TCGGGAACGGGTCGGCGACGAGCTGCCCGGTGACTCCGGCGCCGCAGCGATGCGGGCGGTCGGGCTTGAAGTCAGCCCGGCCAGTGATCCACGGGACCTGTCTGGAGGTGAGAGGCAGCGTCTGGCACTCGCAATCGCCCTTGCCGGGCGTATGGAAGGAGAAGCGCTACCGAAACTGGTTGCCCTCGATGAACCCACCCGTGGGATGGATCGGGGGCTGAAGGATGGCCTGACCGAACTCGCGATCGACCTTTCAAGGCGAGGGGCCGCGGTCCTGATCTCAACCCATGACGTCGAGTTCGCCGCCACCTTCGCCGACCGGGTTGTGCTGCTCGGTGACGGCGAACTGATCGCCGATGCCGACACGGCCACCGTTCTGTCCGGCGGCTGGTATTTCGCTACCGAAGTAGCGCGAGTGCTGGACCGGCCAGGAATCGTGAGCGTTGCCGAAGGGGCTGCCTGGCTCACTTC
The DNA here is from genome assembly GCA_049579585.1 of Solirubrobacterales bacterium. Classification (GTDB taxonomy): domain Bacteria; phylum Actinomycetota; class Thermoleophilia; order Solirubrobacterales; family 70-9; genus 67-14. Next base: position 6,645 of record JBAUOE010000042.1, on the reverse strand, counting down.
AATCGACGGGACGGACTGAAGCCGGTGAGCTGGCAGATCGGAACGCTGGTGGTGCTGATGCTCGCCCTCGGTGGCGGCATGCTGTGGTACGAAACTTCGCGGCCGCCCTCACAGATCGTCGCGCTGGTTGCCGTGCTCGCAGCGCTCGCGGTCGCCGGACGGATCGTGCTGGCACCGATCCCGAACGTTGTTGCCACCACCGACATCGTGTTTTTCGCCGGTTTTGCCCTTGGTCCGGCGCCCGGATTCGCTGTCGGGGCACTCGGCGGGCTGGTCTCGAACTTCTGGCTGGGTCAGGGAGTGTGGACCCCTTGGCAGATGGTCGGGTGGGGAATGACCGGAGTTGCCGGTGGCGCTTTCTGGCATTTGACCAGAGGCCGGGCGAATCGTTTCACCCTCGCTTTGGCCTGTGGTGCTGCGGGACTGGTCTTCGGGGCGTGGATGAATTTTCAGACGATGGTCAGTTTTGGTGGGGAAATGTCCCTCGACCGGTACCTTGTACTGGAGGCAAGAGCAATTCCATTCGATCTGGCACACATAACCGGCAACGTGATTTTCGCCCTGGTGGCAGGCCCGACCATGGTTGGTGCCCTGCGCCGTTTCCGTGAACGCTTCGAATGGCAGCAGGCAACGTCGGTTGCCGGGATTCTGCTCGTCGCAGCTGCACTCGGAACTGTCGTGATGGCCCCGGCCCCGGCCACGGCGGCTCAGTCCGACGAGGTAGTCAAAGGTGCGAACTGGCTCAAAGCCCAGCAAAACGACGACGGCGGCTTCGGCTCGATCTCCGGTGAAGATTCTTCATTGAACATCACGGCCCGCGCGATGATCGCGCTCGCTTCGGCCGACATCAACCCGCTTGACGTGAAAAAAGCCGATGTGTCGCCGTACGGGTATCTCGTTTCGCGGAAGAAGGACATCGACAGTTCCGCCGATCTCGCACTGGTGATCCTGGCGCTGCGAACGGTTGGTTCCAACCCCAAGAACTTCGAGGGCCGCAACCTGGTCCAGGCCCTGAGTACTAAAAGTCGTCGGGGTGATGACTACTCGTATGGCAACAAGGTCAACACGGCCGCATTCGCGGCCCTTGCCTTCCAGTCGGCCCAGGCGACCGGGTTCCGCGACAACGTTGTCAAATGGCTACGAAGCGCCCAGAACGAAGATGGCGGCTGGGGGATCTCCGATGAAGCCAACAGCGACCCGGACTCGACCGGGGCAACGCTGCAGGCGGTTGGCGGTGACAAAACCGTCCAGCAGGCAATGAGCTACCTGAAGAGCATTCAGAAGAGCAACGGCGGGTTCGCGAGTTTCGGGACCGTCAACACCCAATCAACCGGGCTTGTGGTTCAGGGTGCCGTGGCGAACGGCAAAGGCAAAAACTATCCGCACCGGTACGGGCCCTCAGGTCACGCCTATCTACTCAATCGCCAGCAGGAAGACGGCAGCATGTTCTACGCCGAAGGGCAGAACCAGTCGATCGTGTGGGTTACCGCTGACACGCTTCCAGCCCTTGCCGGGGAGTCACTTCCGGTTTCCGCTCCGCCAAGGGAACCCAAGGATGATCCCGCCGATGACTCGAACTCGAATGGTGGCTCGACCCCGGGAACCGGCGGATCGACAACCACACCGACCTACACACCGGACCTTTCCGGAACGGGAAGCAGCTCCCCGAGCAGCAGCAGCCCAACCACTTCGAACAGCCCCCCGACGATTTCGGAACGAAGTGCAGCCGGGGCCAACTCGGGTGGCGCCAATCCCGGTACGGGCAATGACACTGGGGCCAGTGCGGTCCCGCCGGATGCCGTGGTGCCGGTAGTGCCGGTCGCTCCCCCGAGCGCGGCCGTGTTGGCGGCATCGGAAGCTGGGTCCAGTCCATCGGCCATCATCGCAACCCTGATCTGCCTGGTCGTGACCGGCGGTCTTGCTGGCGGCACGGTTCTGCTGGCCCGGCGTTTTCAGTGGTAACAGCTTGATTTCGCGAAGCGAAGCAATCGAAGCGATCGCCGGCCAGCATTTTGAAGTTGTTGTAATCGGCGGCGGAATCACCGGGGTGGGAGTCGCCCTCGATGCTGCTTCCCGTGGATACTCGGTCGCCCTGCTGGAAGCCCGTGACTATGCGATTGGAACGTCGTCGCGTTCGTCGAAGATGGTTCACGGCGGACTCCGCTATCTCGAGAACTTCGATCTGGGCCTGGTCCGTGAAGCGCTGCTCGAACGGCAGCTGATGGTTGAGCTCGCACCCAACCTCGTCTACCCGACACCGTTTCTTGTTCCGACCCTGAAGAACGAGAAGCCCGACCGCAAGATCGGGATCGGTCTGAACGCCTATGACGTCCTGGCCGGGGTTGGAAGCAACCGGCCCAAACGGGAATCGCGCTGGCGACGCCGGCCGGGTGAAGCCGAAGGCAGCTGGTCACCCGATCGCCACCGCACCATCGACCGGGACGAAGCGATTGACCTGGTGCCGATGCTGGCTGAACGCGACCCGGAATCCGCCTATCTCTTCTACGACTGCCAGACCGACGATGTTCGACTCGTTCTCACCGTGCTCGGCGAAGCCCAGCGTTTCGGGGCAGTCAGCCTGAACGGCGCCGAAGTAACCGAAGTGACCGAGAAGCGCGGCAAAGCGAACGGGGTTGAATTCATCGACGAGGCGTCCGGCGAAAAGATCTTCGTCGGGGCAGACAATGTGGTCAACGCAACCGGGGTCTGGGCGGACCGCATCCGTCCTGGCGAGATCGAGCGCGAAGAGGACGTGCCGAAGATATCTCCAAGCCGCGGGGCCCATTTGCTGTTCGACAGTGATGACCTCAACATGGGCAAGGCCGCATGTGTCGTTCCGGCCGGCGGGGGCCGGGGGATATTCGCTTTGCCCTGGTACGGACGAACCCTGGTCGGAACCACCGACGTTGACCACGACGGCGGCATCGACGAGGTGGCGCCGCGCGAGGACGACATCGAATACCTGCTCGAAGCGGTGAACGCCTTTTCCGGCAAGAACCTTTCGGAAAGGGACATCGTTGGCGCCTACGCCGGCGTGCGACCCCTGATCAGCACTGGCGACCCGCGCAAGTCCGTAGATATTTCCCGTCGGGCCGAGCTGTACGAAACTTCGTCCGGAATGCTGACGATCACCGGAGGCAAGCTCACGACCTGGCGTCGCATGGCGAAACAGACCGTCGATCGCCTGGTCGAGCGCTCCGGCCGGGAAGCGCGCTGTCAGACAGCCGAAATCCCGCTGGGGCTCGAAGTGAACCCGGCTGACCTCGAAGCGCCGGACGGGGTTGATGAAGAAGCGATAACCCAGCTTGCCTTCCGGTACGGACACGGCGCCCGGGGTGTCCTGCGTCTGGCTGAAGCCGACCCCGAACTGGCGAAGCCGATAGTTGAAGGCCGACCCGACCTCCTGGCTGAAGTCGTGATCGCAACCGAACTCGAACAGGCGCAGACGATCAGTGATGTCCTGCTGCGCAGAACCCGGCTTGGCCTGACCGCCGCATCGACCCTCGATTCAGTCGAATCGGTGAAAGGCGTGGCCGATCTAATGGCGAAATCCCTGGGCTGGACGCAGGCCGAAGTACGCAAGCAGTCAGAGGCATGGCTCGACACCGCGAAGGCGGAAGGTTTGAACCCGGCGGCCCTGAGCAACCGTTCGTAGAGCCCTCTCCAATAACCTACGTCAATGACTGACTTTGAATCCAAGAGCCTTGCCCAGCTCCACGAGCTCGCAAGCGATGCGGGAATCGACGGCTTCCGCCGTCTCCGCCGCGAAGACCTGATTGAGAAACTCGACGGCGGCAGCACTGCTTCCAGCCCGGCCGGAGGTGACAGCGATTCGTCCGGCGACAGCCAGGGACGACCTCGCCGCCGCCGCAGCCGTGGTGGGCGCGATCGTTCCCGCAACGAAAACGGCGGTGACCGTGAGTCCCGCGGCGGAAGCCGTGAGCCCCGAAGCAAACGGGAGCCACGCGGCGAGCGTTCCGAGGAACGCACCGAAGCCGAACCCGAGCTGACTGAAGCGACCGGAGTTCTTGAGGTTCTTTCCCGCGGAAGCGGATTGCTGAAAGGCGAAGGCATCGCTGACGCCGGCATCTATGTTTCGCCCGCCCAGATCCGTCGTTGCCAGCTGCGTAGCGGCGATGAAGTCAACGGACCGGTTCGCCCGGCCCGCCGTGGCGAACGCCGCCCGTCGCTGGTCCGGGTCGAAAAGGTGAATGGTGAACCGCCCCAGGACGAGCGTGGCACCGCCTTTGATGGCCTCACCCCGATCGCCCCGCATCGTCACATTCCGCTGAAAGTGGAAAATGACGATGTTCTGGCCCGCTCCTTCGACCTGCTCGCGCCACTGGCATTCGGCCAGCGGGTGCTGGTTGAAGCTCAGCCGCGTTCCGGACGCACCAGTTTCCTGCGTTCTCTCGCCAAATCGATCGCTGCCGGAACCGAAGAGGGCACTGAAGTGACCGTGCTTCTGGTTGACGAGCGTCCCGAAGAAGTGACTGCGTGGACTCGTGAGGTGCCGAACGTGGAGATCGCCGCCGCCCCGGCCGACCTCGGTGCCCATGAGCAGGTTCGTGTCGCTGAACGTGCCCTGGCCAAGGTCAAGCGTCAGGCCGAATCCGGACTGGATGTCGTGATAATCGTTGACTCCCTTACCCGCCTCGGAAACGCCTATGGCGATGCCGGTTCGGTGAAACCGTTCTTCGGTACCGGACGTGAACTTGAAGAAGAGGGTGCCGGTTCGGTGACCGTCATCGCGACCGCGCTCTGGGGTTCTCCCGGCGATCAGGCCGTGATGGATGCCGTCCACACCACCGAGAACGCCACGATCCGCCTTGATTCCGGACTGGCAGCCGCCGGCGTGAAGCCGGCGCTGGACGTAACTTCATGCGCGATTTCCGGTCAGGAAGCCGTGCTCAACGAAAACGAGATCGACGCGGTCCGTCGTCTTCGGGCCGAACTGAAGGACATGGAACCGGCGCCGGCAGCAGCCCGCCTGGTCGAATTGATCGAAGGCAGCGAGTCGAACGAGGATCTGCTCGGCAAGCTGTAGGGCGCGGGAGTGGGGGTCTCCGGCAGTCCCTGCCGGAGCCTCTCGGCCGCGGATGGCCGGCGGCCGCCCTGGAGGGGTCAAGCAATCGCTTGGGGCTCCGGCAGTGCCAGCGGAAGCCCAAAGGTCCGGGTCGACTTTGCCGCGGTGGGGACGGTGAAACCGACCCGGAAGATCGGCCTCGCTTGTCGAGAAGGCGTCCGGGTCGACTTTGCCGCGGTGGGGACGGTGAAACCGACCCGGAGTCCTGCGGCCCTTGGGCTCAGGTTGGTTCGGTCTTGTGCGAACCGGGCGATCGTGTGTAAACCGGGCGGTCTTGTGCGAACCGGGCGTTAGCGGCGGAACGCGACGCGTCGCCAGGATGGTTCCTTGGCGAGTTCGATCATTTCGGGGCCGCGGTCGGGCTGGATGTAGCCGAAGGACTGGCGGTTCTCGTCGAAAACGATGTCCAGTTCGCCCTCTTTGACCCGCTGGTCAAGCCAGGCGCCGCGAAATACGAGCCGGCGGATCCAGTGGACGAAACTCTGGTTGGAAGGACCGGAAAGGTCTTCCCAAAAGTGGGTGACATGAACACCCAGCTCTGAAGATGGTTCTTCGATCTCGCCGGAAACGGCCAGATGGAGCAGGTCGTGGAGTTCACCGTAGGTGAGGCCGGGTTCGACGAGTCCCAGGCGGACGGCCGCCTGTTCAACGCGCTGACTGAAGTCGCGTTCGTTGAAGGCGAATCGTAGATCGCCGTACTCGAGCACGTAATCAGTGCCCGACTCGTAGTTGCCCCTTCGGGTTGTCTTTCTTTCCACGTTGAAGCCCATTGCTCCCCTGGACATCGGGTCCGGGGCGCAGTTGGAATCATGCCGTTACTCGCCTCCGAGCGTTGTTTTCCGGGGTGCACTGAACGAGGGGTTGCACCTGAAAAACCCGTTGCAGAGCCACGAACCGGAAAGCGTCAAAGGACCCGATCGGCAAGGGGGGAGAAACGAAGCCCCCGGCGCCTGAAGGTGGCATGGAGACCATTGCGGGATCGAGGCAGGGGCAGACGAGGCGATTCAGGTCGCTGCCGGTGCAGAACCTGGCCGGGTTCGAAGTGCCGGTCGCGGATGGCCTGCTGGCCCGGCTGCTGGGCCTTTCGTGGCTCGACCGGGAACGGGCGGGCCGAGGGCTGCTGATTCCCCATTGCCATTCTGTCCATACCTTCGGCATGCGGTTTCCGATCGACGTCTATTTCCTCGGTGACGACGACCGCCTCCTGCGTGCCTGCAAGTGCATCCCGCCCGGACGGGTCCTCGGTTGCGCCGGAGCCCGAGACGTCCTCGAACTGGTTTCGCCGGAGCGGGGGGAGAGACTCCGGTTGCCGGGTCTTAGCTGAGCATGTTGCCCGAAACGAAATCGATAGCGAAACTTGTGATCTGCGAGGACGATCGTGCCACGCTCGACCTGCTTTGCGACCACCTGACTGCTGATCGCTTCGAGGTGCTGGCAGCACCTACCGCGGCCGATGCCCTTCGCCACTGCCAGTACTCCCGGCCTGAACTCCTGCTGCTGGATCTGGGACTTCCGGACGCATCCGGCCTTGACGTCCTCCGGGAGGTCCGGGATCCGGA
>JBAUOE010000041.1:0-2311 GCA_049579585.1 Solirubrobacterales bacterium | reverse complement strand
TACGGCATGGGTCCGTTGTAGTTGTTGCTGTAGCAGTAGCTGCCGCTGTGGCAGACGTTGATCGTTCCATCATCGAAGAGGAACGAATCGCCCTGGTTCAGGCCGTCGACCGAGCGACGCGGGTAGGAGTGGGGGTCGTCGCCGTAACCCCATTCCTCGCGCGGCGGTACGTTCTCGTTCGGTGGTGTGCCCGAGCCTTCACAAGGGTCTGCTACCGGATTGCCGTGGTTGCATTCAGTCGGCGTGCCAGGAACGCTGACCGTCGTATTGAAGTAACCCACCGGGCCACCGTCGTAGTAGACCATCATGCTGTTGCCGCCCGTGTACGGGAAGCTGCTCACCTGGGGGATGTCAAGGAAAGGGTCAGCTTCCCAGTGACGGCCCGGGTTGAGCGCCGGCATGTAGACCGACGCACCGTTGGTCCGGGCCAGTACTTCCGACGTGACGTTCGCGACCTGATGATCGCCGAACGCATTGCGCTGGAGCACTGAATGGACCGGGCTGTTCGGCAGCGGGTCGGTGGTCATGTTGTGGGCATAGCCGTTGTTTTCGCCACGATCCCAGAGAAGCTGGATCAGCGAAAGCAGGAGCGGCCGCTCGGCTTCGTCCGGGTAGTTCGCGTAGAGCCCGAGGCCAGGCAGCTTGAAGTACCCATCCGAGTCCACCGAACGGCGGAGCAGGGTCGAGTAGTTCATGCCGGGCACACCGAGGACGCCACGGTCCGCATCGGGCGAAAGCGCGAGCAGCGCTCCACCCATGATGCCGCCCTGACTGATTCCCATGTAATGGCCTCTGGTGCTGGCTCCCGCGGACAGGTCGATTACGGATTCAAGTCCCGCACCGTTGTCGTACTGGAACGCAGCGTTGCTAGCGAATCCGTCCGGATGGACCAACGCCCGCTGCAGGTAGAGGAAATTGACAAATCCCTGCTGCATGCGGTCAGCCATCTTCGGGAAGTTCGACATGTCGCCGAGCGCCGCGATTACCGAAGGCAGGTCGTTGTCCGAGAAACCGGCCCAGTCAACGGCGCACCAGGTTGAGTTCGTCTTCTCGGCGAACTGATCCTGTCCATTTACCTGCCCGAGGCTTCCGAGCAGGCCATGACCGTAAGTTCCGGTCTGGGTCGGGGTCACCGAACCGGGCGTGTCGAGAATCGTTTCGGGCACGTTGCAGCGGAACGGAACGTCGGTCGTGTAGGCCGGGTTCCAAGTGATGTCTCCACTGGCGTCATGATCGAAAGTGGCGCCGGTCGGACAACCGTCCTGGTTCAGGTAACAGGGCACATTGTCGAGCGTGCCGTTGATCCGGATCAGGGTTGTTCCGCCCGGGTCACTGACGTCGTTGATCGTGAAATCCGGCGCGCTGCCTTCCACCAGCTTATTCGCCAGATTGGTGTCACCGAGGCGGTCGAATGCGTCATCGCGGATCTCGACTGCCCGTCCGGTCGTTGATTCCTGACTGGCGACGGTGAAGTCCCAGGCCATGTAAAGGCTTGAGCGATCAACCCCTGCCTTGTTGACCAGGTCATTGATCACCGATTCCATGTGCGGACGTCGGTCTTCGACGATCTGCTGCTGGGTCGGCAGGTTGTCCCTGTACACCTCGAAAGCGACCGGGGCCGGGATCGTGGCGTTGGCTGCGTCCTTCAGATTGCGGAAGGCAATGATGTATCGCCCGCCGAAATCGAAGTTCTTCGCCGGGCGGATGATCAGGTTTACGTCATCGGTATTGGTCGGGTTGGTACCGATACCGCCGTTGCCTTCCAGGGAAGGATCGACCGTGGTTGGATTCGAATCGAGTTCAGCCCAGATCGGCTGGCGTTCACCGGTGTCGGCGTTGATCACGATTACTGCCTGTGACGGGTCGTCGTACTGCTGGAGGTCCGTGATCGGCACGAGTCCGCTGTTGGTGAAAGCGGCCGGTGTATCGAGTCCGGGGATCTTCAGGGTGATCAGGTTGCCCGGACTGAAGCCGTCTGCCCGGTTCTGATCGGTCATGTCGATGTTGACACCGGAAGTGTTCGCCGGGGTAGATGCGGTCGCGATATTCAGCCTTTTGCCGGTATCGGTTTCAGCATCAACGGTGTAGTAATCGTTGGCGAAGGGCTGGAGGCAAACGGTCGTGTCGAACCAGTCGCAACGCTCGGGGTTATCGCCGAGCGGGACGGTTGTGTAATCAATCGGCTCGTCACACAGCGATGAGTCCTTGGCGAGCTTCTTGGACTTCTTGGCGGTCTTTTTGTTCTTCTTGTTCGTCTTGGGCTTGTATTTGCCCTTGGCGATTACCTTTTTGGCGCCACAGGTGCCCAGCT
>JBAUOE010000040.1:0-48261 GCA_049579585.1 Solirubrobacterales bacterium | reverse complement strand
CATGTCACTCGCCGCCGCAGCCGTCCTCGCCGTGACCCTCCTGGTCGTATCGGTGACCGACCTGAAGCAGCGCGTCATTCCCAACCGCGTGCTGCTGCTGGCTGCGGCGGCTGCAGTGGCTCTCTCGGTGATTCAGGACCCCGGCAACCTGGCTGGCGACGTGCTCGCCGCAACGGTTGTCTCTGCCCCTCTGGTCGTCGCTTCGCTGGTCAAACCGGAAGGGGTCGGCATGGGCGACGCGAAACTGGTCGCCGTGATTGGCCTGTTCATGGGCTGGCAGGCCCTGCCGGCGCTGCTGATCGGACTTGCCCTGGCCGGAATGACCGGGGTGCTGATCGCTCTCGGCAAGCGGCTGCCACCATCGAAGACCGCTTTGCCTCTGGCTCCGTTTCTCGCGGTTGGCGCCCTGCCGGTCGTTCTTTCATCGATTCAGTGACCCCTGGAACGGTCAGGCGCTTCAGTAAGTGAAGCCATGTGCCTATACTTGTTGAAGTGAGCTGGTGGTTTGGTTCCCGGTTTTAGCCGGGAGACCTCAACTACAAAGCCATCTCACTTCCAAGATGAGCGCAATCGACAATGAAGAATGCCCCGTCTGCCGTACCGCCGACGTGATCTCCGGGAAATGGACCCTTCTCGTGATCCGCGACCTTGCCGACGACTGCCGCCGGTTCTGCGAACTTGAGCGATCACTGGAAGGAATCAGCCCGCGGACCCTGTCGCTGCGTCTGAGGACGCTGGAAGAGCAGGGGATAGTGGAGCGTCAGACCTTCCCCGAAGTGCCGCCACGGGTCACCTATGCCCTCACCGACAAGGGGCAGGATCTGGTGCCACTGATCGAAGGGATGCGTAAGTACGGCATCCAGTGGCTGGCGAGCGAAGCCGTTCCAGCCTGATCCGTCACGACTGATCCACGCCTGGCGGGCAGCGGTACCGCCCGGACCCGGATTACCGGGCCGGCATCCAGCCGCATCAATGTTTTATGCAATCGATCGTGCAGTCGGAGGATGCCGGGGCTGGGTCCGTAATCAATGAGACATGCACGATCCGGTACTTGATGAGGCTTTGAAGCGGCTCGCAGCCGAGGCATCTACGCGATTCACGTCGCTGGTGGCCACGGGTGATGAGATCCCGTTCGACGTTGCCGAAAACAACGGGGACAGCTCTCATTTCTACCGTTACGTACCGCTCACATCGCGTTACATCAGCACCCACCTCGAAGAGCTGAAGTCACTGCCTTCTTACGGCCCGGCGCGTGGAGCGATCGCTTCATCGAACGTCGCCGCTCCTTACCTCGAGGCCCGCGGGGTCGCGGTTCCGTCCGAACCGAACCGCCGTGCCGAAGAGATGATCGCCGTATTCATCGCCGGCCTTTGGGAAGGCACTACCGAATTCTCGCTCGACTACAGCCGGGTCGAGGCTGCCCTGGCTTCACTCGAGATCGAATCCCGCGACATCCACGAAGCCGACGTACTGCTCGTACCCCTGGTCGGATTCGAAATGACCCCGTCCGAGATCGAACTCACCAACGGCATCAAGATCGTTCGTGCTGATTCCGTAGACGCCCCGATTGAAGCAACTTCGTCCGAAGGCACCGAACGCAGTCCCTGGCAGCAGGCATTCCTGGCCATGGCTCCGCTTGGTGAATCGAGCGATGGCCCCAGCGTCGCGGTCGAAAGGCTCCATTCGCTGGTTCGCTCCCTGCGTCTTTTCAAAGAAGGCACAGTCGGCCTCGGGCCCTTCGCTTTCGCCCCGATTGGCGATGACGCCTGGCGCCGGGTAGAGACCGGAGCCCATCCGCCACGACCTGGCAGCTACTTCCTGATCGAATCGGAAGTCTCGGGATTTGATGACTTCGTCCAGCGTCTCGCCGAGAATTCGACCCGCAACGATGCGATTGCTTTCGCCGAGAAACGGTTCCAGTTCGGCTGTGAACGCAGCCGGCCAGTCGACGCACTCTGCGACCATCTGCTCGCGATCCGCTCGGCCCTCGGTGGCCAGGGAGTGATCGACGCTCCGCTTGCCGCCCGTGCCGCAGCCCTGATTACCGGTGAAGCCGACGATGAAACTGCCCGGAAACGCATTGAATCCGCGCTTGACCTCGAACAGGCACTGATCAACAACGAAGAGACGATGATGATCGGTGGCGAATCCGCCAGTTACCTCGCCGCCTGGATTGAAGACTCGACCCGCCACATCCTGCGGGAAGCGGTGCTCGGCAGTTACGAAAGCAACCTCAACGTCGTCGCCGAAGAAACCCTGATCACGTCAGGGCTCCAGGCCGGTGAAGGCAGCGCCAGCCAGATGGGATCGACGTCCGAATGGGACATCGTTCCCGAGCCCGTCATGGAAGCCGCGGAAGCGGAACCGGCCGGTGCCGAAATCCACATTTTCAAGCCTCGTCTCGTTGAAGACGAAGGTGCGAGTTCGCGTCACAACGCGAACAACAGTTTCGGTCCGGAAGTGGAGGCAGGGGTTGACCCCCTGTTCGGATCGGTTCCTGAGTTCGATCCCGAACCGATCCCGGGGGAGAGTGAAACCCGTTTCGAATCGATGCCGGAGATCGAAGCCGCCCTCGGTATCGATCGCGGGATCGAGCGTGACTTTTCGGACATCCCGGAAATCCCGGACATCACACCGCTGCGTGAACCCACGCCCGATCCGGGGGACATCAAGGTTTCGGCCTCGACCCCGATCGGATCGACGCTGCGCGAAGACTGGCTCAGCCAGACCCGTCCGGGCCAGACCATGGAATGGCCTGCGCATGCTCTCGACGGACTCGATTCGGAACGCAAGCAGGCTCACGGCACACCCGATCGCAAGCTCTTCCCGGAGCCCGAAACGACCGAATGGTCAGTTTCGGAGATGCAGTACCGCCGCAACAAGCCGGCCTGACGCGGGGGAGTTGAAGCGAGCTTCGCTGTGCGGTGCTATCCGGACCGCGAAGAAGCTTCAGCTTGAAGCCAGGTCCAGCCGTTCGTCTTCGGTGACGAACAGAAACTCGTTGATTTTCGACAGCCCTTCGAGGTCATGGACGTCGGTATCGAGGTAAGGAATCCGGATCACCGGTTCGTCCCCGAGGATTTCGCGCAGCCGCTTGATGTTCTTCGCGTCGCGCTGGGCCAGAACGTCATATTCGGCCAGGTTGCGGGCGATCTCTTCGGACAGGTCGGGACGATCGAGGCTTTCATCGATCTTCCCGGTGAGTTCCTTGACGTTGGGCTTGCGTGTTCCCAGCCGGTAACGGACCCGGTTGACCACAGCACCGCCGAAGTTCATGTTTTGCTCAACCAGCTTGGAGTGGAAGAAAACGGCCTCATCGACCTGATCGGCCTGCGACCCGCACACAATGACGAAACAGGTCTCATCGTCGCCCAGCAGGGCGCTCACGCGGTGTGCGCGGTCCTGGAATCCGTCGATCATGCCGCTGAAAGCGGTGAAGAACTCGGACAGGTCAGCCAGCAGGTCGAATCCAACCAGGCGCTTCAGCACGGAAAGGACCACTCCGGCCCCTCGTCCAGCTACTTTGGCCGCGAAACCGGTCGGTTTGATGAAAATCTGCAGTGATTTGCCTTCAATGAACTGGGTGAGCCTGGTCGGGGCATCGAGGAAGTCGAGTGCGTTCCGGCTCGGTGGTGTGTCCAGGACAAGCAGGTCAAAGCGGCCTTCGCTGTGAAGCTCGAAAAGCTTTTCCATCGCCATGTATTCCTGCGAGCCGGCCAGGGCCCCGGATATCTGCTGGTAGATCCGGTTGTTCAAAACCCGGTCGCGGGCCTCGGCGTCTTCAGCGTGACGAGCGATCAACTGGTCAAAAGTCTCTTTCGCGTCAAGCATCATCGCCCAGAGCTCGCCACCATCCTCGACCGTTCCCTGTTCCTCGAGCAGCTTCGGATCAACCTGGGACGCTTCGTTGCCGAGCTCTTCCAATCCCAGGGAATCGGCCAGGCGTTTCGCGGGGTCGATCGTCAAAACACAGACCTTCAGTCCCCGGGCGGCCATGCCGAGGGCGATGGCAGCCGAGGTGGTCGTTTTGCCGACTCCGCCAGAGCCGGCACAGATGCAGATCCGGTTGCCCTCGAGAATGTCGCTTACCGAAGGCATCAGGAGAGCTCCTCGGCCAGCTGACGGGCTGAACTGAGGTCGATTTCCGGCTTGAAGATGTACGGCAGGGTGGTGATCGGTGCTGAAACCATGCTTTCCAGCCGCTCCAGCTGCTCCCGTTGCGATGCGGTGCGCACGCATTGCGAGATCGCTGCCTTCGACGCCGCCCGGACTTCATCGTTTTCGCTCTTGCCGAGCTTCCTGATGGCTTTCAGGTCGGTGTCGGAATACCGGTCCGGGTAGAGCGCATTCATGATCACCCGGTCAACCGAAATATTGACGTCACCGGTCAGTTCGGCTTCCAGGTTGGCGGTTTCATTCACCGGCATTTCTTCCGGAAGCGAAACGATCACGCTGCCGGTGTGGTCGTGGTCGTTGATCATTTCCTGAAGCTGGCGGGCCTGGCTGTGAATCGGGCCGACCCGGGCGATGTTGGCGAATGTGCGGGGGCTCTGGAGGAAACTGATGCCGTGCCCGGTTGCCGGCGAATCGACGATGACCAGGTCGTATTTGCGGCCGTGCTTGAGCTTGCGGTCCTCCAGCGCCAGTTCCCAGATCTTGCCGATCGTGACCAGTTCGTTCAGACCCGGGGTCGCGGCAGCCAGATAAGTGAACATCCGGCTTCGGAACAGGAGATCCCGCATCGCCTTGACCTTGAGCTGCAGCAGCACGTACTCCCGCATCGACTCTTCCGGGTCGATCGAGATCGCCCAGAGGTTGTTTCGCATCTCGACTTCCTTGAAGCCCACATCGGCCTGGCGGAAAACCCGTGAAGCATTTTCGGTGGAGGCGACCTCAACCACGATCGTGCGTTTTCCTTCCATCGCAGCCCGGATTCCGAGAGCGATTGCGACGGTGGATTTGCCGACGCCACCCTTGCCGGTGACGAACAGAATTCTCTTTTCGAGGAAGTCGAGGATTAGACCATTGAACCCGATTTGGGCGGTCGGCAAACTCCCGGGGCAGGAAAACACCGCTGCCATGCGAATAACGGGTCAAATGCGAATTCTGAGCCGCAAGAACCACGCCCGAGAAGAAACCGCCCCTGAAACGGAGACGGTCGACCCGGTGGAACCCGAAGCCGGCATCAGTGAACCTGAAGCCGTGCCCGCCCCTGCCGCAACGCCCGAACCGGCGGCGGACCGTCCCGCAGTGAACGACGGCAGCGAGGTGTCATCTCCTCCGGTCGAAGAAGAACTTGAGCAGATCGAAGAGGAAGCGGCCTCCGAAGAAACCGAGATTCGCATGAAAGCTTCCGATCTCCTGGCGCCCACGAAGCGTGCATTGGGTGACCATGTCAAGCCAGTCGCCCCGCAGGTCCCGACCGATACGGCCGATGTGATCAGCTTCGCGAACCAGAAGGGTGGTGTCGCCAAGACGACCTCGACCCTGAACACGGCGGTGGCACTGGCCGAACTCGGCAACCGGGTTCTCTGCATCGACCTCGACCCCCAGGGCAACCTGACCATGAGCCAGGGCATCGATCCGGACAAGGTCGAACACAGCATGTACGACGTGCTGGTGGACGACATGCCGATCTCGGAGATCATCAGCCATCGCGAGATCGACATCGCTGTCGCTTCACTGGACCTCGCCGGGGCCGAAATTGCCATGAGCACCAAAATCGGACGCGAACGTTCGCTCGAAAAGGCGCTGCGTGAAGTTCAGTCCGACTACGACTACATCTGCATCGATACGCCGCCCAGCCTTGGATTGCTGACCATCAACGCGCTCACCGCGTCGAACAAAGTGATAATCCCGGTCCAGTGCGAATACCTGTCGATGCGCGGACTGGTGCAGCTGCAGTCAACCCTGACCATGATTCAGGAGAACCTCAATCCGAACGTTGAGATTGCCGGCATTCTGCCGACCATGTTCGATGCCCGGACCCTCCATGCACGTGAGGCAGTTTCGATCCTTGAGGAAAACTTCGGGGATCTCGTTTTCAAGTCGCGCATTCGCAAAGCAGTGAAATTTGCGGAAGCGCCGGTGCGAGGCGCTAGTGTCCTCAAGTACGATTCCGGCAGTCGTGCGGCTTCGTATTACCGAAACCTGGCCAAGGAGGTCTTGAGAGATGGCGCGTCGTAAACGAGCGAGTATGCGTGAAGGTCCCCTGGCGGACCTGTTTCGTTCGACATCTGACGACGATGCCAACCCCGAGCCACCGGAGTTCGAACCCAGTGGTGAGGCTCCCGGGACCCCGGAAGCTGAGACCCGGGTCGACACACCGATCGAACCCCCGGACGATGCCCCCGCTGCCGAATCCCGCAGCAGCCAGTTCTATGACGACGAAAGCTCTTCTGAAACCCAATCTTCCCCGGACCCGGCAGCTTCCGGCCGTTATGGCCGCAGCGATCCGGTTGCCCAACCAGAAAGCCGACCGGCCCGTCCGGTCCGCGCCCGCCGCGAACCGGAACCGGAACCCGATCCACTTTCTGCACCGAATCCAGGTGCCGACATGAGCGGTGTCCCTGACGCCCAGGACCGTCTCAAACGGATCTTTTCCGAGACACCGCCCAACCCTCGTGATGACGGACCGCGCTACGGTCGTCAGGAACCGTCAGCCGTCGCCGGTGCCGGGGTGCCACATTCACCGGTGATCCGGGTCGTCGGCGTTGGCGGTGGTGGAGTTAACGCAATCAACCGCATGATCGAAGCCCAGATTCCGGGAGTCGAATTCATGGCGGTCAACACCGACCTTCAGTCGCTACAGCTCTGCGTTTCCGACCTGACCGTTCACATCGGCGGCGACGAGACCCGTGGCCTCGGTGCCGGGGCTGACCCTTCGCTCGGTTTCCGTGCGGCCTTCGACGAACAGGACCGGATCAAGCGCCTGCTCAAGGGTTCCGACATGGTTTTCATCGCGGCTGGCGCGGGAGGCGGCACCGGAACCGGTGCGGCCCCGGTCATTGCCCGGCTTGCCCGTGACCTCGGTGCGCTCACTGTGGGCATCGTCACCAAGCCGTTCACCTTTGAGGGCAGCCGCCGTGGCAAGCAGGCGGAGAAGGGAATCGAAGCCCTCGCTGGCGAAGTCGACACCCTGATCGTGATTCCGAATGATCGCCTGCTCGAAGTCCTCGACCAGTCGACCCCGATGGTTGATGCGTT
Organism: Solirubrobacterales bacterium; assembly: GCA_049579585.1. Classification (GTDB taxonomy): domain Bacteria; phylum Actinomycetota; class Thermoleophilia; order Solirubrobacterales; family 70-9; genus 67-14. The sequence goes on along the minus strand of JBAUOE010000040.1, from coordinate 41,055 downwards.
CCAGGTCGCCGACGACGTTCTGCGACAGGGCGTCCAGGGAATCTCAGACCTGGTGACCTTGCCTTCAGTGATCAACCTTGACTTCGCCGACGTGCGTTCGATCATGTCGGACGCCGGACGGGCACTGCTCGGCATCGGCATGGGTACTGGTCCCGACCGGGCCATGATCGCCGCCGAAAAAGCAATTTCATCACCGCTGCTGGAAACGCCGATGGACGGGGCCCGTTCGATCCTGCTTTCAGTCACCGGTGGAACCGACCTGTCCCTGATCGAGGTTTCCGAGGCAGCCCGACTGGTTGGGGAAGCCGCCCATCCGGACGCGAACATCATTTTCGGTGCGAACATCGATGAAGAACTCGATGACCAGATCTGGATTACGGTTGTTGCCACCAGGTTCGACGAAAAGGGTCAGCCCAAACGCCGTTCGGTCGAGGACCGCAAAGCGGACCGGGGTGGACGTTCAAGTAGTGGGACCTCGCGTGGAGACTCATCCCTGCCGGCTGTCGGCGGAAGCGACATCCCCGAGTTCCTTTCGTAAAGAGTGGGTTCGCGCGGGGTTGTCGCGGCCGGGCACCCACTAACTGCCGAAGCTGGCGCCGAAACCCTGCGGGCTGGCGGTAACGCGGTCGACGCCGCCGTATCTGCGGCGATGGCTTCATTTTCGCTCGAAAGCGCCCTGACGGGACTGGGCGCCGGGGGCTTCATGGCGATTGGATCCCCCGGCGAAGAACCGGTAATCCTGGATTTCTTCGTCGCGGCACCCGGTAAAGGTGGCCTTGAACGCACCGGGGAGCTGATCCCGGTGCCGGTCCATTTCGATGAAAAGACAACCCAGGTTTTCAACACCGGGGCGGCCTCCTGCGGCGTTCCCGGGATGGCCGCAGGCCTTTCGGACGCGCTCGACCGGTTCGGGTCGATGCCTTTGCGCGACCTGATCGGGCCCGGGGTCCGGTTCGCGCGCGAAGGCGCACCGCTGAACCGCGAGCAGGCTTACGTGCTGCGCATCCTCGAACCGATTTACACCGCCACCCCGGAGGTCCGGGAGATCTATGCCCCGGAAGGTCAGTATCTGCGCGAAGGCGACCTTTTCCGTTACCCGGACCTGGCCCTCGCCCTCGAACGGTTCGCGGAGGAAGGCAGCGCATCCTTTTATGGCGGCGAGATCGCACGCGCGATTGAAAATCACGTGTCAGGCCTGGGCGGGGTGCTGTCGGCAGCCGACATGGGGTCCTACGAAGTGATCGCCCGCGATCCGGTGACCGCGATCTTTGGCGACCATGAGGTGTGCACGAATCCGCCGCCATCGGCCGGTGGCATTCTGATCGCCTACTGCCTTTCGATGCTGGAGCGGATCGGATCGAGCGAGGCCAGGGATGTCGCCCGGGTAATGGGGGCGGCAAACGAGGCCCGAAGCGGTGATTTCGCCGAAAGCCTCTCGACCGAGGGTTTTGCCGGGGATTTTCTTTCCGATGAAGCGGTGTCCAGGGCGATCAAATCGAGCGACCGGCTGGGCTCAACCACCCACCTCGCGGTGATGGACGGCGATGGTCTCTGCGCTTCGTTGACCTGTTCGAACGGGACCGGGTCCGGACTGGTTGTTCCCGGAACCGGTATTCATCTAAACAACATGCTTGGAGAAGAAGACCTCAACCCGCTCGGCTTTCATCAGGCTCTGCCCGGCTCAAGGATCTCTTCGATGATGTCGCCAACGATCGTCCGACGGGGCGGAGAAGTGGTAGCGGGCCTCGGAAGTGCCGGATCCAACCGGATCCGTTCCGCGATCCTTCAGACATCGATAAATCTGCTTGACCGGGGCATGACCCCGCAGGAAGCGGTCGATGAAGGCCGGATGCACCTGGAAGCGGGAGTGCTTCAGGCTGAACCCGGAGTCGACGAAGTTTCGTTGCGTGAGATTGAGGCCACCGGTCAGGAAGTCTTTCGCTGGAGCGACAAGAACCTGTTCTTCGGTGGGGTGCAGATGGTGACCCGTGACCCTGCTTCCGGCGTGCTCGACGGCGGCGGCGATCCGCGCCGTGGCGGGGCGGTGGTACATGTCTGAGATGCCGGACTTCGAAGCGGAAGGGCTGCTTGATGGTCTCGACGAAGACCAGCTCGAACCCCGTCTGATGTTGCTCGAGAAGCTCTGGAAGGACGAAGGAGTGAACCTCGAGACCCTGCGGCGGGAAGTGCAGGCGGGCCGGCTGGCGCTGCTTCCGGCCGACCTGATTCTCGGTCGCAACCAGAAGCGATTCACGCCAAACGAAATCGCCGAAACAACCGGTCTGGACGTTGAAGATTTCCGTCGGATCATCGTCGCGATGGGTTTCCCCAAGCCCGACCCCGAGAGTCAGATTTTCGGAATAGAAGACGTCCATGCGGCCCGGCGATTCAAGCTCTTCCTCGACGCTGGCGCTTCGCGTGACAGCATCCTGGCTGTCACCCGACAGGTCGGATCCAGTGCGGCGAGAATCGCGCAGGCCCACCGTGACCTGCTTGCCAGCGACCTGATCGATCCGGGAGCCAACGAATACGAAGCGGCGATTGGGCTGCAGTCGGCAGCGGGCGACCTGATGCCGCTCGGCGAGCAGGCAGTCACTTACGCGCTCAGGGCTCATTTCATCGAACAGATACGAGGTGACGTGATTGCCGTTGCCGAGCCCGGATGGCTCGGCCCGGGCCGCCAGGAAGTGGAAGTCTCGGTCTGTTTCGCTGACCTCGTCGGATTCACCAGGCTCGGGGAGCGTTCCGACCTCGAGCAGCTCGGCACCGTCGCCAAACTGCTCGAATCGGTGGCGATCGAAGTGACCAATCCGGAGGTCCGCCTGGTCAAGCTGATCGGTGATGCCGCGATGCTTGTGTCAGAAGACGCCGCCGCACTGCTCGACGCTGCCCTGCGATTCATTGAAGTCGGACATGAGGCAGGGGATGATCTGCCGGCGCTCCGAGTCGGGGTGGCCCGCGGTCTGGCGGTCCCCCAGGTCGGTGACTGGTTCGGCAATCCGGTGAACCTGGCCAGCCGGATCACCGAAGCGGCACGGCCGGACAGCGTCCTGGCGGAGAACGCTGCGGTCGAAGCGGCTGGCGACTCATTCGATTATTCCCGCGCCGGGGAACATCGTTTCAAGGGCCTCAAGAAACCGGTGAAGCTGTTTCGGGTCCGTCGGCAGTAGATCGCTCCTCAGCGGGCGAGTCGGACCGCCCGGATACGGTCAAACAACGCGGCGGCGAGGGCGACCACAGTGAAGACCTCGAGGCGTCCGGCGATCATCAGCACGCATGAAACGGCCCGGGCAAATGGGGGCATCGCTTCGAAGTTCTCGAAAGCACCGATTTCGCCGAGTCCCGGGCCAATCATGTTGAGGGTCGATGACGCCGCACTGATCGCGGTCAGGGGATCCAGTCCGCTCGCTGCCATTGCCAGAACTCCCATCGCGTAAACGAGCAGGTAGATCAGGAAGAAACCGAGGACAGCCCGCCGGACGTCTTCCCGGTAGACGTGGCCGCCCACCCGCAAAACCTGAACTGCATTTGGGCGAAGCTGGCGCTGTAGCTCCTGCAGGGCTGACTTGCCGAGCAACATGACGCGGATCACTTTGATTCCGCCGGCCGTTGAACCGGCGCAGGCGCCGATGAACATGGTCACCAGGATCGTAGTTCGGGCAAAAGAGTTCCAGCCATCGAAGTCGGCAGTGGTGTAACCGGTAGTCGTGATCACCGTGGTCACGCTGAACAGGGAATCAAGCAGGCCGGATCCGAATCCATCGACGTCATCGGCGATGAACACACTGGCGGCAACCGCTGAGGAAATGGCCAGCACGATGGCCAGAAAGGTCACCACTTCGTTCAGCTGGGGCATCAGGGATTTTCCCCTGATCGCCCTCCAGTAGAAAGCGAAGTTGATGCCGCCGACAATCATGAAGAAAACCGCAACCGATTCGATCGCCATCGAATCGAAAGCTCCGATCGAAGCATTCTTCGTGGAGAAGCCGCCAGTCGCGATCGTTGTCATCGAGTGGTTGATGGCGTCGAACAGTCCCATCCCGGCGACCAGATAGGCGACCGCGGCAATGATCGAGAGAACGAGGTAGATACCGGCAATGATCTTGGCTGTGTCGATGATTCGCGGGGTCAGCCGATCCGACGCCATGCCGGATGTTTCCGCATAGAAAGCGCGTTGGACCCCGGGACCGCTGATCGGCGCTACCGCCACGACAAGCACGATGATTCCGATACCACCGAGCCACTGCATCAGGCTGCGCCAGACGAGAACGGCCTGGGATTGCGCTTCGATGTCGGAAAGCAGGGTCGCGCCGGTCGTGGTGAACCCGCTTACGCCCTCGAAGTAGGCATCGAGAGGAGAGTGGAAGGCACCGGTCAGGAGCAGCGGGATGGCGCCAACGGCGGAGGCCAGGGTCCAGGCAAGAGTGACGGCAATGAGGCCGGCAACCGGCCGGACGACCACAGCCTTGCGCTGGCGGGATATTGAAAATGCGAGGATTACCCAGCCGCCGAGCAGAACTGCGACGCCGGGCACGGCGAACTCGAGGGCAGACTCTCCGTCGACCAGGCCGACCAGCGCGCAGATCAGCATTGCGCCTCCCGATGCCACGAATGAGCCACCGACCGTCAGTCCGACGAGTGGCGAAAGGACGGTCCCGGACCGTCGGCTCAATTCTCTCCCGAGAAGTAAGGCTCGACGTCGGACAGGGTTCCGACCGGACCGAGCATCAGCAACCGGTCGCCCGCCGAGATCTGATGGCCATGCTGGGGAATCGAGACTTCGTGTTCATGGAGGATCGCCCCGACCCGGCAATGGCTGAGCTTGCCGTGGGTCTGGCCGACCGCCATGCCGACGATCTCGGCACCGGGCCGGACTTCGAGTTCCATCACTTCGAAATCGGTTCTTGTCAGGTGCATTGCTTTGACGCTCCGCGTATGGACGAAACGCAGGATCGCCTCGGCGGTGATCAATCTGGGTGAGAACGCGGCGTCGACACCGAGGGCATCAACCAGCGGTGTGAACTCCTCCCGGGAGACGGTGGCCATGCACAGGTTGGCGCCGATTCTCTTGCCATTCATGGCGGCCAGCAGGTTCGCCCGGTCGTCACCGGCGCAGGCTACGAAAACGTCGGCTTCGCCGACCCCGGCGGCAACCTGAACATCATGTCCGACTCCTTCGTCGTGGATGACGGTTGCCTTGGGCAGCTTCTCGGCAATGATCCGGGCACGGCCCCGGTCCCGCTCGAGGATGGTCGTCCGGATCTTGGCTTGCTCCATGTGTTTGCCTAACGCCAGGCCGATCTTGCCGCCACCGAAAATGACTGCGTCTTTCACCTCACGAGCGGTGCCTGCCAGGTGAGCGACGCTGCTGCGGATGTACTCCCGTGGCGAGGCGACCAGCAGGTGGTCCCCGGGCTGGGGAACCATGTCAGGACGGGTCAGGGCTGCTTCACCGTTTCGGGTCAGCCCGATGATGAAAGCGGGATGAGGCCGCTTGCGATCCTCCAGTTTGATGCCGCAGAGCGGCGACGCCTCGGTGACGATCAACTCGGCCAGGGCGAGGTTGCCATCACCGAAATATTCGACCGAAACCGCACCAGGCAACTTGATGGCTTCGGCGATGTCTGCTGCCGCTGCGCGGTCTGGATCAATCACGAAGTCGATTCCGAGCACACCCCGGGCGAAAGCAGAATCGGACCCCAGGAAGTCCGGATCCCGGACCCTGGCGATCGTTGTTTTTACCCCGAGCTGATGGGCCGCCAAGGCTGCAATGATGTTGACCTCGTCGACTGCGGTGACCGCTGCCAGCAGGTCGAAAGTGCCGGCCTTGAGATGCCTCAGCATTCGCGGACTGGCGCCATTACCTTCGACGACCAGCGCATCGAGGTTTTCGCGGGCCTGCTCGCAGCGCTCCTGACCCTTCTCGACCACAGTCACCTCATGGCCATCAGTGCTCAGGGTCCGGGCGACGTTCATCCCGACTTCGCCGGCACCAATCACCAGGGCTCTCATTCCGGGATGCTCATTTCAGGTCCTGTTTCCTGTTTCGGCAAAGCTCACCGAACCGACTCTACGACGGTTTGCGGGCTGATAGAAGCAGGTTGTAGAAAAGCTCGGGCGGCAGGTGGGGTTCGAGCAGGCCGTTGTCCACCTTCTGGAAAGCGATGTAGCTGCGGTAGGCGAAACTGCGCCAGCGCAACGGAATCGAGTCTGGAGTCGCCGATGATTCCATCGAGCGCATGCCCCATCCCCAGACGTTGGCGACCAGCTCTTCGCCCTTGACCCTGGTTCCTTCGAATCCGTTCCGTGGCGGAATCGCGCGCAGGTCGGCGGGGACAAAAGCGTGGACATCGACTTCCGGTTCGAGACTGTGTTCGTCGTCCGCGAGTTCCTCTTCGGTGTGTTCGAGAGTTTCGGCGCCAACCAGTTTGCGCCAGGCCGGGGCAACGAAAGAACCGGTTCGTTTCGGTACGGCGGCCAGCCGGTCACCGTAACGGGAAGGTTCACCGCAGAAAACGATGCGACCACCGGGACGCAGGACCCGGAAGAACTCGGAGAAAGCCCGGTCGAGATCGGGAATGTGGTGGAGAACCGCATGGCCGAGGACCACATCGAAGCTTTCATCAGGAAAAGGCAGGGTTTCGGCTTCGGTGACCACCGTGGTCACCGGCACGTCCAGGGACTTCGCCGTTTTCTCGAGCGAACCCAGCATGCCGGGGGAAATATCGGTCGCGGTCAGATTGCCGATCAGTCCCTGGGCCGCGAGGTTGAGCGAGAAGTAGCCGGTGCCGGCACCGATCTCGAGCGCATCCTCGAATTTCTCAAGCTTGCCGCCAAGGGCTTTCGTCAGCTTGAGCGCAACCTGATGCTGACCGATATCCCCGAAATCGATGCCCCATTTGGCATCGTAGGAATCGGCCGCTGCGTCGTGGTAGCGGGTGTTGACATCTTTGATGTGGTCAGGTGTGGCTGTTGGGGAAGCGGGCATGGCGGAGAAAGATAGGGAAGAATCGCTCTCCTTGACCGACACGTACATCCAAGATGACCAGCCCGAAGGCGTTCCACCACTCGAACTGACGGGGGAGCGCACCCTTCCTGACGTGCCTGAAGAGAACTACTGGTACCGGCGGCATCTGGCCGTATACGAGTGGATCGCAGCGCGGGTGGCCGGCCAGACAGTGGTCGACCTGGCCTGCGGTGAGGGTTACGGATCGTCGGTCCTGGCCGGCACCGCGTCGGACGTCATCGGGGTTGACGCCAATCCCGAAGCTTTCGCCCACGCCAGCGCCAAATACAGTTCCGACCGCCTGAGCTTTCGCCGGGAACTGGTGGAAAGCTTCGAGGAACCGCGCGACAACATCGTCTTCCTGCAGACGATCGAACACATCACCGACCCCGACTCCCTGGTTGCGGGCTTTGCCAAGGTCGCCCCGGTTTCTTATATCTCCACCCCGAACCTGCTCACCCTGGCGCCCGAAGGTGCCGACAAGTCCGACAATCCCTGGCACATCAAGGAGTACCGCCTTGAGGAATACCGGGCTTTGCTCGAACCGCACTTCACTACTGTCGAGATCCTCGGCCTGTCCCATGCCCGCAAGCTGCGCTGGCACGAGTTCGCACTTTCACTCGGATGGGATCAGGTCCACGAGAACCTCAACCTGAGCAAGCCGTTCTACGACCGGTTCACACCGGCGATCGCAGCCAGCGACTTCAAGCTGACCAACACCAACCTTGAAAGCGCATTGGATTTCATCGCTGTCTGTCATGTCTGAACCCGGGGGGCAGATCGGCGATCTGGCGATCGTCCTCCATTCCCACATGCCGTACGTGGAAGGTTTCGGCACTTACCCTTTCGGCGAAGAATGGCTGTTCGATGCGGTGATCCGTTCGCACCTGCCGGTGCTCGAGTTCGCCCGTGACATCACCGTGACGGTCACCCCGGCACTGGCCGATCAACTCGAAGCACCAGGGGTGGCGGAGAGACTCCGGCAGTTCCTGGTCAATCACCGGATCGGTGCGGCCCGGAATGACATCGAAACAGCGGACCCGGCCTTTCGCAAAGCGGCGATGTCCGAGGAATCCCGATACGAAAAAGCCTTGGCCGTGCTTGACAGCCACAACGGTGATGCCCTGGAGGCATTCGTTGCCGCAGGCAGATCAGGGCGGGTGTCCCTGGCGGCGTCAAGTGCCACGCATGCGGTCCTGCCTCTGCTTGCCACCCGCGACGGGGTCGACCTGCAGCTTCAGGCCGGGATCGATTCCCACCGGCGCCGCTTCGGCTGGCAGGGCGGTTTCTGGCTGCCGGAATGCGCCTACGCGCCGGAGCTTGAATGGGATCTCGCCCGCAACGGGGTCGAATGGTTCTGTGTCGACCAGAGCCGGCACGAAGATCCGCTCGCTGCGCTGCGTCCGATTTCGACCGAAGCGGGCCCGGTTGCTTTCACGATCGACTGGCCGGCGATTTCATGGCTCTGGGACATGAAGGGGTATCCATCTTGGAACGGTTACCTCGACTTTCACCGGCTCTCGATGAACGGCCTCCGGATCTTCCGGATCGATGGTGACCCCTATGACCCCGAAGCCGCGGCCGAAGCGGCCTCAGACCAGGCCGACCAGTTCCTCGATTCCGTAGCGGAGCGGCTGGCCGGGTACCGGGATCGGGAAGGGGAGAAGGGGCTGATGGTTTTCGCGATTGATTGTGAACTGCTTGGTCACTGGTGGTCCGAAGGTCCGATCTGGCTCGAGAAGGTCCTGGAACGGGCCGCCGCCCGTGGAGTGAAGCTGGTCACCCTTGACGACGCTGCGGGGGGACCGACCCGCGAATCACCCCTCAAGGCCTCGACCTGGGGCGAAGAAAAGGATTTCAGGACCTGGGACGACCCGGTGGTGGCAGACCTGGCCTGGGGCGCCCGCCGGCTCGAACTTGATGTGCTCCGGACGGTCGCCACCGGACTCGATTCGGGCCGGGCCGAGCGGGCCGCACGCGAACTGCTTGCCGTCCAGTCCAGCGACTGGGCTTTCCTCGACAATCGCAAGCAGGCAGGGGACTACCCCTTCGACCGTGTCCTTGAGCACGCCGAGCGGGCTTACAACGCCCTACAATCGGGTTCAGATGCTCAGGGAGGATCATTTGAATCACGAGCCAGGTCGCTGGCTCCCGATCTGAACCTCGGGCCTCTCCTCGTCCCCTAGACCGCCAAGTAATGCAGCCCAACCGAATCCTCATCGTCACCTGGGAGTACCCGCCACTGATCGAAGGTGGTCTGGCCCGACACGTGCGCAAGCTCTCGGAGGCACTGGTGCAGCTCGGGGTCGAAGTACACGTGCTTACCCGCGGAGGTGAGCAGGCCACGGTCGAAGAAGAAATGGCCGGCGTCCAGATTCACCGGATCGTCGAACCGGAACGGCCGACCGACCTCGCCGAGTTCGTTACCTGGGTAGAGCGGATGAACGCCGACATGCTCGCCGCCGGGGTTGATCTCGGAGATCGATATGAGTTTGATCTGGTTCACGGGCACGACTGGCTGGTCGCCGGTGCCTGCGACCATCTGGCCCGTCGCTACAGCGTGCCGCTGGTCACCACTATTCACGCCACCGAATGGGGCCGTCACCAGGGATGGGTCGAAAACCATCCCCAGGCCCACATCCACGGTGTTGAGAAGTGGATCACCAACCGTTCCGACCGGGTAATCGCCTGCTCCCATTTCATGCGCGAACAGATAGCGGACATCTTCAACGTCGAAGAGGGCCGGATCTCCGTGATCCCGAACGGGATCGATCCGGACGACCTGCCGGCCGACGACCCGGTTGAACTGGCCCGTCTTCGTTCCGAGTTCGCGAAACCGGAAGAGAACCTGGTCCTGCTGATCGGACGTCTTGTCTACGAAAAGGGTTTTCAGCTGGCGCTTGAAGCCATGCCAGCCGTGATCAAAGCCTTGCCGAATACCCGTTTCCTGGTTGCCGGATCCGGCACCCATGAAGCCGAACTCCACAAACAGGCCGAAGACCTCGGCCTCATGGCACACGGCACCTTCCTCGGCTGGATCGGCGACGACGTGCTCCATTCGCTCTACCGGATCGCCGACCTGACCGTGGTTCCGTCGATTTACGAGCCGTTCGGTCTGGTTGCACTTGAAGCAATGGCCTCGGAATGCCCCTGCATCGCCGCTGACACAGGTGGCCTGCGGGAAGTCGTGCCGATCGAAGGGGCCGGGCTGCGATTCCGTGCCAGCGATCCCGAGCACCTCGCCGAAGCCGCGATCCAGGTCCTCGGTGATGAGGAGCTGAGCCATCGCATGGTCGAAGAGGGCCTCGCCCACATCCGCATGTTCGACTGGTCGGACGTAGCCCTGCGGACGCTGGATCTCTACCGCGGCCTGAGCCCGGTAAAAGACCAGGCTACGTAAGGCCCAGAATCACTTCGCCGGTACTGGTCAGGCCGGTGGTACTTCCATCACGCCGGGGCTGCCGATCACCGGTTCGACCGGGTCGGGCCACTTGAGGTCCTTCGGGGTGTCCCGCATTCTCAGGATCCTTGCCGGGGTTCCGCCGACTACCGCGTTGGCCGGAACATCCTTGGTGACCACGCTGTTGGTTCCAACTATCGCGTTGTCGCCGACTTTCACCCCGCGCAGAACGCAGGCCCCGTAGCCGATCCAGACGTTCGAGCCGACGATCACGTCTTCCATGTAGATCCCCTGGCTGCGGATCGGCCGTTCCACTTCGACGACCCCGTGGTCGAAGTCGATGAACATCGTGCGGTCGGCAATCACGCACTCCGCCCCGATCCGGACCCGCTGGTACGCGGAAATGGTGCAGTCCTGGCCGAGCACGGTTTTATCCCCGATCTCGACCCGGCCCTCGTGGCAGCGGATCTTGGTGCCATCGCCGACCCACACCCAGCGACCGAACTTCATTGTCGCTTCACGTCCCGCCTGAAGCTGAAGGCGTTTGCCGAAGAACACCGGACCATCCGTTTCCCACCCGCGGCCAACCGAGGTGAAGAGGCGACGTCGCAGAAAGCGCAGGAAAAGGCCCGCGTATTTCGGCGTCAGCATCCGGTTACGCGCGAAGAAGGCAAGAGAATGGTTCAAGGCGGCACAGACTTTATTGGTGAGCTGACCAGTGCCGCATTCTCCGTATCGAGCGCCTGCCGCCACACCTTCTAAACTGACTGTCGATGCCTGAGACCTCAACCAAAGTCACATCGCTCGCCGAGCGGCTGGTCGCCGGTGACAAACGGGCGCTCGCCCGGGCGATCACCCTGATCGAATCCGACGATCCAGCCGGTTGGGAACTGGTGCGGGAGATCTTCCCCAGGACCGGCGCCGCCCGCATAATCGGTTTCACCGGCCCTCCCGGGGTCGGCAAAAGCACCCTGATCGGGGCGCTAACGGCCGAGTTCCGGAAAGAGGACCGCCAGGTCGCCGTGCTTTCGATCGATCCGTCAAGCCCTTTCACGCAAGGTGCCCTGCTCGGCGATCGCATCCGCCTGACCGAACACTTTCTCGACGGTGGTGTTTTCATCCGTTCAATGGCTTCCCGCGGCGCGCTCGGCGGGCTTTCCGAAGCGGCGCTTCAGGCGGCCCTGGTGATGGACGCATCCGGCAAGGATGATGTGTTGATCGAAACGGTCGGCGTGGGCCAGGGTGAGATCGACATCGTTGATCACGCCGACACCATCGTGCTCGCCCTGATGCCCGGTTCCGGGGATTCGATCCAGGCCCTCAAAGCCGGGATCATGGAAATCCCGGATGTGATCGTGGTCAACAAGTCGGATCATCCGATGACCGACACGATGATTCGAGAGGTCCGGGGTGCGCTTTCTCTTGCCCATGATCCCGGAGGCTGGAGGGTTCCGATCCTGCGGACCGAGGCCGCCCGCGGCGAAGGCATCGAGGAACTCGCCGCCAAAGTAACCGAGCACCGGGAATTCATCGAAGCGCAGGGAACCCTGGGTGATCGCCGGGCCCGGAACCTTCGGAACGAAGTGCTCGGGATCGCGTCAGCAAGACTGCGCCGACGCCTCGAAGCCGCAATAGAGGATGATCCCGCTGTGGTCGAATTGCTGAATCAGGTAGTCGACCGGCAACTTGACCCGGCAACAGCCGCCGCCCAGCTACTGGAAAGAGAGATCGATGTCTGACGCCAGCACCGCCAAGGAATCTCCGGCCCGCCAGCCAAGCCTCGAAGATGTCAAGCAGTGGGTGGGATATCGGGTGGACGAAGTTTCCGGCCACAGTGTTGCCAAAGTCGAAGGTCTTTTCGTTGACCAGGAGTCAGGGGAACCGGCCTGGGTACTGGTCAAGCTCGGTCGGTTTGGCAAGGTCGTGCCGATCTCGATCCGTGAATGCGCCGCCGCCGCGGGACGGGTCTGGGTGCCGCATGATCGTGAAGTGATTCGCGACGCCCCGGCGGTTGATCCCGAAATGCCGCTCAACCGTGAGCAGGAACTTCAGGTATTGAGCTATTACGGCATCCCGGAAACGGTAGGACGAGGTAGCGAGATCGTCGGGCGTCCGGCTGGGACAACCACATCCCAGGCACCCGTTTCCTGATCTCTCGTCGGATGGCGAGGCCGATTCTCGCCACTATGCTCTGAATCGATGAAACGTCGACCGAGCATCCGCGATATCGCCGAAACCACCGGGGTTTCCGCGGCCACGGTATCGCTTGCCCTGCGCGACAAGGGCCGGATGGCGGACTCGACCCGCAACCGGATCAAACAGGCGGCAGCGGAAGCCGGTTACGTCCCGAATTCGACCGCACGCTCCCTGGCCGGTGGCCGCACCCAGTTGATCGCCATCGCTTTGCCTTCGATCGAGAATTCTCCGCATGAACTGGGATCGGTCGAGTACTTCTTCCGTCTGCTCGGTGCCGCGACTGCAAAAGCACTTCAGATGGACCATGGCCTGCTGGTCGTTTCACCGTCGGAAGACCCGGACCGTTTCGCCGTGGATGGGGCGGTCGTGGTCGACCCTGGCGACGACGATCGCACGATCGCCGCATTCGACCGGATGGACCTGCCCGTGGTGACGATCGGCCGCCGGCTGGGAGACGCGGAGTCGAGGCCGCATCGCAGCCTGATCGTGAACAATGACTTCATCAGCGCGACTGAAGATGTGCTGGACCACCTGCGGGAAAGAGGGTCATCCTCGATCGCGCTTTTCGCCTGTCATCCGATTGATTCTTTCCAGAAGGACAGCATCAGCTCTTACCGGGCGTGGTGCGACCGGCAGGGAATTTCTCCCCGGGTGGTGATGGCAGACAGCTCGATGCCGGAACAGGCTTCCCGGGCGGCGAAAGAGATTTTCGGGGGCCCGGAACGGATCGACGGCGTTTATGCGACGGTTGACACCCTCGCCGAGTCGGTGCTTGAGATCGCTGCCGAACGGGGGTGCGCAGTTCCGCATGACCTGCGGATCGCGACCTGCAGCGACGGAGTGATTTCGCGTTCGACTTCGCCAGAGCTCACAACCCTCGACGAGAAAGCCGTGGAACTGGGAGAAGCTGCTGTGGAGATGCTGATCACGGCGATTCTCGACCCCGGGGCGGGGCCGAGCTTCGTCCAGGTCAGCACCGAACTGCTGATCAGGGAATCAACGGCGTAGGCACTGCCCGCGAGCGGTGCCTAACAGCCAAGGGCCCTGGCGATGACCATCTGCTGTACCTCGTCGGTTCCTTCACCGATCGTGAGGATCTTGGCGTCACGGTAGAACCGGCAGACCGGGTATTCCTCGATGAAGCCGTAACCGCCATGGATCTGGACGGCTTCTTCGGTCGCCCGTACGGCCAGGCGGCCGGTGATCAGTTTGGCCTGGGCGGCGGTGAGGGTGAAGTTCTCTCCACGGTCCTTCATGATCGCTGCCTTGTAGGTGAGCAGGCGGGCCGCTTCGAGAGCCGATGAGATGTCGGCGATCTTTGCCTGGATCGACTGGAACTTCGAGATCGACTGGCCGAATGCCTGGCGCTCCTGGGCGTACTTGATCGCTTCGTCAAGCGCACCCTGTGCGACGCCGACTGACATAGCGGCTACACCGATGCGGCCGCCGTCGAGGATGTTCAGGAACTGCTTGAACCCCTGTCCCTGCGGGCCGAGCATCGCTGATTTCGGGAGACGCACATCGTCGAAACTGAGGGGATGTGTGTCGGAGGCGTTCCAGCCCATCTTCCGGTACGGCTTTTCGACCGTGTAGCCGGGGGTGCCGTTGGGAACGATGAAGTTGCTGATCTCGGGGCGGCCCTTTTCGTCTTCGCCGGTTACCGCGGTGATCGAGACGCAGCCCGAGATGTCGGTGCCGGAGTTGGTGATGAACTGCTTGGCACCATTGATCACCCATTCGTCCCCGTCGAGCACGGCGCGGGTCTTGGTGTTGCCTGCATCCGAGCCTGCTTCGGGTTCGGTCAGTCCGAACGCGGCAAGCTGTTTGCCGGCGGTGAGCTTCGGCAGCCATTCGGCCTTCTGTTCTTCACTGCCCCAGTTGTAGATCGGGGTGGTGCCGAGCGAGATGTGCGCGGCCAGGGTGATTGCCACCGAGGAATCAATGCGGGCCAGTTCTTCAACCGCGAGGGCGTAAGACAGGATGTCGCCGCCGCCGCCGCCGACTTCCTCCGGGAACGGGATTCCCATGAGGTCGAGGTCGGCCATTTTCTGCACGATCTCGTAGGGGAAAGCCTTGGTGCGATCGAGTTCCTCGGCGACCGGAGCCACTTCGTTGCGAGCAAAGTCCCGGACCGTTTCCTGCAGCAGTCGCTGCTCATCTGTGAAGTCAAAGTTCATGGGAGCAATCCTAGGGCTGTTGCTCGTGAACGGGCAGGCCGGGAGGTTTGAGCCCCGGTTCCGGCCAGACCAGTGCCAACAGGTCCGGGTCGACTTCACCGTTAGAACCGCGGCAAAGTCGACCCGGAGCATCTGGCTTCACCGGGCAAAATGGGTCCGGGTCGGTTTCACCGCGAGGGCCGCGGCAAAGTCGACCCGGAGGTCAGGCCACCGAGCTTCGGCGGCAGGTGGGGTGGTGGTTCATGGATCCTGGCGGGCTGTGGCGAGAACCGCTACCCCAGTTGCCAGCCAGCCAACGACCTGGTCCACCCAGACAACGACCTGGTCCACCCAGCCAACGGCCCGGTCCACCGGACCACGGGAGCGATCAAGCAGGCGAGGTCGAGCCTTCTTCAGCCGCTTCAGTTTCCAGATGCCCGGGGATCGACTCGGCTTCGCGGACCTCGAGCGGCTTGCCGCACTTCTGGCAGATCCGGCGGTCGTCGATCTCACCGCCGCAGTCCTTATGCACGATCAGGCGGGGCACGCCTTCTTCCGGGGCGCAGTACTTGTCGCCCCAGCCGAGAAACGCCATCAGCACCGGCCACAGGTCGAGGCCTTTCTGCGTGAGGAAATACTCGTACCGGTCGGGGTTCGTCTGGTAGGCCTTCTTTTCCAGTATTCCGGCATCGAACATGCGATTGAGCCGTGCGGTCAGCACGTTGCGGGCGATGCCGAGCGACTTCTGGATCTGGTCGAAGCGCCTCCGGCCGCGGAAGATGTCGCGGATGATCAGGAGCGACCAGCGCTCGCCAACGATCTCCAGCGATGAGGCAATCGAGCATTCCTGGCCGGGGTAGTCGTGGTAGAGCACCCGGCAAGTGTTACAGCCCGGGTTGTTTGAAGCAACTGTGCGTTACATCACATAGGGTTGCGTCAAGCAACTCACACGGATAGGGTCAGATCAATCAAAGGTTTCTTGAAGAAACTGACCAACATTTTCCCTCCGATGAGGGAGATGGGAGATCACCATGAAGCAGACCAACGTGAACCGCAACCGAAACCTGATCGAACCGATCAGGATCGACCTGAGCGAAGCCGAGATCATGGCTGATCTCCAATACCCGGTCGCGACCCCGCAACCTCCGGTTTCCCGTCCGGCATCGAGAAGGAAACACTCCAATTGAACAGTCCTGAAGCAACGCAGGAATTCAGAACAGCCAGGCCAATCGCCGAAGAGCTCTCCGCAGCGATGCCCGAGGCGAGTCGCTCGTTGACAGTTTCCTGGCAGGACCCGATCGCCAGCGCTGCCCGGGGGATGGAGATGTCCGGGCTCGATTACATCCAGGGCCTGATCACGGGGGAGATACCACCACCCCCGATTGCAGTGCTGCTTGACATGGGACCGGTCGAAATCGAAGAAGGCCGCGTTGTCTTCGGCGGCAAGCCCGGGGAAGAGCACTACAACCCGATCGGGATGATCCACGGCGGTTATGCGGCGACGATCCTTGACTCCGCCCTGGGCTGTTCGGTTCACACCACCCTCGAAAAGGGCACGTCGTATACCTCGCTTGGCCTCGAGGTCAAATACGTACGGCCAATCACCCGCGACACGGGCTACGTGCTCTGCGAATCAAAGGTGACCTTCCGCGGTCGCCGCCAGGCCACCGCCGAAGCCCACCTGACCTCAGCCGAGACCGGCAAACTGCTGGCCTCGGGCACCACCACCTGCCTGATCATGGGACCCGCCTGAGGCTTCAGGCCGCCCAGGCTCGGACGAATCCGGTGTTCACCGAAACCAGATTGTCGCGCGCGATCGGCCTTCGCTCAGGCGGAAAGGTCCCTGGCAAGGGCGACCAGCAGGTGCACCCCGAATCCGGTCGGACCTTTGCCCCAGTACTCGCGGCCGGTGTCCCACGCGGTTCCGGCGATGTCGAGGTGGGCCCAGGGCTTGCCTTCGGTGAACTCCTCGAGGAACGAAGCGGCATAGATCGTGCCCGCCTTGCGCTGGGCGGAAGCGTTGACCAGATCGGTGATCTCGCCCTTGGTCAGATCCTTGTATTCGTCATGGAGCGGCAGTCGCCAGACCAGTTCGCCAGTACGTTCGCCCGCGGCAGTCACCGTCGCCGCAAGGCCATCATCGTTCGACACCAGCGCGGCATAGGTCGATCCGAGTCCGATCACCACGGCACCGGTGAGGGTGGCGATGTCGACCATGCGGTCAGCACCCTGCCGTGCGCAATGGACCAGGGCATCGGCCAGAATGAGACGTCCTTCGGCATCGGTGTTGGTGACTTCGACCGTCTTGCCATTCAGCTGGGTGATGATGTCACCCGGTTTGAGCGCCGTTCCGGACGGCATGTTCTCGGTCGAAGGCAGTACGGCGACGATGTCGATTTCAAGACCGAGTTCGGCAATCGCATTGAACGCTTCGAGCACTGCGGCCCCGCCGGACATGTCCATCTTCATCTCATGCATGCCGGCCGACGGCTTGATCGAAATGCCACCGGTGTCGAAGGTCACGGATTTGCCGACCAGACCAAGCTTCTCGCCGCCGCCCCGGCCGGTGTAGTTCAGGGTGATCAGACGTGGCTCGACGTCTTCACCGCCCTTGGCTACGGCTTCGAGCCCACCCATTCCGGCGGCAACGATGCCCTCCCGGTCGAGGATCTCAACCGTGACCGTGTCGTGGGCTTCGGCGATCTCGCTGGCCCGGCCAGCGAGGTATTCCGGCGTGGCGACGTTGGCTGGCAGGCTCTGGAGGTAACGGGCCCGGTTGCCGGAATTGCCGACCACTTCACCGATACGTACCGCTTCCGAAACGTCGACCGCAGCAACGATTTCAACCGTCTTCAGTTCGGGCGGAGCTTCCTGTCCGTCGGAACCACTCTTGAACCGGTCGAAGTTGAACGAAGCGAAAGCGGCGCCTTCGATGAAGGCAGCGGCGACTGCCCCGGCATCATCGACTTCCGGCAGCATCAGGGCCAGGGCTTCTCCTTTGACCGACTTGAGCGAACCGTGGGCGGCCGCACCGAGGACCCGGGCGCGCTCGGTGGTGAAATCCTCCCGGCGGCCGAAACCGAGAATCACTACCCGCTCCGGACGGTCCGGGTAGACGACAACGGAAGACTTGAAGTCCCCCGAAGCGTCCTTCGCGCCGGGGGTGCTGCCGATTGGTTCGGTGAGCGAATCTCCTTCGAAAAGCGGGATCGCGACCAGATCCGCATCGACTTCGGACAGGGCAACATCGCTCAGGTAGGCCTTCATGTCACCAAGTGTAAATATCCGGCCGATCCCGACGGTCTATACAGTCCGTCTGCTTCAAACACTTCCCTCCAGCAAACGACAACACAAAGCATGAAAGGCGGCAGATGCCCCGCACAGTGATTCTTTCGTCCGCACGTACACCCTTCGGCAAGATGGGTGGTGGACTCGCTTCGGTAAACGCTGCTGAACTCGGCGGCATCGCTATCGCCGGAGCCCTTGAGCGCTCCGGTGTCGCTCCCGAACAGGTTGAACAGGTTTCTTTCGGTCAGGTAATCCAGGCCGGACAGGGCCAGATTCCGTCACGTCAGGCCCAGATCGCCGGTGGCATCCCGAAGGAAGTTCCCTCGGAAACCATCAACAAGGTCTGTGCTTCCGGCATGCGCGCCACCGGACTGGTCGATCAGGCCATCCGCGCGGGTGACATCGAAGTTGGCGTTTCCGGCGGCATGGAGTCGATGAGCAACGCTCCGTACCTGCTGCCTGGTGCCCGTTCCGGTTTCCGCATGGGCGACGTCAAGTCGGTCGACTCAATGACTCACGACGGTCTGACCAACCCGTTCACCCATCTGCAGATGATCAATGAGGCTTCCGGCGTTGCCAACGAACTCGGCATCACTCGTGAAGAGATGGACCGATTCGCTGCCCGTTCGCATGAACTGGCCGAAGCGGCCCGTGCCAATGGCACCCTCGGCGAAGAAATCGTTCCAGTCACGGTCAAGGGCCGAAAGGGCGACACGGTCGTCGACACTGACGAAGCGATTCGCCCCGGAATGAGTGCCGAAAGCCTGTCGAAGCTGCGCGCGATCGGTGGCGATGACGCCAACCACACCGCCGGCAACGCCCCGGGAGTGAACGACGGCGCTGGCGCCCTCGTGCTTGCTTCAGAAGATTGGGCCGAAGCCAACGGCAAGGATGTCCTCGCCACGATCGTTTCTTACGGCCAGATCGGTGATGAATTCGCCTGTCTCGCCAAGACCCCGGGACTGGCTGCCAAAGCCGCCCTCGACAAGATCGGCAAGACCGCGGCTGACGTCGACCTCTGGGAAATCAACGAGGCTTTCGCTTCGGTTTCCCTGAACACGATCAAGATGCTCGATCTCGATGAAGACAAGGTCAACGTGAACGGCGGAGCGGTAGCACTCGGACACCCGATCGGTGCTTCCGGAGCCCGCGTCATCGCTGTGCTGGCGCGTGAACTCAAGCGTCGTGGCGGCGGCATCGGCTGCGCCGCGATCTGTTCCGGTGGCGGTCAGGGCGACGCCATCGTGATCGAAGTGGCCGCCTAGCAGCCACTCGTCATATTCGTAGAACGGGCGTGCCGGAAGGCGCGCCCGTTCTGGTTAAACGTGGGCTCTCTGGGCCAGCGTTCCCGGTCGGTAGCGTATGTCCCGTGAACCAGAGCAACGCAGCAGCATTTTTCGACCTTGACAAGACCCTGATGGCGGGTTCCAGCGGGATGGAGTTCGCCAGGGTTGCCAGACGACGTGGCCTGATTACCCGGTCCCAGGTCCTGAAGTGGGGCAGGGATCACCTGAAGTACCGGATCAGGGGCGCGACTGACGAAGAAACAGCTCAGGTGATGGAAGTAGCGAAGGCCACGCTCGCCAACGTTTCGGCGAGCGACATTTCCAGGATGTGGCCGGAGGTCCTGGCCGGGATTCTGCCCCGGGTTTATCCGGAGATGCTGGCCGAGATCTACAGCCATCAGGATGCGGGCCGGCGCACCTACATCGTCAGCGCCGCTGGGTCCGAGATGGTTTCGTCGCTGGCATCGGTTCTCGGCATGGATGGTGGCATCGGCACCAGGTATGTAGTCAATGATGAAGGTGTCTACACCGGTGAACTCGATGGCCCGTTCGTTTACGGCCCGGGCAAAGTGCCGGCGATGGAACGCATCGCAGCCCAGGACGACATCGATCTGTCCCAGTCGTGGGCATATTCTGATTCGGCCTCTGACCTGCCGATGATGCGGGCTGTCGGCAACGCTGTTGCGGTCAATCCCGATGCGCCGCTGGTCGCCGAAGCCAAAGAAAATGGATGGCAGATCATGCGATTCGACCAGCTCGGCCGAAACCTCGCGGTTGCCGGGACGATCAGCGCGGCAGTTGCCCTTGGCGGGCTCGGCAGCTGGCTCTCGAAACGCCGCTGATCTGGCTCTGGAAAGCACGAACTCATTACGAAATCCTTAATTCGCCATTCGCTTGACCCGGTAGCCTCGTTGTATGGATAGAAAAGTTTTAGCGGTAGTGGCTGCCATTGTTGTCGTGATTGGTGGCGGACTCATTTACTCGATTTCGGGTGGTTCTTCCGACGATTCGGAAACCAGCCAGACGGCGTCCACCGAGACCACGGCGAACACGGATGGTTCGTCTTCCGGTGAAAACGCCGCACCAGATGGGGACAAGGCCACCGACAGCAATAAGGCCAGCGACGGCAACAACGCGCCCGGCACCTATGTCGATTACGCGCCGGAACTGATCGCCGAGACTCCCGGGAACAAGCTGCTGTTCTTCCATGCGCCCTGGTGCTCCCAGTGCCAGGCCCTCGAAGCGGACATTGAAGCCAGCGACATTCCATCCGGAACCACGATCTTCAAAGTTGACTACGACACCAACCAGGATCTGCGTCAGGAGTACGGCGTGACCATCCAGACGACCATGGTCAAAGTCGACAAGGACGGCAACAAGGTCGATGAACTGGTCGCCTACGACGAACCGACTTTCGAATCGGTGGAACGGGCGCTGATTCAGTGACCCGGGTGGGCTAGCCCACCATGGAACTCCTGATTGCTTCATTCATGGCCGGGGTCCTGACGGTCCTTGCTCCCTGCGTCCTGCCGCTCTTGCCGGTCGTGGTTGGCGGCAGCGTCCTTGGCGGGGCAGGGGACCAGGACCTGACCTCGCTGCGTCGTCCGGTGACGATCGTCGTGAGCCTCGCAGTTTCGATAATCGTATTTTCCCTGCTGCTCAAAGCTTCGACCGCCCTGCTGGGGGTGCCGGATGAAGTCTGGGCTGTGGTTTCGGGAGGAATAGTGGTCCTCTTCGGAGTGATCCTGCTGTTTCCCGGATTGTGGGACAGGGTGATGGTCGTGACCGGCATAACTTCATCTGCCGATCGCCTCATGGCACGTTCCGAGGGCCAGTCCGGGGTCCGCCGGGACATCGCTCTTGGCGCGGCGCTGGGACCAGTTTTCAACAGTTGCAGCCCGACTTACGCATTGATTGTCGCGGTGATCCTGCCAGCGTCATTCGGCCGGGGCTTCGCGTATCTGGTCGCTTATGCGGTGGGACTTGCGTCGGTGCTGCTGCTGATCAGCATTTTCGGCAGGTCGCTGATCAGTCGGATGAACTGGCTCAGCAACCCGGATGGAGCGTTCAAGAAGGTGGTCGGGGCGATCTTCATCGTGGTCGGCCTTGCCGTGGTATTTGGTCTGGATCGCGATTTTCAGGCGTGGGTTCTGGAAAACGGCTGGTACGAGCCGATTGAACGCGTCGAAAACTCGATCCGGGGATGAAGTCCGTGCGGGTCCGGTCAGATCACAGGCTCGGCGGCAACGACATCGCCGCCGACCTGACGGATCTGGTCGAGCAGTTCGATCAGTTCTTCGTGTGATTCGGCAGGCAAGACAGCCATCCCGAACTTGTCCAGGTTGAGCATGGCCGTCGCTTTCTCAGCCACGCCAATGCCAACCGGGGTGATCTTTCCGAGCGTCGTTCGTCGGTCCGAAGGGTGCGCGGTCCGAACCACATAACCCGAGCGTTCGAGCCGGTCGATCAGGCTGGTGACGCTGGTCGCGTGGACCTGGAGTCGCTCGCCAATCTTGCCCATCGGTAAAGATCCTCTGCTGCTGAGGAAAAGCAGCATCAGAGCTTCGTAGCGGGCAAAAGTCAGGTCGAAGGGTTCCAGCTTCTCGTTCAGGTGGGCCATCAGGATCTGCTGGGCACGCATGAGTGTTGTGACCGCGGCCATCGCGGGAGCGGGTTCTTCACCCCAGTTGCGTTCCCACTGGCGGCGTGCTTCGCGAAGCAGGTCTATTTCACTCATTTGCGGATCTCCACTAGTTCCAAATTACCAACAATTTGACGGTTTGCTCGGATGCCCTATTATCTGGCTACCTAATTTATGGAACCGACTTCAACGCCACCTTCAGAAAGCCCGGCCGAATCGTCTGCCTCTGACAAGGCGGCGAAAGCGGCGGAAAAAGAGTTCAAGACGATGTCGGGCAAACCGGTTCGTGCCAGTTATGGACCGGATGACGTCACCGGTGATTCCGATGTGAAGATCGGTGAGCCGGGCCAGTATCCGTTCACCCGTGGACCGTATGAATCGATGTACCGGGGACGTAACTGGACGATGCGCCAGTTCGCCGGTTTCGGCACGGTTGATGAGACGAACGAACGGTTCCATTACCTGCTTGAGCATGGCCAGACCGGACTTTCCACGGCGTTCGACATGCCGACCCTGATGGGTTACGACTCCGACCATGCCCGGTCCCTGGGTGAGGTTGGTCGTGAAGGCGTTGCGGTTGACACGATCGACGACATGGAGGTCCTGTTCAAGGGCATCCCGCTGGATGAAGTCAGTACTTCGATGACGATCAATGCGCCGGCCGCGATCCTGCTTGCTTTCTATGTGCTGGTTGGTGAACGTCAGGGTGTTTCGCCGGAGAAGCTTTCCGGCACGATCCAGACCGACATCCTCAAGGAATACATCGCCCAGAAGGAGTGGTGCTTCCCGGTTGAGCCGGCGATGCGGCTGGTTACGGACATGGTTGAGTACTGCACCGACAACATGCCGCGCTGGCATCCGATCTCGATTTCCGGCTACCACATCCGTGAGGCCGGGGCGACCGCTGCCCAGGAGCTGGCGTTCACCCTGAAGAACGGGTTCACTTACGTTGAGCGGGCGATCGAACGTGGCATTGATGTTGATGATTTTGCCCCGCGGCTTTCGTTCTTCTTCAATGCCCACATCGACTTTTTCGAAGAGATCGGCAAATATCGGGCGGCCCGTCGGATCTGGGCCCGTGAGCTGAAAGAAACTTACGGTGCGAAGAAACCGGAGTCGATGCGTTTGCGTTTCCACACCCAGACCGCGGGTGTTTCGCTGACCGCCCAGCAGCCGCTCAACAACATCGTGCGGACCGCGATCGAGGCCCTCGCTGGTGTTCTTGGCGGGACCCAGTCGCTCCACACGAATTCGTTCGACGAAGCGCTCGCGCTGCCGACCGAAGAAGCGGTCCGGGTTGCCTTGCGCACGCAGCAGATAATCAGCCATGAAACCGGGGTCACCAATACGGCCGACCCGCTCGGCGGCTCCTATTTCGTTGAGGCGCTGACCGACGAACTCGAAGCCGAGGCTTACGACTACTTCCGTCGGATCGACGAGTTCGGTGGCATGGTTGAAGCCGTCCGCCAGAACTTCCCGCAGCGCGAGATCGGTGAGGCAGCGTTCACCTTCCAGCGTGAACTCGACGATGGTGACTTCACGATCGTCGGGGTCAACAAGTACCAGAACGAAGAGGAAGAAGTTCCGCTTCTCCACATCGACCCGGCCCTCGAGCAGGTCCAGGTCGAAAGGCTGAAGAAAACCAAGTCCGAACGCAACGCGGCCGAGGTTGAATCGACCCTGGCTGAGCTCAAACGCGCCGCCGAAGGTGAGTCCAACCTGATGTACCCGATCATCGAGTGCGCCCGCGCCCGGGTCACCGAAGGTGAGATGATCGAAGCAATGCAGGAAGTCTTTGGCACATATACGGAAATCCCGGTGTTCTGATGAACGCCGTCGCGGAACCAAAAGTTGACCACAAGATCCGTGTGGTCGTGGCCAAGCCCGGCCTTGACGGTCATGACCGTGGTGCCAAGATCATTGCCCGTGCCCTGCGGGATTCGGGCATGGAAGTGATCTACACCGGCCTTCACCAGACCCCGGAACAGATCGCCGAAACGGTGATTCAGGAAGACGCCGACGCGATCGGCGTATCGATCCTTTCCGGTGCGCACATGACCCTGGTCCCGAAGATCGTTGAACTGCTCGCGGCGCAGGGCGTCGATGACGTTCTGATCACGGTCGGTGGCACGATCCCGACCAAGGACATCGAGGCCCTCAAGGAGATGGGTGTCTCTGGTGTGTTCACCCCCGGATCGCCGACCGACGACATCGTCGAGTTCATCCGCAACGGGGTTACGAAGGACCGCCAGCTCTAAGGACGTCCCGTTTCGAACCCGGTGAGGGTTCGGGCAACCAGTTCACCGATCAGGTCCAGGTCATATCCGCCTTCCTGCACGATCACGCTGGGCAGGCGTAGCGCTCCCAGCATCTCTCCGGCTTTGCTGTATCCCCCGGAACTGATTTCCAGAGGGCTTTCCGGATCGCCGGCAGCGGCGTCAACCCCCAGGGCCAGGACCAGTGAACCGGCTCCCTTCGAATCAACCCATTCGATCGCTGAGGCGATTGCCCCGAGCCAGGCCTCGTCGCCTGATCCCGGGGCCAGGGGCAGGTTGAAGTTGGAACCCTTTCCTGCGCCAGCGCCCGTTTCTGAATCGAAACCGAGGAAGTGGGGGAACCAGCCGGCCCCCGGATCCACATGGACCGATGCGGTCAATACCTGCGGATCTTCGTAGAAGATCGCCTGGGTCCCGTTGCCGTGATGGGCATCGATGTCGATTACGGCGACCGGTAGCCCGGTCGACGCGCCCAGCTCGGCAGCGGCGATGGCCGTGTTGTTCAGGTAGCAGGAGCCGCCGATCGCGGATCGGGTTGCGTGGTGCCCGGGCGGACGACACAAGGCGTAAGCGCAATTCTCACCGGATGTCACGAGATCAACCGCGGTCAGAGCGGCGTCGGCGGCTCCGCGAGCGGCCGGCCAGGTACCGGGGCCGATCAGGGTCATGGTGTCGTATGTATGCAGACCGGCCCTGGCGGCGATGGCGGTGGGGGTGACCAGGGGCAGGGACCCGATCAGGCCGGGGTGGGGGAAGAGGTACGGGACCACCCGGTCCTGGCCCGGGTCGATCACGAGGCTCGAGCCCTGCCACTGATCCGAGGCGGTCTCCAGGTAGTCGAGCAGTTCCCGGTCGTGGACCCGAAGCAACTGGTCCCGATGGTGGTCACTTGATTCCACCTCGCGTGATCCTTCCTGCGCCAGCTGCTTCCGGATTGCGTCCACACGTGAAGGTTGTTCGCTTCCTTCGGTCCGAACTCCGACCCAGATTTCTCCGTTCGGCTCATGCAAATACGAGTCGGAATTCCGGACGACAGGCATTTTGAGGCTCATGGGGGTTCCAGTTTTTCGGGTTCGGGGGCTGGATCTCTGACCAGTGCTTGACAGGCCGGGACCTCACGGTTAGCTTAACGATCGTTCATGAAGGTCTCGTCCACCGACCGATCGAAACAAAGCCTCGGAGTAGATCGTGTGATCGACCCGCCCCAGGCCTTGCCGCAGCCCGCGGATCGTCTCGACGCGTCCGGTCCGGTGGGCTCCAGCGAAGTTGAACTGGCAGTCGATCGGCTCTGCCTTGATTCCACCTCGTTTCGCAACATCCGGTCACAAGCCGACGGCTCGCCCGAAGCGATGGCAGCACGTGTC
The DNA here is from genome assembly GCA_049579585.1 of Solirubrobacterales bacterium. GTDB lineage: Bacteria > Actinomycetota > Thermoleophilia > Solirubrobacterales > 70-9 > 67-14. The sequence goes on along the minus strand of JBAUOE010000040.1, from coordinate 15,442 downwards.
CTCGAGATCGTCGGGCAGCGCGGCAAAATGCACAATCCGGAAACCGATTCGGGTGGCATCGCCATGGGCGAAGTCACCGCGGTCGGAGACAACTTCGATTCGCCGCCCGGAATAGGCGACAGGATCGTCACGCTGGCTTCGTTGACCCTCACGCCATTACGGATCGATCGAATCACCGACCTCGATCCGGACTCGGCGCAGATCGGTGTCGAAGGGGTGGCCTACGTATTCAACAGCGCTCCCTGGGGACCGCTGCCAGAAGACATCCCGACTGGAGTTGCCCTTGAGATCTACGACGTTTACGGGGCCGGATCCCACGTTCGTAACCTCGCCCCGGTAAACGGCACGGTTTGTGTTCTCGGCGCGGGCCACGCCGGAAAGCTGGCCATGGCGGCTGCCCGCGACACGATGGAAGGCGGCACGGTGATCGCGATCGATTCCGACGCCGCTGCCATCGAACTGGTCAAGGACCTCGGCCTCTGCGACATCGGCCTCACCACCGATCTGCGAGATCCCGTCGGGACCCTCGAGAAGCTACGGGCCCACGGTGCCCCGCCCGCCGACCTGACTGTGGTGGTTGTCAACGCGACCCGGTGCGAACCAGCGGCGATCCTCGCGACCGCGGAGGGCGGGACGGTCCTCTTCTTTTCCATGGCCACCAACTTTTCCACTGCGGCACTGACCGCGGACGGTCTTGGCATTGACGTTCGCATGCTCATCGGCAGTGGTTTCACGCCGGATGTCGGCGCCTACTCGCTCGATCTTCTGCGCAGGTCACCTGCCCTCCGCGAAGCGATGGGCGTTCCTGCGGGATCTGCCCAATGAACAATTTGCCTACCCACGACGTTGCTATGAGATGGAGGGATATCGATGGACTTGGACACGTCAGTCACACGGCAGTACTCACCTACCTCGAAGAAGGCCGTGATGCGTACCTGGCCGGACTCGAAGTGGGACGTTTCGAATATGTGGTCGGCAGTTGCTCAGTCACCTTCAACGAGGAAATCAAATTTGCCTGGCGTGAAGTGGCCGTCAGTTGCCGCATCCAGAAATTCGGCAGATCGAGCTTCACGACAACCGAGAAAATCCTGAACAGTCGTGGTGAAGTCGCAGTCGAAGCGGAGTTCGCTCTAGTCATGTGGGACCCGGAACTATCGGGATCGAAGCCGATAAACGGTCAGCAGCGGGAAACTTTCATGCTGGAAGTAGAGGCCGGAACATGAAGGCCTGGGATTCGGATCCGGTTGTGCTGACGGTTGCGGTAACCGGGGCGGATGTCTTCCGGGAAAACAATCCGAACATCCCGTACACCCCGGTTGAGATAGCCGAATCGAGCATCGAAGCGGGCCGGGCCGGGGCGACGGTGGCCCACCTCCATGTGCGGGAAGATGACGGCACCCCTAGTGGACGACCCGAACTGTTCGTCGACGTGATCGAGAAGATCCGCTCTGCTTCAGGCCTGGTCACCATGGTCTCGACCGGCGGCAGTAACGACATGACGATCGAAGAGCGGACCACCGGGCTCGAAGCGATGCCGGACCTGTCGGGGGTCGAGTCAGGGTCGATGAATTTCGGCGACGAAACATTCATCACCGCCCCGCCGGACGGACGCGGGATCGCCCGGCGGGCACTTGACGCCGGAATCGGCCTCGAAGTCGAATGCTTCGACGTCGGGCATGTGATCAGTGCCGTTCGCTGGCTTGAGGAAGGGGTGATTCCCCACCCGTTTCGAATCAACCTGGTTTTCGGGGTGCCCGGCGGAATTGACGCTACGCCAGAAGCACTTGACGCAATGCTGAGGCCGCTGCCCCCGGAAACTTTCTGGACCGTCACCTGCATCGGGCGCCAGCACCAGCGGATGATGGCGCTGGCTCTGCTCAAGGGGGCGCCTGGCATACGAACCGGCCTTGAAGATGTCGCCTATGTTTCCCGTGGGGTCCACGCCCCGTCGAACGCCGCCCTGGTTGAGCTTGCGGTTGACCTCAGCCGCCGACTGGGCCGCGACGTCGCTGATCAGGCGCAGACCCGGGAGTTGCTGGGGCTTTGACTGATCCTGGCGACACCGGAACGACTTCACCCTCCGGAAACGGAGGCCGGCGGCCGCCGGCCCGGAGGGGAATCGAGACCCGCGACGCAATCGACCGGGCGGCAATCGAACTGTTCGCACGGCTCGGCTACAACGCGACCTCGATGCGGGCAATCGCCGATGCGGCAGACGTCCAGCCCGCCGCGATCTACCACTGGTACCCCGGCAAGGAATCGATCCTGACCAGCCTGCAGGACGACTTCATGGAACGGCTCTCCGAGGTGGTTGAAAACGCCATGGAAAAGGCGGAGGGACCGATCGGGAGGCTGTCCGCCGCGGTATACGGTCACGTTGTATTCCATGGGCTCAACGCCAGGGCCGCTTTCGTGACCGACAGTGAAATCCGGGCGCTTTCACCGGAACCCCGCGAACTCCTGATCAAGAAGCGTGACGCCTATCAGGAGATGTTCCGCCAGATGATCGTCGACGGGATTGCCGACGGCGGATTCACCACCTCCGATGCCTCGGTAGCGACCTACGCCATCCTGCTCCAATGCACCGGGGTTGCCCTCTGGTTCAACCCCGACGGACCGCTCGAACTGGAAAGGGTGGGCGAACTCCACGTTGAACTGGTGCTCAGTTCACTGCGGACGCCGCCAGAGAAGATAGATTTTGCCCTCGAACGCTTGCCTGACGGCACTGCGAACCCGACGAACAGAGGTGAGTAGTTGAGCCGTGTCAAGCCCCCAGCCCTGCCCGATCGCGCGACCATCGCCGTAGTTGCGCCGGCCAGTCCCCCGCAGACCAGGTCCGAAATCGAGCAGGCCACCGCCTATTTCGAAGCCCGTGGCCACCGGGTTGTTTTCGGGCCGAACCACCGCAAGGTCCACGGCTATCTGGCGGGAACCGACGCCGAGCGTGCCGCCGACCTGCAGTGGGCATTGTCAGAACCCGGGATCGACATGGTCCACGCACTTGGTGGCGGCTATGGCTGCGCGAGGCTCCATGACCTGATCGACTGGGACAACGTCGGCGACCCGAGAATCGTCTGTGGTTTCAGCGACATCACAGCCCTTCATCTGGCCCTGGCTGCCCATCCGGGCTGGGTAACTTTCTACGGACCCAACTTCCTGCGATTCACCCGTCGCAAGGAAGAACTGACCGTCGAAACCGAGGAGTGGTTCCACCGGGCTTTTCAGCCAGAACCGCTCGGCAAGGTATTCGAAGACCCGGAAGATCCCTACGTGCTGACCGTGGGCGAGGGCCAGGCCGAAGGTGTCCTGACCGGCGGCTGCCTGACCCTGCTGAGCGCCAGCATCGGCACCCCATTCGAGGTTGAGACCGACGGTTGCATCGTGATGGTCGAGGATCTCAACACCGATCCGTACCTGATCGACACCCTGCTGAACCATCTGGTCAGGGCAGGCAAGCTGGACAACGCCGCCGGGTTCATTTTCGGCACGGACGTGAACCTGCGTTCGCTGACTCCGCCCGAAGCGAACGAATCGACGCTCTCGATCGAAGAAGTTCTCGACGAACTGATCGCCCCACTGGGCATTCCGGCGATCGCGAACGTGCCGGTCGGCCATGGAAAGCACATGGCGACGATGCCGCTGGGCGCCCGCGTCCGTCTCGACGGCACCGCAAAAACTTTGGAAATAACCGAGGCCGCGGTCGGTCCGGCATCAGAACAACCAGGAGGAGTGAGTTGATGAGGTTGAAACAAGTGGGGACCCTTGCCGGAATTGTGTTTGCTGCGATCGCCATGCTGTTCGCGATCGCAAGCCCCGCCACGGCGGCCGGCGATTCGGAAAACGACGTACTGCGGATCGGCTGGGCGCAGGATCCCCAGACCCTCAATCCTTTCGTTGGCCTCGATGAAGAGGACTACACGGTCTGGGCGATCAACTGGGATCTCCTCGTCAACTTCGATCCGGTGGATCTGTCCCCGGCACCCGGAATCGCCAAGAGCTGGGAAGTGTCAGACGACCGGAAAACCGTGACCTTCACACTCGATCCGGAAAAGAAATGGTCGGATGGCGTCCCGGTCACATCGAAGGACGTCAAGTGGACCCTCGAAAACCTCGGTGAAGAGGGCGAACTGTTCACCAGCTACACCAACAACGTGACGTCGATCAAGACTCCGGATGACGAGACAGTCGTGATCGAGACCTCCAAGCCTGACGCCCGGATCATCGGTGGACTTCTGATCTACATCCTGCCTGAACACATCTGGGGCAAAGTGCCGCTGGAAGAACTCACCAGCACCTATCAGCCAGACCTGCCTCTGGTCGGAACCGGGCCGTTCATCGTGACCAAGTTCGACCGCGGTCGCATCATCGAAATGGATCAGAACCCGGAATTCTCCGGTGGGACACCGAAATTCGAACAGATCCAGTTCATCAAATACGGCAACCAGGATGCCGTCGAGCGGGCGCTGCAGCTCGATGAAATCGACGTAGTTCCCGAAGTCCAGGCAACCACCTTCGAGCGGCTTGGAACCGAGTCCGACATCGCCACAGTGAAAAGCCCGTCACCGGCCTTCACCGAACTGGCGTTCAACGTCTGCCCCGAGGCGGAGTGTCCGGATGCGGAACGGAACCCGGCGATCCAGGACAAGGCAGTAAGGCAGGCCATCGGTTACTCGGTTGACCGCGAACGGATCAACGAGATCGCCAACCGGGGAACTTCGTTCATCGGCCACGGTCTGTTGCCATCGTTCTACAAGGCGTTCTACGAAGAGCCGACTGAGGATTATGACTTCGATCCTGAGAAAGCCAACCAGCTGCTCGACGAAGCCGGCTACACCCGTGAAGGCGACGGCATCCGTTCGAAGGATGGCAACGAGCTTTCGTTCAACCTCTACGTACGTTCGGAATCGCCTTCGAACATCCAGGCCGCCAAGCTGGTCGCCGAGATGGCACGGGAAGTCGGAATCGAGTTCAACGTCGAGGTGGTCAGCGTCGACAAGCTGACCGAGCTCACGATTCGGCACAAGGACGGCAAGCCCGCGCCGGCCTTCGACAGCTTCATCTGGGGCTGGGGCGGCGACGCCTACGACCCCAGCTTCCTGCTGAGCCTGATGACCACGGGCGAAATCGGGGGATCCTCGGATTCTTTCTACTCGAGCCCGGAGTACGACAAGCTCTACCAGGAACAGACCGGGGTCTTCGATGTGGCTGAACGCAAGGAAATCATCGGCCAGATGATCGACATCCTGCAGGAAGACCTGCCGTACCTGGTGCTTTCGGAAGACCCCAACCTGCAGGCCTACCGGACCGACCGGCTAGGCGACGTTGAGGTCACCTGTCCCGAAGGGGACGGCGATGTGTTCTGCGAGCAGGCTGGCTACGCGCCACTGCTCACGCTTGAACCAGCAAGCGGCTCATCCTCAGACGAAGGAGGGGGCGGTGGTTCCGGAGTTGTAATTGGCGTGATCGCCCTGGTCGTGATCGGTGGAGTCGTGTTCTTCATCATCCGTTCACGCCGGCGCCGCGACAACGAGCCAGTCGAGCTCGAAGAGTAAGAAAGCCCGAATGATGACCGGAGACGAAGCGTGAGTGGCCGCTGGCTGGCTGGCAAAGTCGCAGCGGCCATCCTCACGCTCGTCTTCGTCATCATTTTCAACTTCTTCCTGTTCCGGGTCATGGGCGACCCGACCACCCAGCTTGCCCGTCTGCCCCGGGCGACACCGGAAGAGATCACCAAGCTCCAGGCCCAGTACGGACTCGACAAACCCCTGATCGGGCAGTTCACTGACAATGTTGCTGACACGGCCAGGCTCGACCTCGGAATCAGCCAGCGCTCGCGTCAGCCGGTCTGGGATGAAATCAAGGACGCGCTGCCCTGGACCCTGCTGCTGGTTGGCACCGGAACCCTGATCGCCACGCTGCTCGGAAGCTGGATGGGGGTGATTGCCGCTACCCGGCGCGGCCAAAAGTCAGACGATGCCTTGCTCGGGTTCAGCCTGTTCACTTACGCGTCACCCGAGTACTGGATCGGGATAATCCTGATTCTGGTTTTCGCGGTCTGGATCCCGATATTCCCGTCGGGCCTGCAGATGACCCCCGGGGTTGATTTCTCCAGTTTCTTTGCGCAGGCGGCGGATGTCGCCAAACATCTGGTGCTGCCCGCGACCGCAATGACCCTGATGTTGCTCGGGCAGTATTTCCTGATCATGCGGTCGTCGATGGTCGACGTGCTCACCGAGGATTTCATCACCGTCAAACGGGCAACCGGCATGCGCTGGGACCGGGTCGTGCGCCGCCATGCGGTACCCAACGCGCTGTTGCCGCTGGTCACCCTGTCAGCGATCCAGTTCGGCGCGGTGGTGGGCGGGGCGATCACCATCGAAACGATCTTCTCGTGGCCCGGCCTGGGTGAACTCACCTTCCAGGCGATCAACGACAAGGACTATCCGGTGCTGCAGGGCACCTTCCTGGTCTTTTCGTTCGGGGTGATCCTGGCCAATCTGGCGGCCGACATCCTCTACTTCTACCTCGACCCGAGGGTCCAGACCAAATGAACGACCGGAACCCCCTGCGGCTGCTGGTCGATACCTGGCGGGGCCGCTTCGGACTGACCATCCTCGGGGTCGCGTTCTTCGTGGCGATCTTCGGCACGGTGATTGCGCCCTACCCTCCGGAGGCATCAAGCCTTGACGTGCTCCAGCCACCGAGTTTCGACCACTGGCTGGGAACCACCGAAAGTGGCGCGGACGTGTTTTCGCAGTTGCTGGTCGGCACCAGGGTGTCGATGCTGGTCGGGTTTGCCGCCGCGGTCATTTCGGCAATCCTCGGATCGGCCGTCGGCATCGCCAGCGGCTATTTCGGGGGATGGACCGACCGCATTCTCGATGCCCTCGAGAACTGGTTCCTGGTGATCCCGACGTTGCCCCTGATGATCGTCCTCGCCCGGCTGCTGGACCCCACCCTGACCGTGCTGATCGCGGTGATCGGACTCACGTCCTGGGCCGGAACCGGCAGGATCGTCAGGGCACAGGTCCTGACCCTTCGGGAACGCGCATTCGTGGAACGGGCACGGGCACTTGGTGCCGGGGACACCTACATCATCAAGACCCACATCCTGCCAAACACGCTGCCCCTGATTTTCGCGAATACGGTGCTGATCATCGCCGTCGCGATCCTTTCCGAGGCGGCACTTTCATTCCTTGGACTCGGCGATCCCACCCGTATCTCCTGGGGCACGATGCTCGAAAACGCCTTCAACTCCGGGGCCCCGAGTGCGGGCGCCTGGTGGTACGTGATCCCGCCTGGGCTGGCGATAACAATGCTGGTACTCGGGGTTTCACTGCTCGGTTTCCTCTATGAGGAATACATCAATCCACGACTGAGAGAAGACGGATGAGCAGCCTGCTCGAAGTCAGCAACCTGAGGGTCGAACATCGCGGCAAGCCGATCGTCGACGATGTCAGCTTCACCTTGAAAAAAGGGGAGGCGCTTGGCCTGGCCGGTGAATCCGGATGCGGCAAAACGACAACTGCCCTGTCGCTGATGAAGATGCTGCCGGGCGGGCTGAAACAGACCGGCGGAATTGTCCTCAGGCCACCGGAACTGGAAGAACCGATCAAGGTCGACCGGCGAACCGAAGCCGGCATGCAGCTGGTCCGGTGGCGGCACATATCACTGGTCTTCCAGGGTGCAATGAACTCGCTCGATCCGGTCAAGTACATCGACGCCCAGATTGCCGAAGTAATCCGGCTTCACGAAGACGGGGTCAATGGCAAGCAGGTGAAAGCCCGGATCGATGACCTCCTGACTACCGTCGGCCTGACTCCCGCCCTTGGCCATCGTTATCCACACCAGCTTTCCGGCGGTCAGCGCCAGCGGGTGATGATTGCCCTGGCCCTGGCCTGCAGGCCGTCGCTCGTAATCGCCGACGAGCCGACGACGGCGCTCGACGTAGTCATGCAGGCCCAGGTCCTGCAGCTTCTGGAGAAACTGCGCCGGGAACTGGGCCTGGCCCTGATCCTGATCTCCCACGACCTTGGTGTGCTGGCAGAAACATGTGACCGGATCGCGGTCATGTATGCGGGCCGGATCGTCGAAACCGGCCCGGTCGCCGCGGTTTTCGCTTCACCCCAGCATCCGTACACAAAAAGACTGCTCGATTCGCTGCCGGTGATTGGTGGGTCCCGCGGCCTTGCGCCACCGATCCCGGGCGGTCCACCCGATCCCGGGAACCCGCCCGAGGGCTGTGCGTTTCACCCACGATGCCCGTACTCGACCGAGCGCTGCCTCACGGATCCGGAACTGCGGGAAGTGGCCGCCGGGCAGTCGGCTGCCTGCCATTTCGCGCCGTGGACCAGCTGGCCCGAAATCAAGCCGGTTACCGCAGGAATCCGGACATGAGCGAAAACAACCTGATCTCCGTGAATGACCTCGAGGTCCAGTTCCGCCAGCGGCGTAAAGTCGCGCGGGCCCTCGACGGTGTTTCCCTGGACTGGAAGAAAGGCGAAGTCCTGGGAGTGGTCGGAGAGTCGGGCTGCGGCAAGTCAACCCTGGCCCGGGCGATACTCGGACTCCAGGACCTTGCTGCCGGCGAGGTCGTGCTTGATGACACCCCCGGCTCCGGCAAGAAAGCCATGACTGAATTACGCCGCCGGATCCAGATGATCTTCCAGGATCCGTACCAGACCCTAAATCCACGTCAGAGGGTGAAGGACATCGTCACCGAGCCATTGGTGATCCAGAAGTCCCCCAAGGACGGCCGCGAAGAAAAAGTGCGGCTGGCCCTGAACGACGTCGGCCTCGATCCGGAGCGTTACCTCGACCGTTATCCGCACCAGCTCTCCGGGGGCCAAAGGCAGCGGGTGGCGATCGCGGCCGCCCTTGTCCTGGAACCGGACGGACTGATCTGCGACGAACCGGTTTCGATGCTGGACGCGTCGGTCAGGTCCCAGATCCTTTCGGTGCTGCTTGAACTCCAGAAGCGCCGTGGCCTGGCCCTCATTTTCATCACCCACGACTTGAGCCTCGCCTGGTCGCTCTGCGACCGGATCGCGGTCATGTACCTCGGCCGGGTGGTGGAAAGCGGTTCGGCGGTCGAAGTGATCGAGGACCCCAAACATCCGTATACAAAAGCCCTGGTCACGGCGATTCCGGTGCCGGAACCCGGGGGCGGCGGTTCGCGTGAACTGCTCCAGGGCGAATTGCCCGACGCAACCGACGTTCCAGGCGGATGCCGGTTTCATCCCCGGTGCCCGAAACGCTTCGAGTCGTGCGACCAGATCGACCCGGCCCTGCAGCCAGTCGGGGCCAAAGGCCGGGAAGTTGCCTGCCTGCTCTATTCGGATTCTGCCCGGGGTGTCGAGACGGAGCCGGCAAATGGTTGAACCTAGGTGGCGGGACCTGATCGGCCCGGTCGGCCGGCTCGAAACCGGGGTCCTGAACGCGATAACCGACGTCGAAGGCGTGCAGGTCGGGCATTCCCAGGCGGCCAGCGGCGAAGCGACCGGGGTGACCATAGTTGCCCCGCCCGCACTGCCGGCCCCCGCTGGGGTAGCAACGATCAACGGGGTCGGTGAACTGACTGCCAACCTGGAGATCGACGAACGCGGTGTCATGGAAACACCGGTTCACCTTTGTGGATCGCACGCGATCGGCACGGTGCTGCAGGCGGCAATCACCGGATCCGGGCGCGGACCCGACCACATCGTGTTGCCGGTTGTCGGCGAATGCGACGACGGTGACATGGCCGATTCGCGAACGATTGTGAACGGCGACGTCGAAACTGCCCGGCAGAACCTCGGTCGGGACGTGGCGGAAGGCACAGTCGGAGCCGGGACCGGCATGAGCTGTTTTGATTTTCCCGGGGGGATCGGCACCGCTTCCCGAACGGTCGGGCAGCATCGGGTAGGGGTTCTGCTGCTTTGTAACTTTGGCAGTCGTGAATACCTTGATCTGCCGGGAATCAGCCTGGAGCCAGCAGTCCGGAAAGCGGCCTCCCACGGATCATGCATCGCGATCTGTGCCACTGATGCACCACTCGGCGCCCGGCAACTGAAACGGCTTGCTTTGCGGCCGCTGCTGGGCCTGGCCCGCGCCGGATCGTTCGCCTCGGAAGGATCGGGGGAGATCGGACTGGCTTTCACCACCGACGAAAGTGGATCCGGAATCGCCAACGATCAGCTCAACCCTTACCTCGCGGCCGCGTGGGAGTCAGCCCACGAAGCGGTTTACAACTGCCTGGTCGCAGCGCGTCCCGGCATCCGGCTGGACGGGTCACGGCAGGACCAGTTCCCGGTTGAACAGATCGTTGCCGCCGCGAACGGCGAAGCATGAGCGGGCGCGACGTCCAGGAGGAAGTCCTGGAAGTAGCAGCGGAGCTGATCCGGCTCGACACATCAAACCCACCGGGCAACGAGACCCCAGCCGCCCGGTACCTGGCCGGATACCTTGAGTCATCGGGCCTTGAAACGGAACTGGCCGGCCCGGATCCGGCACGACTCAACCTGATCAGCCGCATTCAGGGAACCGGCGGCGGTCCTTCGATCCTGTTCATGGCACACACCGATGTGGTCCCCGCACCGGTGGACAACTGGACGGTTCCGCCTTTCGAAGCGGTCCAGCGCGACGGCTACCTGATCGGCCGTGGTGCCGTTGACATGAAAAACGAACTTGCCGCCAGGGCAGTCGCTTTTGCCCGTTTTGCCCGCAGTGGCAATCGCCCGAAAGGTGACGTCGTATTCATCGCCGAATCGGACGAAGAACGCAACACCTCGGATGTCGGCATGTCCTGGCTGGCCCGCGAGCGACCCGACCTGATGTGCGACCTCGCGGTGAACGAAGGCGGCGGGATGCTGCTCGAACTGGCCGGGGGAGGGCGCGCGGTCACGATCTCGGTTGGCGAGAAGCTCGTCACTTCACTGCGGCTGAGGATCTTCGGCACGGCGGCGCATGCTTCGGTGCCGGACCGCTCCAGCAACACCCTGCTTTCAACAGCGACCGCGATCCAGCGGCTCTTTGAATATGAACCGCGAATAGCGGTTTCGGATTCCGTGCGGCGCTCGCTTGAGGCGCTGGGCTGCCCGGCAGGTACGGATGAAGCCCGACTTGAATGGTTTGCCGCCCAGCATGAAATTCTTGCCGGGCTGGTGCCGGCGATGACCCGGATGAGCGTGACCCCGACCGGACTCGCCACCCACGAGCCAAGCAACGTGATTCCGCCGCTCGCCGAAATCATCTGCGACTGCCGGGCGCTGCCCGGCCAGACCGAGCAGGACGTACGGGCCCACGTCGCCGAAGCACTCGGCGAAGGGATCAGATTCGAACTTGATTTTCTCGAACCGATGGAGGGCGGTTTCGAATCAGACATCGATTCACCGCTATATCGGGTGATCGAGGACTACCTGGCGAGCCGGCTTCCCGGTGCGGTCCTGCTGCCTATGGTCACCCCGGGCTTCACTGATTCGCACTGGGTGCGACAGGCAGCCGGCACGACCGCCTACGGCTTTGCGCCGGTTTTCGACACTCCGATCACCACCTATCTCGAATCGATGCATGGGGCAGATGAGCGTCTGAAGGTCAGCGACCTGGTCGAAATGACCAGGTTCCATCAGTACGTGCTGGAACGCTTCGCGGAATGAGCGACATTCGCCGGTGACTAGAGTGGTCGTGTGGAAACGACCACCGCTCCGATTGAGGTTCTCGGCCTGGCTGACTGCGGCAATGCCGAAGACATGGACCAGGCGGAGATGGTCGCCGGGCGAATCGCCAAATTCATCGGCCAGGCCGAAAGAAGCCTGGTTCTCGCCCTTTACGACATCCGTATTCCGGACCCGATCGGATCGATTGTCGCCGACGCTTTCCGTGACGCCGCGGCGCGTGGGGTCAAGGTGAGGCTTGCCTACAACGAAATCGGAGGCAGCGCCGAAAAGGCAAATTTCGTGCCGGCGATCAACCCTCCTCCGGAAACCAGTCCGAAGATCCTCGCTGAGTTGCCGATTGAGACCCGGGGAATAAGCGGCGTGCCCGACCTGATGCACCACAAGTACATGGTGCGCGACGAAGCGGCGATCTGGACCGGGTCGGCCAACTGGTCGATCTATTCCTGGACCCGGCAGGAAAACGTGCTGGCGATCGTCGAATCCGCCGAGCTGGCCGGCGAGTATCTGGAGAACTTCGAAGAACTGTGGAGCACCGGCGACGTTGACCGCAGCGGCAGGGGAGATCCCAACCCGATCCCGATTGGGGAGGCAACAGTCCGCGCCTGGTTCACGCCCGGTCACGGCGAAGCCCTCGCCCAGCGGATAGCAACCAGGCTCGGGGCAGCCAGGCACCGCATCCGGATCGCTTCCCCGGTGCTGACTTCCGCCCCGATCCTCGGCACCCTCGCCGAGTTCGGAGACCGGCCCGGAAAGATTGACATCGCCGGGGTGATCGATGAACCCCAGACCGACCGTGTATTCGAGCAATGGGCCGCTACCGGCTCGAAATGGAAGATCCCGTTGCTGGCAAAGGTTCTGGGCTCACTGCCTTTCTCCGGAAAGGAATCAGTTCCCTGGGGCACTGGTGATCTGCGCAATTTCATGCACGCGAAAGTCACCGTCGCGGACGACACCGTTTTCCTCGGTTCCTTCAACCTTTCCCGGTCTGGCGAAGAGAACGCCGAGAACATGATCGAAATCGAAGATGCCGCTGTCGCCGAACAGATGGTCAGGTTCATCGATCAGACCCGCGGCAAATATCCCCGTTCAACAGTGCCGAGACTGGCGCTTCCACCCAAGGATTGACATGAGTCTGATTCCGCAGCAAATGGCCGAAGTAGTAGACCGGGCGATGGATTTCACCGTGGTCCCGGGATTCAGTGCGATCGGCTACCGGGTCCGCCGCCGGCTTTTTGACTGGCAGGCACCCGACCTGACCGGAAAGTCAGTGATGATCACCGGATCAAATTCAGGGCTCGGCAAAGCCGCAGCCCTCGAATCTGCCCGCTGCGGAGCCGTCGTGCACATGGTCTGTCGCAACCCGCAGAAAGGACAGGTCGCCCGGGACGAAATCGCGGATCTCACCGGGGCCGACGTGCGGCTCCACATCTGTGACCTGTCGGACCTGGCTTCGGTCAGGGAATTCACCGCCGACTTCCTGGCTTCCGCCGCGCCACTCGACGTGCTGATCAATAACGCCGGAGTGATGCCGGAAGAGCGCGAGCACACCGACGACGGCTTCGAATTGACTTTCGCGACCAACGTGCTCGGTCCGTTTCTGCTTACCGAAGAACTCGCCGTCCGGATCGGAGAAAGCGAAAATGGCCGGGTGGTCACGATGTCTTCCGGCGGAATGTATTCCAGCGGGTTCAACCTGAATGACCCTCAGCTTGAAGACAAGCAGTACAAGCCCACGGCCTTCTATGCGCACACAAAACGGGCCGAAGTGATGTTGACCGATGAATGGAATGAACGTGCGGGAGAAAACGGACCCTCGTACTTCTCGATGCATCCCGGATGGGCCGTAACCCCGGGGATGAGTGCCGCACTGCCAGGTTTCAACAAGGTTCTGGGCCCCGTTCTGCGGGATACGGCGGAAGGCGCAGACACCGCTGTCTGGTTGTGCGCGGCCGGACCTGATGAAGCTTCGGGTGGCTCCTTTTTCCAAGATCGGAAGGTTCGTTCAAAGCATAGGATTCCTCGCACCCGGGACAGCGCCGAGGACCGTCGGCGCCTTTATGAACTCTGCACGATGCTCTGTGTGACGCATCCCGATTGACTGGTCAGTCAACTATTTGCTGTAAACGGTAAGATCCACGGTCGCAAAACGCGTTTCGGCTTAACAACACACTTTCAGCCTAAGGAGGCTTCAGTTGAAGATTTGCGTCCTGGTGAAAGAGGTGCCAGACGCCGCGGTACAAAAGCGCATCGATACCGGCAGCATGCGGCTCGATCGTAGCGGCGAAAACAACCTCAATCCCTTCGATACCCACGCCATTGAAGCTGCCATGCAGCTCAAGGAAGGCGGCGAACTCGCAATTGACGAAGTAGTTGCCGTCACAATGGGCCCCGGTTCCGCCCAGCGCGCCCTTCAGAAGGCCGTTGCTCTCGGTGCCGACCGCTCCGTCCACCTTTCGGACGACGCCCTGCTTGGCTCCGACGTCTGCGCCACCGGCCTCGCCCTGGCAAAGGTGCTCGAGTCAGAGAGCCCCGATGTCGTTCTCCTCGGACAGCAGTCCGACGACGGCGAGTGCTACACGATCGGTGCTGTTGTTGCCGATCACCTCAAGATGCCTTCGCTGACTCAGGTTGTCGGCATGAAGGTCGACGGCGAAAAGCTCGTATGTGAGCGTCAGGCCGAATACGGATACGACACGGTGGCCCTTTCGCTGCCCGCCGTCATTTCCGTTGGCGACGCGATCAACGAACCCCGCTACCCCAGCCTCAAGGCAATCATGGGTGCCAAGAAGAAGCCGTTGGACACCAAGTCCACCGGTGATGTCGGCATCGAAGCCTCACAGGTCGGCGAAGCCGGATCCCAGACCAAAGTCATCGCCCTGAACCCGCCGCCCGCCAAGGCAGCCGGCGAGATCATCGAAGACGAAGACACAGCCGAAACGGTCGAAAAGATCGTTGCCTGGCTCGACGAAAGGAAGCTGATCTGATGGCCGGCATCCTGGTTTATGCCCTGCATGACGACGAGGGTAATTTCAACAAGAACTCGCTGGGCGCTCTTTCCGAGGCCGCCAAGCTCGCCGGTGAACTCGGCACTGAAGCTGCTGCGGTAATCGTCGGCGACATCGCTGATGACGCTGCTGCCGGACTCGGCAACTACGGTGTGACCAAGGTCTACCGTGCCAAGGACGTGGCCGAAGGCCTCGCCCAGCCGATCGTCGACGTGATGGCCAAGGTCATTACTGACGAAGGCTTCACCTACGCGCTGTTCGGCGGAGGCCTGCTCGGCTTCGAGATCGGCGCTGGACTCACAGCCCGCCTCAACGCTGGTGTGACCATGGAAGTAACCAAGGTCAAGGTTGACGGTGGCAAGCTGGTTTCCGAACGTCCGATTCTGCAGGACTCGCAGATCGCCGACGTCGGTTATGTCTCCGAACCCGGCATCATCATCGGCCGCCTCAACGCGTTCGACGTCAAGGAATCCGGCGGAACCGCCGAAGTCGTTGACGTTGACGTCGAGCTGTCCGAATGGTCGACCAAAGCCGAGATGATCACCCGCGGCGAGCAGCGTGGCGCCGACATCGACATCGAAGCTGCCGACACCCTGATCGGTGGCGGTCGTGGACTCGGCTCAGCCGAAGGATTCGACGGTGCGCAGGCACTCGCCGACGCTTTCGACAACTCCGCCGTTGCGGCGACGCGTGCCGTCGTCGACGCCGGCTGGTGGCCCTACGCCGGACAGATCGGACAGACCGGCAAGACGGTCGCACCGAAGCTGTACCTGGCAGTCGGTG
>JBAUOE010000039.1:0-3810 GCA_049579585.1 Solirubrobacterales bacterium | reverse complement strand
ACCTTGCCCATGTGATTACGGACCTTGGCTCAACCCCGGTGGTCCTCGGGCTAACAGCGCTCACTGGCGCCCTGCTTTACGCCGGCCGCAAGTGGACGGAGCTCGCCGTTCTGCTGCTTTCCACCGTCGTCATCTTCATCGGGGTGGACGTCCTGAAAGAGACGATTGACCGTCCCCGTCCGACCGGTGGCCTGACCGGCTTCTCGAATGCTTCATTTCCGAGCGGGCACGCCGCAAATTCAGTTTTCTATGTCTGGCTGGCGGTCACGATCGCGGTCCGTCTGCGCCCCGACATGGTGCGTAAAACCGCACTGGTCCTGACCGGGATCCTGATCACCGGATTGATCGGATTGAGCCGGGTATATCTCGGTGTTCATTACCTGAGCGACGTCAATGCGGGCTGGGCTCTGGGTGCTTTGTGTTTCGCGTTTTTCGCAGTCGCAGCCCTGTTGACCGGCCAGTTGCGCAAAAATTAAGCAGATGACGTTCGCTTTGCTGAATAACACATGGCTTTTCGGGGGCGCAGCTCTGGTCAGTCTGACCGCATTCGTAGGTCTCATCCTGATTCCAGCGATGAGTTCCTACGGCCGCTGGACCGAAAAGGTGGCAGCCGGATTTCTTTCCCTTTTCGTTCTCGGCACTCTGATCACCATCGGAGTGCTCGCGGGCATCTATTACGTGCTGGTCACGCATGACATCGCTGACGTCTTTCCCTGGTCGGGCGGCTGACCCCGATGGCGAGCTCCAAGCCGGCGGCAGCCGCCCGCCTGGCCAGCCCTGTTCTGGCCGGACGTGGACTACCCGGCCTGGCTCGCGCCGCAGCCGACGTGCTCGGGATCCCGGTGGCTTTCCTCGACCGCTCGGGCATCGTTCTTGCCGTGGCCGGGGCCACACAGCAGCAGGAGGAGAAGCTCACCACTGAGGGCAAAGGGGTGGAGTCATCCGACTTGGTCCTCGGTGACGAAACCGTCGGTTTCGCCCGTTATCTCGGCGACTCCGGTGACACCGAAATCCTTGAGGTTCTTTCGGCGCTGGCGGCACTGGAAGTCGAGCGTGCCCGCTCCGCCGAATGGGGTAACGAAGGGGCCGTTGCCGACACTTTGAAGGCGATCTTCGATGGCTCCTTGAACGATCCTGACGAGATCATCTCCGGAGCCGGGGAACTCGGTTGTGACATCAGCCGTGGCGGCGGGGTGATCATGGTTCGTGCCCATTCCGGGTCGGCCCAGGACGGCGACTGGAGAGCGAGGGTGCTTGACATGACCGTGCGTACGATCCGGGCGGTCGCACCTGGTTCGATTGCCGCGATGGGCGAAGTTGAAGAAGGATCGATTGTTGGCATCCTCGTGCCCGCCTCTGAGGACGAACGGCTGGTCAAGGTCGAAGAGGCGCTCGACCGTGAATTGCCACGTTCGCTTTCCGGCCTGAACATCACGATCTCCCGTTCGAGGATCGCCACCGAACCGCTTGAACTGGAACGGGCGGCACGTGAGGCCCATCTGGCCCTGAACGTCGGTGAGGCCGAAGGCCGCTCGCCGATCGCTTTTGAAGAAACGGGTGCCTACCGGCTGCTGCTCGGAACCACCAACGAAGAACTTCACAGTTTCTACTCGGAGACCGTCGAACCCCTGGTGGTTTACGACGAGCAGTACGAAACCGATCTTGTTGCGACCGTCGAGGCATACCTGGACAGTGACGCCAACGTGCCGGCAACCGCGAAGCAGATGTTTACCCACCGCCACACGATCCGCTACCGCCTCGAGCGGATCCGTGACCTCAGCGGCCATGACGCAACCGCCACCGACGGCCGCGAGCGACTCGGCCTGGGCATCAAGGCGATGCGGGTTCTTGGCATAGCTTCACCCCGCGGCCGTTCCAAGGAACGAAAGAGCTCCACTTAAACAGAAAAGGCCCCGTCCTTACGGACGGAGCCTCTCTCAGTTCTCCCTGCCTGCTGCCTGTTACTTGACCCTGCCGACGCGTTTCACGTTGGTGGAGCCCTTGGACTTGCCGTTGATCAGGACCTTCGCCCTGAGCGACTTCGGTCCACGCTTGACCTTCTTCTTGCCGTTCTTCCGGAACGTCCTGTCCTTGAAGAAGTTGCGTGCCTTGCGGGTCAGTTTCAGCTTGACCTTCTTGGTCTGTCCGGACTTCTTGGCGACCGCGTTGCCCTTGGCGATGAGCAGTCCTTTGCCCTTCTTGCCCTTCTTCGGCGCGCCCTTGAACTTCAGTTTGGTCTTCGCGCAGGAATCGTTGATGGCCTTGCATTTGACCTTGGCAATCAGAACCTTGCCCTTGACGACCGGCTTGCCCTGCAGCTTCAGCGAACCAACGACCGGGACGACGTCCCCGGCGGCCCACTCGGCGATGGTGATCGAACCGATTCCGGCGTAATCGCCGGCCAGTTCGGTTCCGGCGGGCAGCACCTTGGGCTGCGGTGCCGTGACCATGCCGTCGGCAGCACCGGGCTGCTCCATGACCGGCAGACGCACGTCAACATCCTTGATGGTGACGTCCATCTGGTTGTTCGACGGGCGGGTGTAGGAGGTGAGTCCGATATCTCCGCCGTCCTTCGGCAGCAACTGAAGACGGATCTTCGTGCCAGCCTTGAACTTGTATCCGTTGCCGTGGAGCTGAATCACCTGCGGACCGGACGCATCCGGACGGTAGGCGGCACGGCTGATCAGGCGTTCCTTGTTGCCGGAATCGATCTCCAGCAGGCGGACCGCGATCTGCGATTCGGATCCATTGGCCACCGCAACGTCAGCGATGATCGTTGGTGCTCCCATCAGGGTGACTCCACCAGTGGGAACGGTGCCGATCTCGTAGTTCACGGTGCCGGGTTCAACGGTGTTGTCGACCTGGCCGCAACCGGGGTTGAGGCTGGAGAAGGTGAACACTGGTCCGTCAAGTCCCGCACCTGCCGAGATGACGTGTTCGGTCGGGTCTTCGAAGTGGATTTCACCAGGTGAAAGTCCGGGCCATGTCGGAGCCGTGTAAGGGCCGCCTGAGGGCTCTTCGTACGGGCAGACCTGGGTCTTGACTTCAACCTGGTTGGCGGGCTTCGCACCGTTGCCGAGCAGGTAGTGCTCGAACCAGGCGTCAACCCTTTCGAATCCCATTTCCTTGTCAGAATCACGGCCCTGGCTGATTCCGGGTCCGGCGATCGGAGCCCGGGGGTGGCCGATGTCAGCGAAGAGCAGCGAGATGTCTGCGTCCGGGAAATTCGACTTGGTCCGGTTCAGGTAACGAAGCGGTTCGTCCACCGGGAACAGATCGTCGGTGAAGCCCTGCGCGATCAGCATCGGTGAAGGCTCGACCGAGTCTTCGATGTAGTACGAAGAATGGTGCCTGGTCATCTGGTCGAACATCAGGTCGGAGAGCGCATCGTTGTAGGGCTCGCCCACTTCCATGCGATCCTTCCAGCCAAGGATGTCGGCTTCCGGGTCGATCGGGTAGGTCGCAGCGTTGAGGTCTCCGAGGGGCGGCTGCGGGCTGGTCCGGATCTCGCCGGAGAAGCTGTCGCCCGATGGCAGCAGGGCGGAAGCGATCCCGATCTTCATGATTCCCGGAGGATCGTTGTAAGGAGCGTCTTTCGCGTAGTCGAGGGTGCGGCCGTTCGGCAGCAGTGAGTAAGCGAAGTCGGTCCAGGGAACGATCGGGGCCGCAGCCGCGATCTCCATGTCGGTGCCGTTCGGGCTCTTCCACGGTGCGTAGCTGCCGTCGGGCAGCATGATCCGGTTCTTGAGGGCGCCGAGGGCCATTGACTTGCCGCCGCCGTACGAGGCGCCAACCGTTCCGATCTTCTTC
>JBAUOE010000038.1:0-15814 GCA_049579585.1 Solirubrobacterales bacterium | reverse complement strand
TGCCGGACCACGAAGCGGCCGCCCGTGGATCGTCGGCTTTGTCGAAAAGCATCGGGGTCCAGATCCCGTCGGGGCAAAGCGCGCTCACCCGGATCTGCCCGAGGCCCGCGAGCTTCAGGTCGATCTGTGTCCCGACCGAGAACGACAGGGCCGCGTGTTTGGTTGACGAATAGACGTTTTCGCCGGGCGCGGCAATCAGTCCGGCGAGCGACACCACGTTCAGCACGTGACCTTTGCCGGCGGGCCGCATCAGCTCAAGCGCCGCCAATGTCCCGTTGATCGTGCCGAAGGTATTCACCTCGAAGACTTGCCGGATCTGTTCTTCGGAATGGTCCCAGGCGTTGCCCAGCGGAAGGATCCCGGCGTTGTTGACCCAGACCTCGAGTGAGCCGAACCGTTCAGCCGTAGCGCTTGCTGCGGCGCGGCAGGCTTCGTTGTCACCCACGTCGAGAGTTGAAGCGAAGGCGGGTTCGCCGATTTCTTCGGCAACTGCCCGGGCGGTATCGAGGTCAACGTCGGTGACGTGCACCCCGTAGCCGCGGGCCGCGAGCATCAGGGCGATCTCCCGACCCAGACCACGCCCGGCACCCGTAACGAGCGCTCCGGGGCGCACCTGCGGTGAACCGGATTCGGAAGGTTCCATTGCGCGAGAGTAGCAGCGCTGCTGCCGCCGATAGTGCGGCTTCACCTTGATCGTTTGAAGCGCTATGGTCGGGCCAGAACCTGAACGATTGGAGAGAGATGTCTGCACTTAGTGACTTGAGTCCTGAAGACCGCGACGCGATCAAGCTGGAGGTTCGAGCCGAGATCGAAGACGAACTGCGGCATGAGAACGAGATCCGTCTCGAAGCGCTGGAGAAGGACCTGAGAACCGAGATCGGTCCGAGGATCCGCAACGAGATCGAAACCGAATACCGGCTTTCGCAGGAAGCCTGAAGCGGCGGGCCGCCGGTTTGCCGGTGGCCCTTTCATGCAGCCCGTCCGTGGAGGCGATTGTCGCCGGGCGCCCCGTTCAGGATGTACTTTGCAGGTGATGTCCAGCGAGCGGCAGATGCGATTCGATCCGGCATTGATTGCCGGGCTTGACGAGCCGGTGCGGCGGTATTTCACCCATGCTCTTGTGACCGGTTGTCGACTGGGAGCCGGAGTTCAGTTGGAAATGTCAGGAAGGATCAAGGTCGGAGCCTGGCTGCCCTTTGATGCGGAGTGGAGGGGCAACGGCCACAGCTTTCGGTGGGGTGCCCGGGCCGGTCCCCTGAAGCTCCTTCGGGTTGTCGACTGCTACTCGGACGGGGCGGCCAGCATGGACGTAAGGCTTTCCGGAAGGTTGAAACTGATGCACGTCGACGACGATGAAACGGCCCGCTCTGGTGCCGTCCGCGCTGCGATCGAGGGCGCTGTCTGGTCTCCGGCGAGCCTGCTCCCAGCCCACGGGGTCAAGTGGCGGGCCGAGAGTGACGACCTGATCGTGGCCAGCTGGGACGTGCCGCCCGAGCATCCTGAAGTGAAACTGAGGATCGACGGCAACGGGGCGATCAAGAGTGCTGGCGTGATGCGCTGGGATAACCGTGGCCGCGGTGAGCACGGCTACCGGCCCTTTGGGGCCATCGTCCACGAAGAGCGCCGGTTCGGGGACCTGGTCATGCCAAGCGAACTGACTGTCGGATGGGGGTTCGAAACTCCCGGATGGGATCCCTTCTTCGAGGCCAAAATACTTGCCGCTACGACATGACGGTGTCAGACGCTGTCTTCCCCGGTTTTGACCGGCGCGGTCTCCGGGGAGTAGAAGACCACGAACAGGACCAGCACTGATGCCAATGCGAGCAGCAGTCCCGGGGCGAGGTTCCAGCCGGTGATTGAGATCAGGGCGGTACATATAAGTGGCGCGGTGCCACCGAAGACAGTGGCTCCCAGGTTGTAGCTGACCGCGACACCGCTGTAGCGGGTCGGGCGGGAGAACAATTCGGTTGCGATCACCAGGGCGGGGGAAGTGAACAGGACCACCAGGACCATCAGCCCCAGCTGACCTCCGATCACGGCTGGCAATGTCGTTTCGGCGATCAGCGCAAACAGTGGAACTGCCGCCAGGGCCATCAGCGCTGCACCGATTGCGAGAATCGGACGCCTCCCGTACCGGTCGCTGAGACCGCCGGCGTAAGGGCAAAGCAGCATGAATACGATCGCCGCGATCGCCGACGCGAACAGTCCTTCTTCCGGCGGTCCGCCGAGGATCGAGGTGACGAAGGTGGGGATGAACGTGGCGACAACGTAGTAGATGAGCGCCTGGTGGCCGTTGAGCAGGAAACTGAGCACCAGCGGCTTGCGTTCGTCCCTGAACAGGGTTTTGAGCGGGATGTCGTCAGGTGTTTCTTCGTCCTTCGATTCTTCTTCAAGATCGACCTTGGTGATCAGCATGTAAAGCGCAAATGCTCCGATGCCGGCGCCGATGAAGAATGGGATCCGCCAGCCCCAGGTGTCCATCTGGCCGTCGGTAAGCAAAGCCTGGAGAACCGCCACCGTCGCGGAGCTGAGCAGGAAACCGATGCCGGTTGAGACCTGGACCAGGTTCGTGGTGAAGCCGCGGCGAAGTGGTTTCGCGCTCTCTGCCAGGAGCACGATCGACCCGCTGAACTCACCGCCCAGCGAAAAGCCCTGGGCGAGCCGGATCACGACCAGCAGTATCGGGGCAAGCACCCCGACCCTGGCTTCGGTCGGCAGCAGGCCGATCAGCAACATGCCGAAGGCCATCAGGGCGATCGAGAGACCGAGCGCGAACTTTCGGCCTCGGGTATCGCCGAGGTTGCCGAGCACCGCAGCACCAAGCGGGCGCATCAGGTAGCCGGCGGCAAATACACCGAAGGTCGCCAGCAAAGAATCCAGGGTGCTGTCTGACGGGAAGAAAAGCTGTGAGATCACCGGCGCCAGATAGATGTAAAGCGTGAAGTCGTACCACTCCATCGCCGCACCGAGGGTGCCAAACCATGCCGTGTTGCGTGACTTCCCTTCCTTTTCCACCCGCAGAACTCTAAGGGCCGGCCCGGACCATCACCGAGACGCGGGCACCGTCCCGGGGTTCAAAAGTGGGGCGTCGGCTTGTCGGTTATCCGAGTTCCGGCAGGCGCTTGCCGAGCCAGCCGGCCAGCGTGTTCGAGAAGGTGGCGCTCAGGTGGTAGGTGTCGCGGTAGACCAGGGCGTCACCGATCACTGAAGGGCAACGGTCGTCCTGGCAGAGGATCTTCATCGGGTCGATCAGGCGAACCCCGGTCCTCCGGGCGGCGTCCCGGTCGAAAGCCCATTCGTCCCTCCGTTCCGGGGTGAACGCGCATTTGCTCAGCTGGTCCTGGTGGTCGGCCACGCATTCGGGGGGAATGAAAGGCGCTCTCGCTTGATCCCTGATCACCACCACCTTGGATCCGGTGGCTTTGATTCGCCGGATCACCCTGGCAAGGCCGTCAACCATCAGCGGCTGGCTATCTTTCCGGCTGAGCTCACCAGAATCCGTTTTTACCCGCAACTGGTCGAGCGTTGAGGTGCTGATGATGACCAGATCGGGCTTCTCAACGGTCTCGATCCGCTTCATCACGTTCTCTTTCCAGGTGTCGCATTTGTTGCGGAACCGGACGTCGGCGATCAGGCAGTTACCTCGGGCGAACAGCACCATGCGCCAGTTGCGGTTGTCGGCGATTCGTTCGAGTGCCGGTGAGTACTGAAGGGCGTGGGAATCACCGAACAGCACAACGTTCCGCCGGGGCTGGTCGGAGCCGTATGAGCATTCACCCGATTCGGTTTCCTCACCCTGGATCAGGCAACCTTCCTCGTACATCCGTCCCCGGTCATCCCGTGCTTTGGCCGGGGACGGCTTGATTCGGTTCACCTTCTCCTGCGGTTCGTATTTGTTTCCGATCACGGACGCGCCCGCCACTTCGGTTTCCGGGGCGGTGGTGAGGCTGATCCGGTCGCTGGAAATACCGATGCCGACCACCACTGTGGCCAGGGTGCAGACAGCACCGATCGCGAGCGCCCGTTTGGGTCGCAGGTTGAGGAATCGTGAACGGCGGAAGGGTTCTTCGACCAGCCGGTGGGAGATTTCGGCAGGAATCCAGGCGGCGAGAGTGACCACCACCAGCCAGGCCGGTGACATTTCACCCCAGATAGTCACCGCGAAAACAATGAAGGGCCAGTGCCACAGGTACCAGGCATAGGAGATCTTTCCGAGGTACTGGAACGGCCGGACCGAAAGGAAACGCACGGCGAGGCCCCGGCCAACCGAGGCCCCGCCGATGATCACGGCCATGGTTCCGAGGACGGGTGCCAGGGCACGCCACCCGGGGTATGGATCAGTTTCGGCCAGCAGGAAACTGGCGGCGATGATCGCGGTTATGCCGCCGCCAACCATCACGGTCGAGGCTTTCTGTGGCATGCGTAATGCCCGTGGCAGTACCAGTGCAAGGATGCCGCCGAATGCCAGTTCCCAGCCTCTGGTCAGGGTCGAAAAGTAGGCGCTCTGGGGGTCGGTTGCGGTGTAGGTGATGCTGTAAACCAGGGATGCGAGGGCGGCCCCACCGAGCACGACCACCATGGTTCGGCGGCTGCGCCAGCCGAAACGCAGGGCCAGCGAGGTGAGTCCCAGCAGAAGGATCGGCCAGAGCACGTAGAACTGCTCTTCGACCGAGAGCGACCAGTAGTGCTGGACTGGGCTTGACATTCCTTCCGCGAAAGCGAAGTAGTCAACTTCCTGCCCGATGAAATGCCAGTTGACGAAGTAGAGCGACGCGGCGATGATGTCGCCCCCCACTTCGATCTGCCTGACCGTGCTGAACAGGATCATCGATGTGACAGCGATGAAGATCAGTACGAGAGCGGCCAGCGGAAGCAGGCGTTTTGCCCTTCTCGCGTAGAAGTCACGGATCGAGAACTTGCCTTTCCGGTCGATTTCCCGGACGATCAGTCCGGTGATCAGGAACCCGGAAAGCACGTAGAAGACGTCGAGTCCGACGAAGCCACCTTCCGCGAAGGGTACTTCGGCATGGCAAAGCAGGACCAGGATCAGGGCAATGCCACGAATCCCCTGGATGTCGAGTCGGAAACCACGTTCGGTTTCGGCGCCGGAACGGCTTTCTAGTTGGGGGTCGGGGCGGCTAATGTGAAACAGCGATGATATTCGGGCGGTTTAACCAGCCATAAAGCGGCGGAGCGTGGCAGGTCTTTCACGCCAGCCGACCGGGTACGGTTGAGATTCATGCTTCTGACCGGGGTGAAGGTAAGTGGATTCAGACGGGCGTTCAAACGAGGATCGAATCAACCGCTTCGCTGACCTGTCCGGAAAGTGCGCTCTGGTTACCGGCTGCGGTGGTGCTGACGGGATCGGCTTTGCCACGGCAAAGCTGCTCGGGCGACAAGGCGCGAAGGTGGCGATTACCTCGACGACCGATCGCATCCACGAGAGGGTCCAGGAACTCACCGCGGAAGGGATTGAGGCCAGCGGACACATCGGCGATCTGACCGAGGCCTCTGCCGCTGACCGTCTCGTCAGCGCAGTAGTTGCTGCACACGGCCAGATTCAGATCCTCGTCAACAACGCCGGCATGACGCAGGTCGGCAAGGACGATGTCGGCCGGAGGTTCGCCGACCTGAGCGAGGATGACTGGCGCTCCGGGATCGAGCAGAACTTCCAGTTGGCGGTCAACGTGACCAGGGCGGCCCTGCCTTCGTTGACTGGATCCCCGGGAGGCCGGATGGTTTTCGTGACTTCGGTAACGGGACCAGTCGTAAGCGCCGCGGGAAATCCCGCCTACAGCGCGTCCAAAGCTGGTCTCGATGGTCTGATGAGAGCATTGGCAATCGAGCTCGGGCCGGGCGGGACCACGGTTAACTCAGTTAACCCCGGATGGATCAGGACGGGCAGCTCCACCGCTGAAGAGCACGGTGCCGGTGGAAACACTCCGATCGGCAGGCCAGGGACCCCCGAAGAGGTAGCGGCGGCGATCCTGATGCTCGTGGCCCCGGAAGCCTCGTACATAACCGGACAGACCCTGATCGTCGACGGCGGAAACGTCATCCAGGAACACAAGGGACTGGAGTAAGCCACCAAGCGCTTCCCGGCCCCGCAGGGGGCAGCTGTTACCGTAACTGACGCGCTTTTTCAGGGAATCGCCCGTCGAGTCGCAGGCTCGCCGTTCTCACACGCTTGTCGTTCTCGACAGGACGGGCTGCAATTTAATCGGCTTTCTACCGGGTACGGACGTGCGATACAGATGAATACAGCCCACAGTGACATCCTCGATTCCAGCTACGACGGTGCGAGCCGCGTGCTCGGGTTCGCGGCGTTCCTTGTCGCGATTGCGTTTGTCTTGTTCCTGCTGGTTCTGACGCCAGCGGCCGCCGACGCCAGGCCCTCAAAGTGCTTCGGCAAGAAGATCAACCGGGTTGTCAAGGGCAAGAAGAAGACTGTCCGGGTGGCTTTCAAAGATGTGACCTGGATCGCCGGTAACAAGATCACAGTCATCGGAAAGCCCTACAGCCACATCTGCGCCGACAAAGGAAAGCAGAAGGTAATCGCCGGCAAGGGCAAGTCGATGACCAGCACCGGTCGCGGTAACGACCGGATCGAACTTCACCCGTCCAGCCACCTGAACGTGGTCAAAGCCGGCCTCGGCAATGACGTGATCAAGGGATCGAACGGCAACGACATTCTTTACGGTGGCCCGAAGAAGGCTCCGAAAAACGCGGCCGACCGCGACACGGTGAATGGTCTGCGCGGCAACGACCGGATCTACGACTACGCCGGTGACGGCAACCGGCTTTACGGCACAACCGGCGTCGACAAGATCTATTCGCTCGGCACCGCTGTTTCTTCGCTCTTCGGTGGTAACGGCAGCGACTATCTCTTCTCCAACGGCGGCAAGAGCAAGTCAGGCAGGATCGAGCAGCTCTTTGGCGAGCGCGGCAACGACCACATGAACGCCGACCGGTCCCCGAGTTTCGGTCCGGTCTTTCTCGACGGGGGTTCCGGTGATGACTGGGCCAACGGGACCGAGTTCGGTGACATCGTGATTTTCCATTCAGGAATCACCAAGACCGCGGCCAAGGGCGGAGATGACCTGATCATCGCCACCTCGCGCGGACAGGGCCGGGTAGATGGTGGGGCTGGCAATGACACGATGTCATTTGCGATCCACACACCGGAGGGCGCGAGCCGCAACGGAACCGGGGTCGAGATCGACCTCGGGGCCAACGGTGCCCAGGGAATTCACAAATATTCGCTCGACGGGATCGAAAACGCGATCGGGTCATCTTTCGATGACTACATAGTCGGCCAGGACGGGCAACAGAACAAGTTGAGTGGTGGCCTCGGCAATGACACTTTGATCGGCAATGCCAACGACAGCGATGAGGCCGACGGCGGCCTTGGCTTTGACGCCTGTGAGGGTTTTCGTCAGATGACCAACTGCAGTGAGACCAGCCCGGGATACCAGGGTTCGAACAGGGTCCTCGTTGACATCAACGAGAGCGGGGTGCTCACTGTGATGGGAGGTCAGGGCGGCGACCAGATCTCGATCGGCTACGACCGTTCTACCGGTCAGTACCGGGTTGATGCTGGCAACAACCCGGTCGCGGCCGGGCTTTGCAGCAGTCTCGGCAGCGATGGAAAGGTGAGCTGTCCGGCGGCCTATTTCAATCTCAACGGGATCCTGGTTTACGGGGACGACGGCGACGACCGGATTGCCATCGAAAACTCGGTTCCGTCCTACGTCACGACAACGATCAATGGCGGCACCGGCAAAAACGTGTTGCTGGGCGGCAAGACCAAGGATGTCCTCTCAACCGAGCCCGGCAGCCGAGGCAGCCGGCTGGAGGGTGGGCCCAACCTCGATCAGATCTACCTCGTTGACGGTTCCACCGTCAAGGGCGGCGCTGATTCTGACGTGATCCATGCTCAGGACCCCTGCAGCGGCGGCAAGGCCTGGGGTGGCACCGGTGCGGACAACGTTGTTTTCAACGGTGCTGCCAAGGGCGTCAAGGCTGACCTCGGCCGGGGTTATGCGCAGTGGGTCCAAGGCAAGTGTGCCAACCGGTTGAAGCTCGGCAACGACATCGACAATCTTGAAGGAACGAAGAACAACGACCATCTAATCCTCGGTCCGAAGAAAAAGACCCAGGATCGCAAGCGGAGCCTGCTTGGCCGCTACGGAATCGACATTCTCGACGGCCGGAACGGATACCCCGACACGATCACCACCGGTCAGGGTGGCCGCCGCAACAAGGTCATCTCCGACAAGAAGGACAAGGTCCAGTGGGGCTGGGGTCAAGCCGGAGCCTGATCCTGGCACTAGGGGTTTCGATCTGGGTTGCGAGATCAGCCCTGCGATCATCCCGGCATGATCCAGACGTCGGCCCGCCTGCTCGAATTGCTCACGCTGCTCCAGCAGCGGCGCGAATGGACCGGCCCCGATCTCGCCGAACGCCTGGAGGTCGGCCCCCGCACGATCCGCCGTGACATCGAGAAGCTTCGCGGGCTCGGCTACCCGATCGATGCCGCCCCCGGAGTTGCGGGCGGGTACAGGCTTGGTGCCGGGACGAAACTGCCGCCGCTGCTGCTCGATGATGCGGAGGCGGTCGCGGTCGCGGTAGGACTGCGCAGCGCTGCCGCGGGATCGATCGCGGGCATCGAGGAGACTTCGTTCAGGGCGCTGACCAAGCTCGAGCAGATCCTCCCCGAGCGGCTGCGCGACCGGGTCCGGGATCTCAGCAGCGCGACCTCCACGTTCACTTTCGGTCCGGATGGTTCGCGGATCGATCCTGACCTTCTCGCTTTGATCGCGGCTGCCTGTCGTGACTGCGCCCGTCTTCGATTCACCTATGAGTCAAGGGCCAGTGAAGTCACCGAGCGAGAGGTGGAACCGAACGCAATGGTCCACGGTGGTCGAAATTGGTACCTGGTGGCTTATGACCTCGGACGCGATGGGTGGCGGACGTTTCGCATTGATCGCATCGGCGGCGGGATCGAAGTCGGTTCGGCTTCGGTCCGCCGGGAGGTGCCGGGTGGCGATGCGGCAGCATTCGTGGAGGCGGGAATTCGAGGACGCGAGGCAGGCCCTGAGGCCGTGCGTGGCTCGGTCCGACTGTCGGCCCCGGCTGTGGAAATGGAGAAAAGGATCCCGTCGCGTTACGCGAAAGTCGTGCCCGACGGGCCTGATTCCTGTGTTGTCGAATCGGTTGCTGGCTGGTCTTCGGAATTTCTCGTGTGGATGTCGCTGCTGGATGTCGAGATGACCGTGCTTGCTCCCCCCGAGATGGCCGCGAAGGCTGATGTCATCAAGCGGAGACTTTCCGGGGCTACATAGATCCGTCGCCGGCTGCGGACTGAGGTCACTATCTGTCCGCAATTGATCTATTGCGGACTGAAAGTGACCTAATTCGCCGATACCTTCTTCGCATGACATCAATTACGCGCATCGACTTCATCACGATCCCTACCCTCGACGTGAATCGCACCGCAGCTTTCTACCGCGACGTTCTGGGCCTCGAGGAATCCGAGCATTCCGCCGACACCCCGCAGTCAGAGTTCGACCTCGGCGGGACAACGCTGTCGCTGTGGAATCCGACCGAGGTGGGCCGGGAGTTCCTCGTCAATACCAACGCGATCGCGCTCCACTGTGACGATGTCGAAGCAATGAGGGCCGAACTCGAGGCCCGGGACGTCACTTTCTTCGGCCCCACCATCGACACCGGCGTCTGCCACATGGCGATCTTCGCGGATCCGGAAGGTAACCCCCTGATGCTTCACGGCCGTTACGTACCGCGCTCCTGAATGACGATTGCCCGTCAGCAGCCGGTCACGGGCCTTCGCCAGCTGTCTCGGCGATGAACTCGCACACGTTGCGGACCAGGATCGGCGCCTGCTCCGGGTCATAGTCCTCGACCTCGGGGTCCGCGAAAGTGTGGCCGGATCCGGGGTAGAGCACGAGACGCCCG
The DNA here is from genome assembly GCA_049579585.1 of Solirubrobacterales bacterium. Lineage (GTDB taxonomy): Bacteria > Actinomycetota > Thermoleophilia > Solirubrobacterales > 70-9 > 67-14. The sequence goes on along the minus strand of JBAUOE010000038.1, from coordinate 5,839 downwards.
CCGGCTGCCTCCTCTACAAGGGCGTCCGCATTCGTACGCATGAAGTAGAAATCTCCTTCGGCGGAATGAATCTGGACCGGGACCGAGGGCGGCCAGGCGGGATCCCCTTCGGCCGGTCCCGGCGCGGCATGGAGCAGCACTGCCGCGGCCGCGTCCGGTCTCCGTCGAGCGAGATGCTGAGCGACCGCTGTCCCCATCGAGATGCCGATCAGGACCGTCTCGGGAGGCAGCACGGACATGGCCTCCTCGGCCCGGTCGAGCAGCGTCCCGAAACCCACCTCTTCCATGAAGGCGTATCCCGTCTCGGCAGATTCGAATCGGTGACCCTGGTACAGGTCGGGACAATGAACCGTGTGCCCCTCCGACCTGAGCGGGCCCTCCAGACCCGCCGCGCCTGGTTCGAGGCCAGTGATCCCGTGGAAGATGGCGATGTGGGCCATCACGGCATTGTAGGCGCCGGCCCTGGAAGGTCCGGTCAGGGAATTGGAATCTTCACGAAATATCTTCAACTAGCAGGAGATAACGCAGCAAGATGTTCATAGATCCCCTCAACGGAAGGCGAAAGATGACCATCGATCACAAACGGTTGAACGGGCAGGCCAAGAACGGGCAGGCCGAGCTGAATGACCTCCTGGCGGAACTCGAATTGCGGACAAAGGCAGTCAATGACACGCTGGCAGCCAACATGAGCGACACGGCCTACCTCCAGGCCCTCCGTGGCGTCCAGAACACGGCGACCAGAGTAGTTGAGACAAACCGCGCCCAATAAGCCGACGAGCGGAATCGAACCGCTGACCCCTTCATTACGAGTGAAGTGCTCTACCAACTGAGCTACGTCGGCGCTCGGCGCATTGTAGGTGAGCGCGCGTCTGGTGGATCGTCCGGTGTCGTTGGCACAATCGCGGTGTGGACAAACGCAGAGATCTGCCCCGGCTTGAACACGGCAAAGACCTGTCCCGGATCTTCGCTTTCACCGACGGTGTTTTTGCGATCGCGATCACCCTTTTGGTGCTCCAGATCGAGGTTCCGACCGACATAAGCTCGAGTTCTGACCTCTGGCAGGGACTTCGTGACGAAGGTTCGGACTTCACCGCTTTCGCGATCAGCTTCATCGTGATCGGCGTCTACTGGATCAGCAGCCACCGGTTCATGCGCACCGTGGTCGAATACGACCGCGGCCTGATGCTGCTGACCCTGCTCTACCTCGCTTTCATCGTCCTGATTCCATTCAGCAGCCAGATGATGGGTGAGTGGGCAAACGAAGCGCCGCTCTCGGTGGCGCTCTACACCCTCAACCTGACCATGGTTGCTGCCTCTTCCGGCCTCATGCAGTGGCATGTGCTGAAAGCGAAACTCGGTCGGTCGGAATACTCCTGGGACACGGATCTCACCATGAAATCGTCGTTCTTCACGGCCGGCTTCTTTCTGGCCACGGTCCCTCTCGCTTTCGTCTTCGGCCCCTGGACCCCGCTGCTCTGGTTCCTGCTGCGGTTCGATCCGTTCGAGCGAAAACGCAGCCGGATCTACGCAGCCGGCAGCACCAGAGCACCGGCGGGTCGGGACTCAACTCGTTTCCTGCTGCCGATCAGCTCGTTTAGGGAACCGGATAGCGAAAACCCAGCTTTTCAAGGCGACATAACGGGTGATCGTCGCGGTGATACTGGCCAGGACCAGAACGGAAACCTCCAGCGGCCGGCTCGGGAACGGGTCCAGCCCGTAAAGGACAGCCATCGCCGCGGAAGTCACACCCAGGGTCAGCAGATAGACAAGGCCACCCATCGCGTACTGGCGAAAGAGCCTTTCGGGGCCACGCAGGCCGAAGGTCCAACGGCGATTGGCCGCCGTGTTCGCGATCGCGGTGATCCCGAGGGCCAGCGCGTTCGCTCCATCGGGCCCCAGTGGGCTCCTCAACATCAGGTAGAGCACCGCATAAGCGATAGTTGAAACCACGCCGACGATCGCGAACCGGGCGATCCGGCTTGAAGCGAAAAGCCGGGCGACTCCCTTGAGGTCAAGCCAGGCGGTGTTGATGATGTCGACCCGTGAATCAGGATCATCAACCCAGTCGACCGGCACCTCATGGATGCGCAAACCATGCCGTTCGGCGCTGACCAGGAGTTCCGTATCGAAGAACCAGCCTTGATCCTTCACGTCGGCGAGCAGCTCACGGGCCGCATCGGTCCGGACCGCTTTGAAACCACACTGGGCATCGGTGAAACGGGAACGCAGAATGGTGCGAAGCAGGCTGTTGTAGGAACGGGATATGAACTCCCTTTTCGGGCCACGGACAACATTCGAACCGGGGGCCAGCCGGCTGCCGATCGCGACGTCGCTGTGGCCGGAAAGCAGCGGCGCGACCAGCGGCAACAACGCCTTCAGGTCGGTTGAGAGATCAACGTCCATGTAACAGGCAACCGGCGATTTGCTGGCCAGCCAGGCGGTACGAAGCGCCCGCCCGCGGCCCTTCTCTTCGAGCCGGAGGTAGTTCACTGAATCAAGGTCGTCAGCCAGGGCCCGGCCGATCAGCGGCGTATCGTCACGGCTTGCGTTGTCGGCAATCGTGATCGAATAGCTCAGAGGAAACTCGTCGGAGAGATAGGTGTCGAGTTTCCGGATCGAATCGGCCAGAGCCCTGGCTTCGTTGTAGACCGGAACCACGATCTCGACCGAAGCCAGGGGAGCTTCGGCCGATGTCTCGATGATCGTGGTTGTGGTCTCTGGGAGGGGCATGTGACCAGCCTGAAGCCGGTCGCTGTGATGCCCCCCAGAGAACCCTGTGAATCCTCTGAGAAGTGGAAGTCGCCGGCCCGGTCAGGCGGCGGCGGGCAGTTCGATCGTGAAAATCGCGCCGGTGCCATCGGCCGCGTTGGCGGCGGTCACGGTCCCGTCATGACCATCAACGATTGCCGCGACGATGGCCAGGCCGATGCCAGCACCTCCACTGTCACGGGTCCGCGATTCACTGTCCCGCCAGAAACGGTCGAAAACCGTCTTTTCCGATCCATCGGGCAGGCCGGGGCCATGGTCACGAACCTCGATGGTGAGACGGTCCGATGACCTTGAAGCCCTGACTTCGATCGGGGTGTTGTCGGGAGTGTGGACCACCGCGTTCCTCAGGATGTTGGCGATCGCGCGTCGCAACTGGTCGGGATCGCCGTTGGTCCGCAGGTCACCACCGGTTTCGATGCTGATCTGGCGGGAGGGGGAGGTGGCCTGCAGGTCAGCGACAGATTCCTCGAGGATCGGGCCGAGCACCACCATTTCCCGGGCCGGGGTTGGCATCTCGTCGAGCCGTGCCAGGGCGAGCAGGTCATCGACCAGTTCACCCATACGCATCGATTCGGATTCGATCCGGCTCATCGCGGTCGGCAGTCCGTCCGGCTCTTCGATCGCGCCGAGCCGGTAAAGCTCGGAATAACCACGAATCGAAGCCAGAGGGGTTCGCAATTCATGGGAAGCATCGGCGAGGAACTGGCGCATGCGGTCCTCCGATTCCTTGCGCTGCCGGAAAGCCTCCTCGATCTGAGTGAGCATCGAGTTGAGAGTGATTCCGAGACGGCCGACTTCGGTATTCGGGTTGACGTCGTCAATGCGTTTCGAGAGGTCACCGCCAGCGATCTCGTCCGCTGTTTCACCGATTCTCTTCAGGGGTCGCAGCCCGATCCCGATCACCCACCAGCCCAGGCCGGCGAGCGCGATCAGCACGGAAACGGTGACGATCGCTTCGATCACGGCCAGCTGCTCAAGGGTTTCTTCGGTGTCACCCATCGGCACTGCGGAAACTGTGACCAGGCCGTCGGGCCCGGTGGTCGCGGCCACCCTGAACTTGCCATCACCCTCCTTGGAGTTCACGGTCACCGGTTCGATCGGTTCACCGACACCGGTGACCGGCAGCTCACCGCTCAGATCGGGGCTGGACTGTTCGCTGTCGCCATAGTCGAAGCTGACACTGGTCAGCACCTGCCCCGCAGCGGTTCTGAGCTGACCGTACGTTCCCGGGGGCAGTTCCGGAGCAGCGCCTCTTGGCCGGCCAGCCCTTCCGCCGGGAGACTGCCCGCCGTCGGGGATCAGGTCGCTATCGGCGGACTGCGGTCGGGCTGCCAGGCCAAGGTCACCCTGCCCGTTTGCCTTCAAACGAAGCGCGAACTCAAGTGGCCGGGCCGACGATTCGACCTGCTGGTCGACCCGGTCGTCAAGGTGGCCTTCCAGTGCCCGGTACGAAACCACGTCGAGGACCAGCAGTCCGGCCGCGGCAAGGACCAGGATCCCGATGAGCAGCCGGATCCGGAGGGACATCAGCTGGCCTCAGGCCCGGGGTTCCCGCAACGCATAGCCGACCCCTCGCACGGTGAAGATCAGGCTCGGACCGAACTGATCGAGTTTTTTGCGCAGGTAACTGACGTATGTCTCGAGCACCCGGGCATCACCGGCAAAGTCGTAATCCCAGACGTGGTCGAGGATCTGGTTGCGGGTGAGGGCGCGACGGGGATTGGTCATCAGGTAGCGGAGCAGCCTGAACTCGGTGTCGGTCAGGTCGATCGGGTTGGAATCACGAAAGACCTCGCGGGTCTCGTCGTTCAATTCCAGGTCAAGGAAACGCAACGGGCCTTCTTCAGTCACCCCGTTGCCGGTGCGTTTGAGGATGACTTTGATCCGCGCGAGCAGCTCTTCGATGGAGAAAGGTTTGGTCATGTAATCGTCGCCGCCGATCGTCAGGCCACGGACCTTGTCGTCGGTCGTGTCACGGGCGGTGAGGAAAAGGATCGGCACGTCGGCCCGTTTTTCCTCGAGACGCTTCGCGACTTCGAAACCGTCGAGCCCGGGCATCATCACGTCGAGCACGACCAGGTCGGGCCGGAAACTCGTGACCTGATCCAAGGCAGCGTTGCCATCGGCGGCAGAGCTGACTTCGAACTCCTGAAAACGCAATGCCATTGAGATCACATCAACGATGTTGGGCTCGTCATCAACGACCAGGATTCGTGGCTGGGGGGCTTCGGCGGTGATACTCATGGAAGCATCATTGCGCTTCAAGCTGTGAGTTTCCTGAGAAACCCCTCTCAGGATCTTCTCAGCTTCGGCTCGCAGTGCTCACAGCGCCGGCATGGATTCTTTCCGGCATGAGTCAATCCCCCACGAGCCCCACCACCGTAGTTCGCAGCCGGCCGGGAGCCGGCCTCAAATCCGCCGTCCGCCGTTTCACCGGCAAGATCACCTCGGTGGTCCGGGACCGCCCTGAAGTGGTCGGCCTGATCCTGCTTGCGGCGATCCTCAACATCTGGGCCCTGAACCAGAACGGCTGGGCGAACGAGTACTACAGCGCTGCCGTTCAGTCGATGTCAGGTTCGTGGCACAACTTCTTTTACGGATCATTCGATGCGGCCGGCGTGATGACTGTTGACAAGCCGCCGCTCGCGCTCTGGGTGCAGGCACTTTCGGTCCGCATGTTCGGGTTCAGTTCGTGGAGTATCCTGCTGCCGCAGGCACTGATGGGTGTGGCTTCAACCGTGCTGGTCTATGACCTGGTGCGACGCGTATTTGGACGTCTCAGCGGCAGCGTGGCCGGACTGGTGTTTGCGCTGACCCCGATCACCGTGGCGATCTTCCGTCACAACAACCCTGACGCGCTGCTGGTCCTGCTTTCCCTGGCTGCTGTCTGGTTCGTGGTTCGCGGACTCGAAGATGGCCGCACCCGATGGGTCGTTTTCGCGGCGATCTGTGTCGGCCTTGGTTTCGAAACGAAAATGGGCGCCGCCCTGCTGGTACTGCCGGGGTTGGCGATCGCCTGGATGTGGGTGGCGCCGGCCGGCCGCCGGGCGGCGGTCAAACAGTTGCTGAT